>SLDS01000139.1 GCA_007125175.1 Flavobacteriales bacterium
CCGATGAGAATCACTATGAAGATTTCCAGTGGATGGGCATGGATGCTGTTGGAGAAAATGAGTGGTTGGAAAATGTAATTGTCCAACATTTGAGTGATGGCAAAGACCAGGAGCATCAGATAGAATTTTGGCAGAATGACATCGCCGAAGCTCATCCCGATATTATTGGTGACCATAATAATCACCCCAAAGCTGGCCCCAATCCAAGGGCCGAGATAGGGCACCAGGTTGGCCAGGCCCGTGAAGAAAGCGATGAGCAAGGCATTTTTCACACCGATGAGGCTCAATCCTATCCACACACAGATGGTGATGGCCGCCACCTGAAAGATCAATCCAATGAAATAACGCGACAAGATGTGCCGGGTGTTCAGTATGATCCTCTTGGCACTGTCCTCGCGCGCTCTGGGTGTGACGCTCAAAAGTATTCGCCCTACCATTTCGTCATCCCTGAGCAGGAAGAAGCTCATAAAGACCACCGAGAACACCGCGATTAAGACATTGCCGAATACACTGAATACATTGTTGATCAGCGAGGGAAGGTTTCTCAAATTTAAGCTCTGCAGCACGTATTCCGCAGCATCGGCCCTCTGGGTATCTGCGGCATGCTCAAGGCCCATATTGCTCAGCCAGGCATTCACATTGTCGATGAAGGGAGCCATTGAGCTGCGCAGCTGTGCATAGTCCAATTGATAGAGCACCTGTGCCTCGCGAATCAGTAGAGGAAAGAAGAGCCCAAACACGGCTGAAATCACACATACGATGAGAAGCAGTGTGACCAAGGCAGCCACCGACTTTGGCATGGACTTTTGGCGAAAGCGAATACCCCTGATGAAATGAAAAAAGGGTCTGCTTATCAAGGTGATTACCAATGCTACAATGAAGTAAAGAAGGATTGTTCGGCTCAGCCACAGCACCCAGAGAGCAATCAGGATCAATCCAATTGTTAATAGGGTTTTTAGGATTTGAGAAATTCTGGGCATATCGGGCCTTATTGCGAAATGGTGCGCAATACAACCCCAAAGAAAAGAATTTGGCAGATAAAGGCCACCACACCCAGGCGCGGCTTTTTCACGAGAGGATAGCGCTCAAAGAGCAATCCGAGTAGGGCCGCCAGAGCAAACCAGGCCAGGTAATTCTGCAGCGGCGGCTTAGCGCTCTCCCATGTCCAAAACTCAAAATAGATGGCCACAGGCTCAATGATGAGATCCAGACCCACTGCAAAGATGCCTGTGGTAAGCCATCTGTAGTGTTGCGTGACGCCAATGGTATGGCTCAAGGCAAAGGCGCCCCAAATTACAATCAGCCAATTCACACCGATCAGGGGAGGCACTTCCAAAACCTTCCAGCCCAGCACCTCACCGTAGCTGTACTCACCAAATATCACTCCGGTTTTCACTCCGACCACCTCGGCCGTATATCCTATCAACATGACGGCCAGTGCTACAGGCCAGGCGCGGCGCTGTGACCGCTCCGTGTCGATCCAGATCATCCCGGCTGTGATGAGCAGGTTCATGGGCGTGAGGTATACGAACCACTCCGACAGTGGCGATACAAAACCGATGGCACCTACCACATGCAAAACGATCAGGATGCTGATGCCCGCCTTTTTGGACTTAAATTGCTCCAGGCTGTGATGCTTTCTCATGAAATTAGATCACTGACTATTTTTCCTGATAACAAACATAAGGGAATCCCGCCTCCCGGATGCACACTGCCTCCACAGAAATACAGATTTTTCAGCTTTTGCGAAAAATTTGGGTGGCGCAAAAAAGCGCTGAAGCGGCTGTTGGAACTGCTGCCGTAGAGGGAGCCCAGATGGCTCGCGCTTTGTGATTCTATACCGGGAGGATCGAGCACCCTTTCGCAAGCTATGTAGGCTTCCATATTGCAGCCCAGTATTCTGTTGAGCTTCGATAGAATTGAGCTCCTGGCTTTCTCTCTCAGAGCTTCCCAATCCTGTCCGGCCACATGAGGAGCATTTACCATGACAAACCAATTTTCGCAGCCTTCGGGAGCATCTTCCGCCACATACTTGGAAGTAATGTTCACATACACCGTCGGATCACTGTGCAGCTCTTTCTTTTCGAACAGGTATTCGAACTCTTCCTTATAGTGCTCACTCCAAAAAATATTGTGCAGGCCCATGTGCTCGAATTCTTTGCTTACCCCCCAGTAGAATATCAGAGCCGAACTTGATCGCTCTTGACGCGCAATGCTTTGTGGCAGTTTCGTATTGGGTAGGAGATGCTTGTAAGTCGGCACCACATCGGCATTGCTCACCACTGCATCAAAGCTGTAGCTCCCGCTCTTGCTCTGCAGCCCAGCGGCCGTTTTGCCATCCAGTACAATCTCACTCACCGAATCACCAAGGTGAAAAACCACTCCTTGATCCAGAGCAAGCTTGTAGAGGCTCTTGCTTATCTCGTGCATTCCACCTTCCGGCAAAAATGTTCCCCAGCGATGCTCCAGGGTGGGAATGACCGTTAGCGTCCCGGGCGCTTTGTAGGGATTGGATCCATTGTATGTTGCATATCGATCAAAAAGTTGGGTAAGCTTGTCATGCTTCATCAGATCGGCATTTACCGCGTGCATGGTGCTGAATATCCTCGCTTTGTGCAAGCTCATCATGGAGCGCAGGGTGCTGGACTTTAGGTAAGTGGATAATTTGTGAAGTGAACTTTTGAGGAATACATCTTCAGTGATGTCGTATATCTCAGCGCTTCTCTCGAAATAATCTCTGAGCCTTGAGGCATCTACCCCAAAGGTTTGGGCTGCCGCTTCCGCAAATCGATCTGTATCACCGGGCGCCTCGAAATTGCTGCCATCCTCCCAAAAATAGTGGCAGGCAGGATCGATTTTCTGATAGGTGTAATAATCCCGGGGATTCCTTCCTGCCTCGTGAAAAACTTCATCGAGCAGCTGTGGCATGGTAAAAAGGGAGGGCCCTGCATCGAAGCGGTAGCCCGCAGTCTCGAAGCTGTGCAGCTTGCCCCCTACATAGTCATTGGCTTCGAAGACATGTACTTCATGCCCCGCACTGCGCAGGCGGTTGGCACTGCTCAAGCCGGCCACTCCGGCACCTACTATGCCAATTTTCAACGCTGATTTTTTTCTTGCTAACAAAGCTTTGTTTGCTAAAAAATAGTTAGTTAACCATTATCTAATGCCTGCCTAAGGCCCACTTAACAGTGATGGCAGACCTTTGTTAAAACCCAAGAGCATGTGCTTTGTTGCCACAGCCATTTGCCCTCCTTCCCATCTTCGCAAGTCGGCTTACTCTCTTTCCAGGGCTTTTGGCTCTTTGCTTTGCATCATACCACCTTCTATTTCGGTTTCAGTCCCCATCAATTCACCACAAAAATGAAAAAACCCAAACGAAAAGTCGACCTCGTGGTCATTTCTGATGTGCACTTAGGCACCTATGGCTGCCATGCCAAAGAGCTTCTGCAATACCTCAAGAGCATCGATGTGAAGCATTTGGTGCTCAATGGAGATATCATTGATATCTGGCAATTCAATAAGCGCTATTGGCCCAAGAGTCATATGAAGGTATTCAAGCATATCATCAGCCTTCTCGGCGATGGCGTGAGGGTTTCGTACATTACTGGCAATCATGACGAGCTCCTGCGCAAGTTTAGTGGATTTGAGATGGGTGGGCTGGAAATAGTAAACAAGCTGAAGCTATCCCTACCGAGTGGTGATGCATGGATCTTTCACGGTGATGTTTTCGATGTGAGCATGCGTCATTCCAAGTGGCTGGCTAAGCTTGGAGGTATTGGATACGATATGCTTATTTTGCTCAATCGCTCTGTCAATAATGGCCTTGAGTATTTTGGAAGGCCCCGGATATCTCTCTCGAAGAGAATCAAGAACAAGGTGAAAAGCGCTGTGAGCTACATGAGCCATTTCGAGCAGCTCGTAGCCGACTTGGCGAGTCAAAGTGGCTTTAGCTACGCGGTATGTGGTCATATCCATCAGCCCTGCATCAAGCGAATAGATGGCGAGGCTGGTGAAGTGATCTATCTCAATTCCGGCGATTGGGTAGAAAACCTTACATCATTGGAGTACCATGCCGGGGAGTGGAATCTTTACTTTCACGAAGAGCTCCTCGATAGGGTGGAAGAAATCGAACAAGAAGTAGAGCAAGAATTGAATGATGCGCTGAGCATAGTGCATCTAATGCAAGAATTCAAGATACCCATGCGATGAAAATTTTATATGGTGTTCAGGGCACAGGTAACGGTCACATTGCAAGGGCCAGAGAAATACTGCCCGCCCTTAATAAGCGGGCGAGTGTAGATGTGCTTGTTTCAGGTACTCACAACGAATTGCATTTGGAGCACCCCATTCAGTACAAAGCCGGGGGACTGGGATTTCATTTTGGCAAGAATGGTAGCTTCGACCTGATAGGCACATGGAAGTCCAGTGATGTAAAGCGTTTTTTCAGAGAACTTGAAGCACTCGACTTGTCCAGTTACGACCTGGTGATCAATGATTTTGAGCCGGTTTCGGCATGGGCTGCCCGCAAGCAAGGAGTACCTTGTGTGGGACTGAGCAATCAGCTGGCCCTTCTCGATCCTCTCATTCCAAGACCCAAGACTGCGGGTCTTGGGAGGGTATTTCCCAGATTGATGCGCCATTACGCTCCGACAGATGCTGCCTACGCACTTCATTATCTACCCCGCGAGCCCTTTACTTTTTCACCCCTCATTGCCAGAGAGTGCCGGGAATTGGCGATAGGGGATAAGGGCCATTATTTGGTTTATTTGCCCTTCTACAGCGACCGGGAAATAATCAAAGCCCTTAAGCGCTTCCGGGAAGTCCAATGGAAGGTCTTTTCCAAACATACCAAATCAAGTTATCGCTACTCAAATATTGATTTTGAGCCCATTCAGAGATCTCGTTTTCTCCAGGCTCTAGGCGATTGTCGGGGAGTGCTGGCAGCTGCAGGATTTGGCATAAGCTCTGAAGCACTATTCCTCGGAAAAAAGCTTTTGCTGCTACCGATGAAAGCCCAATATGAGCAACGCTTCAATGCGCATGTGCTCAAAATGTACTTTGGGGTAGAGAGTATAAAATCACTAAAGCGCAAGTATATGCAGACCATCCAGCACTGGCTAAATCAAGATTGCGAGGTACAGGTGAATTACAAAGATAATGCCCAGGATATTGTTGATCAGATACTAACAGACTTTGCCAATCAGGCCTACCTCGCATCCGAAGCTTCTGAACTGATTTTCGATAGAGGAAAGGCGAAACTTTGAGGAGTTCTCAACTTAAGCGGGATCTGCAATTTTTGCTCTTGGCTTTACTGATGGCACTGCAATCCATATTTGCCTATCTTTCGAGGCTCTATGCCGCGATTAAAAAACGTCTTTGGCCAGTGGCTTTTTCTCAAGTACCTCATCATTTCGGTGATGGGGCTTTTTACTTGGCCGCGATTCGTTTGGACCAATAAGTCATTGATTGCAGGCATGGACAAGCTCAGTAAATTACCCGATCGCGGAGTACTATTCGTTTCGAATCATCAGACCTACTTCGCTGATGTTACCCTGATGTACCATGCTTTCAGCGCGAGCAAGTGGAAGCTGAAGAGGGGTATCCGCAATCCCGTTTACTTGCTTTCGCCAAAGCTCAATGTGTACTATGTCGCTGCTGCCGAAACCATGCGCAGTGGCTTGCTGCCCAAAATATTTGCCTATGCCGGATCGATCTCTGTGCAGCGCACATGGCGCGAAGCCGGCAAGGAAATAAGCCGGGAAGTCAATCTCAAGGATACCGAGCGTATCGGAATGGCCATCAATTCGGGATGGGTCATCACCTTTCCGCAAGGTACCACCAAGGCATTTGAGAAGGGCAGGAAGGGCACTGCCCACATCATCAAGCAGTACAAGCCTATTGTGGTACCTGTCAACATCGATGGTTTCAGAAGGGCTTTTGACAAGAAGGGCCTTAGCCTTAAGGTGAAGGACTCACTGATCACCATGAAGTTTTATCCACCTCTCAAGATAGACTACGAGGCCTCTCCAGAAGAAATTCTGGACACTGTGATGCATGCCATTAAGCAGAGCGAGGATTTTATTCACGTACCCCCACCCAAGTCCTTTGGGGATGAGAAGTAGGGCTTTGCGCCCGACTCATTTTTTGGCGAAAGCCTCCACACCGCGTTGCAGCCATTCGTCAAACTTGGATACAGTGCCATAATCCTGGTAATTGGCAGGCTCTGTGAGCATGTTTTCCTCCAAGTCGAGAATCACATAGTAAGGCTGTGCATTGATACCAAAACGTATTTCCTGAAAAGCGGCCCATTTGTGGCCCACATTCCTCAGGCGCTTTTTGCGCCCACCGGTGAGCTCCACTTCTTTGCGTTCGGCTTCTGGAAGGGGCGTCTTTTCATCCACATAGAGCGATACCAGAACCACATCTTCGCTGAGCTTTCGCTTGATTTCGGGATCACTCCACACCTGCTGCTCCATTTTGCGGCAGTTCACACAGGCATGGCCGGTGAAGTCCAGCATCATAGGCTTGTTCAACTCTTTGGCGCGTTGCAAGGCCTTGTCGTAATCTTTGTACACGTAGATGCCCTGAGGGCCGAGGTAGGTGCCTTCACTGATCTCAGCCGCAGGCCCTGAGCCTTGCGATGCCCCAAAAAAGCCCACGCCATGAGGGCTCTCGCTGTAATGCATAGGCGGAGGGAAAGCACTGATAAGCTTCAGGGGGGCTCCCCACATGCCGGGAATGAGGTAAATGGTAAAGGCACCTGTGAGCAAGGCGAAAAAGAGCCGTGTTACGGAGATGTGACTCAAGGGCGAGTCATGCGGCAGCTTGAGGTGACCGATGAGGTAGAGCGTAAAAAAGGCGAATACAATGATCCAGATAGCGATGAAAACTTCCCGTTCCAGCAGGCCCCACTGCAGCACCATGTCTGCATTCGACAAAAACTTGAAGGCCAAAGCCAGCTCCAAAAATCCCAGGCTCACCTTTACCGAATTCAGCCAGCCACCCGATTGCGGGAGGGAGTTGAGCCAACCTGGAAAGGCAGCAAAGAGGGCAAATGGTAGAGCTATAGCCAATGAAAAACCGAGCATACCGATGGCTGGTGCAGTACCTCCTTTCGATGCAGCCTCTACAATCAATGTGCCTACGATGGGCCCGGTACACGAAAAAGAGACAAGTGCCAGCGTGAAAGCCATGAAGAAGATTCCAAGGTAGCCCCCTCGATCAGCTTGAGCATCAGCCTTGTTGATCCATGAATTGGGGAGAGTGATCTCAAAAGCACCCAGAAAGGAGACAGCAAAAACAATAAGCAGGACGAAGAAGAACAGATTGAACCAGGGATCCGTAGAGAGCTCACTGAGGATGGAAGCTCCAAACACCCAAGTGACCACTACGCCCAGCAAAACGTAGATGACGATGATGGACAATCCGTAAGTGATGGCATTTCGAATCCCGGCTGCCTTAGACTTGCTCTGCTTGGTGAAGAAGCTCACTGTAAGCGGGATCATCGGAAAAACACATGGTGTGAGCAATGCGGCGAAGCCACTCAAAAATGAAATGATGAATATCGCCCAGTTGCTGCGATCCTTTTTTCCACCTTCACTCACTTTGGCTGTGCTACCCGCATCGGCAGGGCCGAGATCCAGTTCAAAATCCACATCCTCAGGAGGCAGACATCGGTGATCATCACAGGTCATGTAAGTGAGATAGCCCTTTAGCGTGATAGCTTCGGCATTGGTTTTCAAGATTTTTTGTCTGAGTACCGCCTTGCCTTCGAAGTAGTCGAGCTCCATTTCGAAAATGGGGTCAAACTTGTTTTTCACCCCTTCTTCCTCCGGATTGCCATCCGGCGAAAAGCCCTCATCTCCTTCAAATTGAATCGATAGCGGTATGGGGCCTGCATCGGGATCCACGGTAGAGGCGTATACGTACCAGCCCTCATCGATTGCGGCTTCGGCCAGAATTACAGCTTCAGTGCCCGACTCCATCTCCAGGCTTATCTTCCAGCTCACAGGTGTGAGCACTTCACTGTCTACCCCACCCACTTGTAGGCTTCCGCCAAAAGGGTTTTGCGCAGATCCTTCGGCTATTGAGGCATCATCGATTTCTGTATCATTGCTTTGAGATGTACTTTTGATAACCGTCGAAGCAGGTACATCAATGTCGAAGTAGACATCCTCCGGCGGCAGGCACATTTCATCATTGCAAACCATGAAGGTGAGCATACCACTTACGCTGAACGCCTTGGAATTCTTGCGTTCGATTTTTTGCCTGAAAAGGGCCTCCACGTCAAAAAAATGGAGATCCATCATGAAGTTGGGGTCGTAGTCTGTCTTGTACTTTCCTTGCTGCACCTTGTCTACCAAAGCGAAATCGGCACTTTCGTCAAATTCGAAACTGGTGGGAATAGGACCCTGATCAGAAGGCAATTCGAGGGCGTAAAGGTGCCATCCATCCTCAATGTCGGCTTTCATCTGCAATTCTACCGCAGCATCGCTCATCTCCGAGCTTGAGAAAGTCCATGATACCGGTTCGTACACCTGTCCCGCGAGGGGCACAACGAGGAGCACCGCTTGTATGAGCGAAATACACCATCCTGTGATTTTCAGCATGAAATTTATTTTTCTCGAAAAGCTACAAAGCTAAGGAATTTGGGCTTCTGCTGTTCTCATAGCATTCTGAAATCTTGGAATGCTATTCGATAAAGTCCATCTCCTGAGCCATGGCAAGCTTGTACTTCCTACGGATAAGCCAAGTGCTGAGATACAGCAGTGGAGTATCGAGAAAAGCGATGAGCATTTTGAATACGAATCCATTGATGAGCAATCCCCAAAAGAGATTCCATGAGATGGCACCAAAGGTGCAGAGCAAGAGGAGCACGACGGCCGTGTCTACGAATTGTGAACTTAAGGTGGAAAAATTGTTGCGTACCCAAAGCAAGCGGCCACCGGTATACCTCTTCCAGAAATGGTAAATGCGGATATCTATCAGCTGAGCAATCAAGTAAGCCGTCATGGAAGCAGCAAGTGCCACCCCTGTAAGGCCAAAAACCCGGATGAAAGTGGCATCATCAACTGGAGAGTAATCAGTAGCCGGCGCCCACTCGGCCAGCAGCACAATGATCCACACGAAAAGCGTGGCAAACAGTCCGGCATACACCACGTAATTGGCTCTTTTGCGGCCGTATATCTCGCTGATGATATCTGTGATTAGAAAGGTAAGGGGATAGGGTATGATTCCTACCGAAAGTTCGAATCGGTAATTACCGATGAAGGCGAGCAGCGAATCCTCCTTTCCTCCGAGGAAGGTAAAGGGCTCTACGAAGAAGAATTTCTGAAAAATGAGGTTTCCCGCTACCAGACAGGCGATAAAGGCAGCTGCGAGCAGAAGGTAAAGCCCGAAGGAATCTGATCTGAATTCTTTTTTCTTGCTCAAACTCATGGCATGCCCTAAAGCGCTCGTGGGCGAAGGTATCATTTCTCTACATACCCCTGCGGCGCAGTCACAGAGCTTTTCTTACTTTTACTCGATTCTCGGTGAATGCTGATTCCATTACTTGAGCATAACGCTACATAGCCCTATTGAGTTCTTGCCCACTGTGGGTGAGGAAAAAGCACGTCTGCTCGTCAGTGAATTGGGCATCAGGCGCTGTAGTGATTTGCTGGAGCATTATCCCTTTCGCTATGTCGATCGCTCCATCATCCGAAACATTGGGAGTCTGCATGCCGGTGATGATTATGTGCATCTCAGAGGCAAACTGGAGAGCATCAAGGAGGAAGGACAAGGGCGTAACAAGCGCCTACACGCTGTATTGCGCGATGCCAGTGGAGGCATCGGCCTCGTATGGTTTAAGGGTATTTCGTACATCGCTCCCAATTTGCGACCCGGAATTATATACTCGGTTTTCGGAAAGCTGAGTAGCTACAAGGGCCGAATCAATATGGCCCATCCAGAGATGGAAGCCCTCGCGGAGGGCAAAGAGCCCATGGCCTACATCCAGCCGGTGTACTCCAGCACAGAAAAGTTGACCAAGAGGGGGCTGGGGAGCAAAGGCATTGAAAAACTTATCCAAAAGATACTTCCCTCAGTACTAGACCAGATTCCCGAATACCTTCCGCACAGCCTCTGTGCCGAGTACAAGCTCCTTACAAGACGAGAAGCACTTCGAGCTATCCACTTGCCTCACAGTGAGGATGCCGTGATGCATGCACGCCGGAGGCTCAAGTTCGAAGAGCTTTTTTTATTGCAGATGGAGCTTTTGCTCAAAAAAGAAATGCGCAATCAGAAGATTCAGGGATTCATATTCAGTACAGTGGCCAATGCCTTCCGCGATTTTTATGAGAAGCACCTGCCTTTTGAGCTCACGGGTGCACAGAAACGGGTGCTGAAGGAGATTAGAAGGGATATGAAATCGGGCCATCAGATGAATCGGCTCCTTCAGGGTGATGTGGGCAGTGGCAAAACAGTGGTGGCTGCACTTGCCGCCCTTATGGCCATCGACAATGGATTTCAGGTTTCCATCATGGCTCCCACCGAAATCTTGGCTCAACAGCACCTGGCCACTTTCGCCGAGCTTTTTGCTGCCATGGATATCCGCGTGGCTTTGCTCACCGGTTCCACCAAAACTGCTGAGCGCAAAGAGCTGGATGAAGGCTGCCGTTCGGGAGATATTCACATTCTTATAGGAACCCATGCCTTGCTGGAGAAGCGCGTCGTATTCAAAAATCTCGGGCTGGCGATCATCGATGAGCAACACAGGTTTGGAGTAGCACAGCGCGCGCAGCTTTGGAAGAAAAATAGCCATCCTCCGCATATTTTGGTCATGACGGCCACACCCATTCCGCGCACCCTGGCAATGACACTGTACGGTGATTTGGAGCTCAGCATTATTGACGAGCTCCCTCCGGGCCGTAAGCCTGTTGATACCAGGCATGTCTATGACAAGCATCGCCTGCAGATTTTCGGCTTCATGGAGCGAGAGATCAAGAAAGGTCGTCAAGTCTATGTGGTCTATCCCCTGATTGAGGAGTCCAGTACGCTGGATTTAAAGGATTTGATGGATGGCTACGAGAGCATTTGCAGGCGCTTTCCAAAACCCGATTATCAAATAAGCATTGTGCACGGGCGCATGAAGCCC
>SLDS01000100.1 GCA_007125175.1 Flavobacteriales bacterium
TCGAATTTCGGGCTGCAATATTACGAAACTATTGCGAGATACACCCTATAGCACCCTCTATTTATTTTCATCACCATCGCCACCACCCTGAAAGCGCTTCCACAGGTCAGGCCGGCGTTCGCGCGTGCGGCGCATGGCCTCCTCAAGCCGCCATTGCTCTATGGCTGGGGTATTGCCGGAGGTAAGTATTTCAGGTACGTCCATTCCTTCGAAGTGGGCAGGTCGGGTGTAAACAGGAGGGGCGAGCAAGTCGTCTTGAAAGCTGTCGGTGAGTGCGGAGGTCTCATCATTGAGCACCCCCGGAAGCAATCGCACCACAGCATCTGTGAGCACCGCTGCCGGCAATTCACCGCCGCTGAGTACGAAGTCACCGATGGAAATCTCCATACTCACATAGCGCTGTCGGATGCGTTCATCAATGCCTTTGTAATGCCCGCAAATGATCATCAATGCCCTACATGTGCTGAGCTTGTTCGCGTGCTTCTGGTCAAAACGCTTACCATCGGGACTCATATAGATAATCTCATCGTAATCCGCACCGGTTTTGAGGGACTCAATACAACGGGCCAGTGGCTCGGGCCGCATCACCATGCCCGCACCACCCCCAAAGGCATAATCATCGATGCGTTTGTGCTTGTCTTCACTGTATTGCCGCAGGTCGTGAATATTGATATTGACAATGCCTTTGTCTTGTGCTCGTTGCATTATGCTGTCGCTCAATGGGCTGTGAAGTAAGGAGGGCAGTGCTGTGATGATGTCAATGCGCATGAGACTCAAGGCTGGCTGCGGTGCTCAAAGAAAAAAATGCACCTGTGAAAAATTAGGTACTATATTTGATGGCGCAAAGGTAAATCAATAATCAAAATGAAAATCAATCAGGCCCTGGCCCTTACTGTCTACCTTCTATTCATTGTCGCCGCAGCCTCTGCTCAAACTGACAAGGATTATCAGGATCTTCGCACCCTCTACATCGATGAGAAGTACGAAAAGCTCATAGCCAAGGGAGAGCGCTATCTGGGCAAAAGTGATAGCCGCAAGGATCCTGCTCCTTACCTCTACCTTTCCAAAGCTTACTACGAGATCAGCAGGATGGAAGAAATGCACGATGAGTATCCACCCGAAAAGTCTTTTGCCAATGCCATGAAATGGGCTACAAAGTACCGTAAGAAGGATCCTGATGGAGTGCTCTTTCGAGAAAACGAAATGTATTTCGAGGAACTGAAAAAATCTGCGCTCGAAGAAGCAGCGGGCTACATGGCCGATCAAAAGTACTCACGGGCAAAACGCCTCTATGACGGTATCACCAAGTTCGATCCCGATGATGCCGGTGCATGGCTGCTTCTGGGCTTATGCCAAATGGAAATGCGCTCGATGACGGAAGCCAATATGACACTTAAGAAGGCGGGTGAAGTACTTCATGATGCTGATGTAAGCAGCTACAAGGCACAGGACAAGGCCACGCTTCGCAATGGCGGATTGGGATATGTGAATTACCTCATTGAAGAGGGAAGACGCGACTCGGCCCGCTCTACTTTGGATTTGCTTCGCCCCGCACTTTCGGGCGACCAGGAATTTGACTTGATCGATCGCCGCGCCAAGTGAGAATGAAGTCCGGCACCCCTCGATCCGCTTGGCGGTCGGTGCTTGCCGCCTTGGTGATGGCCTCGATTTGCCTGAGCTTCTTATCTCCAGCCGATCGTTTGCCCAGGCGATTGCGTAAGGCTTTCGAGGCCTTGGAAGTGTACAACTACTTTCTCGCGCGCGACTTGTTTTGCAGAAGCATAGACAAGCACAAGGTGCCGGCAGCCTATGGACTGAGTGTGATCTATGGCAGGCAAGACAATCCCTTCACGGAGCTCGACTCCGCCTTCCACTACATCAGCTTTGCCAAGCGAGAAATGGAGCATCTATCGCCAAAAGACTGGGATGATATGGCTGAGGTGGGCTTGGATTCTGCGGCCATTGCACGTCAAGTGGTCAGGGTAGATTCACTGGCTTTTCTGCGTGCAGTGCAGCAGGGCGGTATTGATAATCTTGAGGCTTTTATAGACCGGCATAGCACACCACAATATCTGAGGCTTGCTCTTAAGGAGCGCAATGCCCTGGCATTCGAGACTGCAGAGCGTGCCAATAGTTCTTCGGCCTACCACAAGTTCATGCAGAATTATCCAGATGCCGATCAATTTGAAGAAGCCCAAAAGCGCTTCTATGACAGACAGTATAGAGAATACACGGAGTCAAATGGGCTTGAGGGCTACACCCGCTTTCTCGAGGAGTGCCCCGAAAGCCCTTATCGGGAGGAGGCTGAATATCAAGTTTTTTTGCTGGAAACAGAGAACGCGAACACAGATGCCTACTACAGCTTCATCAGCCGTCACCCCGACAACCGTTTCATCCCTGAGGCCTGGAGGCTTTTGTACATCCTTGAGGTGGGCGATTATTCTCCAAAATCCATAGCAGCCTTTAGCCTAAAATATCCAGAGTATCCTTATTTCGAGGAGCTAAAATTGGATTTCGAGCTTGCTACCACGCGTTTCTATCCCTTTCGGAAAAAGGAAAAGTGGGGTTTTATAGATGAATACGGTGAAGTGCGCATTGAAGCCATTTTCGACTGGACTGAATCCTTTTCCGAGCAACTCACCCTCGTCGGTATTGGCGATGATGCCTTCTACATCGATAAGCGCGGGCAGCGACTGGGCGAAAAAGTTTTTGAGGACGGACTTCCCTTCAATCAAGGCTTTGCCGTGGTAGACGCAGAGGGGTATCAGGGCATCATCAACCGCATGGGGCAGTGGCTTCTCAAGCCGGAATATGATGCCTGTGGGGAGTATTCTGAAGGTCTCTTCTTTCTGGAACGCGATGGCCTTTTTGCTTACGCAAATAGCAGTGGAGAGCTCTGCATACCATTTATGTATGAGTCTGCCA
>SLDS01000224.1 GCA_007125175.1 Flavobacteriales bacterium
CGGACGCATTCGCTATGCGCTGCAGTATGATGCGCCCTACATATTCAACTCCAAGTGGAGGTTGAGGGCTGATGCCGTACTCTGGGAAGACCCCAATGCCCAGTACTGGGGTATCGGGCGAAACTCCCTTCAGCCGCTGCGCTTTACAGATCAGATTACGGGCAGAATGCGCACTTTCAGCAGGGTAAGTGATTACGAGGACAACCTTCAAATTGCCACGCAGGACGAGGCCGGCATCTATCGGTCTAACACCCATTTCAATGAGATGATACAGCGTGAGCAACTGTACAACCTCTTGGGAGAGCGCACCTTTTTCGGCGGAAAATTGAGGCTTATGTTCGGCTATGAGATGCTCTTTACCAATTTCAGTTCGTACAACGGACGGCCCGTTGAGGTGGCCTTCGATCGGGAGGGTGAAGAAGTAGAAGCCATCAACAACCAAACCCTCGTAGACATTGAGCGGAATGACGGCACTTGGGATCGATTCAACCTATCCGGGTTTCAAGATGCCAGCGATCGCTGGAAATTTACCAGCATGCCGGCGGGTGCGCTCATATACGACACCCGCGACTTTGAGCCCGACCCCTCCGAGGGAATTTTCCTGCAGTATTCGCATGAGTATTCCGTGCCCTGGCTGGGCTCTGAATTCGACTTTCACAAGTTCATGATACAGGGCCAATACATCAAAACCCTGAAGCGATGGAGTGGCGGGAAGAACAGGGTAACCTTCGCTGGTATGACCTCATTTGGTTACATTTTTGGAAATGATATCAACTTCATCGAGATGTGGGATCTCAGCAGTCAGGCCGAAGCCGGGGGAATCCTTGTACTCGGAGGCGACCGCTCGGTACGCGGCTTCAGGGAGGCCCGCTTTCTGGCTCCTACAGTGCTGCTTATGAACTATGAACTCCGCACTCGCTTTTGGAGTTTCAGGATTCTAAACCAAAAGATGACCCTCGGAGCCAATCTCTTCTACGATGCAGGCAGCGTATGGGACCGCCCCGGCGATATGAACCTCAAGCAATGGGTGGGTGCACCTGGCATAGGCGCCCGATTGGCCTGGAACCAGAGCACCATCATACGCCTCGATTTTGCCGCGAGCAGGGAAGGTTCACAAACCTTCCTCGGGTTTGGACACATTTTTTGACAAGCTCAGATTAAGCGGACTTTCAAAGCCCGCATAAACAAACAAGAAACCGCAGGAGGCTATGGCCTGCGGTTTTTATATGGAATGTCCTATCATGTCAAAAAATGCATCAATCACTGGAAATGGTTTTGTTTGCATCAGGAGGCATGTCTTTCTCGAGAATAAAGTTGCCTTTGCTGCGGAGCTCGAAATCCCTATCCGCCTCTTGCACAGAAATCCTGAGCATACGCCTGCTAAGCCGGAAAAAAGCCTGCATGCGCTCAGAAGGGCTCGACTTCAGGAAGGCTTCTTCCTGCGAGCGCTTGCTCTCTTCCTTGCTGGAGTAGCTAATTTCAATTCTTCGTTTTTGTTCGTCATTGCCTGCCATTGTCCGGTATGAGTTCATGGGATTCGCATCCCTCCATAGATACAAAGATACATATCGCCGTCAATCTCCGTGTTGGACACCATGTGCGAATTGCCCAAATCACTCACCAAACTGCATGCACGCCGAATCCAAGGTTTTGTATATTTGCCTCAAGCAATCGGGCAATGATGTCTGCCGAAACCGCCTCAGATTTGAATGCGAGGCTAATGACATCTGAGGATTTTGTCTATAAAAGGTAGTGCATGATTTTGCCTGATAAAGCTTTGTCTCCTCGATTTCCTTCTGTTGGGCTTGCCGCGGTGCTTTGCGCAGCTTTTTGTGTATCCATTTTCATGCAGAGCTGCTCATCTTCCAAAGACAGCTTTTTGAGGGCGCAACTCTCGCGAAGTCATTGCTTTTTCGATGCCGAAAAACCTTATGAGGACGAGGATAGGATAGCGCCCGCATCCCCGGAGACTTGGGAGGCCCTTCTCGAATTTTTGCCCGAAAGGGCCGCCCATGCTGCGGTGGCCTCGCGAACGGCCGAAGACATCATCAGGCTGAAATCACTCAAGGAGGCCTATGAAGCGGACAGCCTCACCGAGACAAGGCTCGACATCCTCGAGCTCAAGCAATCCGTGGGTGACCGCATTCAGGTGGCCTCTCTGGAAATCTCCGCCCTCTCGGCGCAAATCGACTGTGAGGAAGAGCGCTCCGAGCAGGTAGCGACATTTATGAAGCGCAAAGAATCGCGACGAGATAAGGAACTCACCGTGGGGGCCATTGTGGTAGGCGCGGCCGGGGCCGTTGCCACCGGAGCGATCTTACTCGATCAGGGGGAAAACGCCGATCAGAACACGGTGGAAATCATCGGTATATCGGTCGGAATCACGGAGGCAGCCCTGGGTACCGCGCTTTTGCTGAACAAAAAAAAGACCGAATACCGGCATCCCTACAACCACTTAAAGTGTGTGTGGGAGCTCGATCCGCACTGTGAGCTCATCCCTCCCGTTGTGGGCTATTTCTTGCAACAAAACGGGGCAGACCAACGCAGCTACATCGAGAGAATGCGGGCAGAGTACGCCGGGTTTGGGCCAGTATCCGAGGCGAAAAACGAGAAGCAACGAAGGGAATTGGAAGATCTCTTTTTTGGTGAAGGCGGACGATACTCCGGGGAGCAACTCGTAGAGCGTGCCGGAATGCTCGATCAGTTTGAAGCCATGGTCACACTGATGAAAGAAGATCTGAGACTCCTGATAAATATCATTTCAAAAATCTAGAAAAAATGACACCTGTAAAAACCTCCCACCCCTGGCATGGAGTATCCCCCAAGCACAAGCAAGAGGGAATTTTCAATGCCATCATCGAAATACCCTATGGCAGTCGAGCCAAATATGAATTGCACAAAGAGAGCGGCCTCCTCGTGCTGGACAGGGTGCTGTACTCGGCAGTCTACTACCCCGCCAACTACGGATTTATCCCTCAAACTTACGGCGAAGACAATGATCCATTGGATATTCTCGTGCTCTCGAAGATCGATGTGGTACCCCTATGTGTGGTTCCCGCCCGCATCATCGGTATGATGGAGATGATCGACAATGGAGAAAATGATGAAAAAATCATTGCCGTGGCGGCCGGCGACCCCAGTCTTGAGCATTTGCAGGATATCCACGACCTGCCCAATCACCTTATCTCTGAACTGCGCAACTTTTTCGAGGACTACAAAAAACTGGAAAACAAAGAGGTAGAAGTTGATGAATTTCAGGACAAGGCTGTGGCCAATCGCATTATCGATGAGGCCTTACAGAGGTATAAGGAGAAATTTCCATCAGCGAACTGAAGCCACTTAGGGCTGAGCCCTCGATGGGGAGGCTTTTCTCTGCTCTATCATGTCTGCGCCCCAGGTCTTGGCGCAATCGGCCGGGGCGCTTAGGTTTCTTTGACATAAATCATCCTAAAAGCTGACTTATGTCACATTCTATGAGCAATGCTTTGGCCACATTTGTGCTGCGGCAATAAGCAATGCCAAAACCTGAAACCCTAAAATTACGAGATATGAAAAAGAGAGAACCCGTTTCCAGCATCATGAGTCACGAAGTAGTTACTGTAGAGCGTAATGTGAACAGTCTGCGCGATGTAAAGGATTTGTTTCGCAAGCACAAAATTCGCCATGTACCCGTGCTCGAAGGCGAAAAGCTGGTAGGAATGATCAGCAAAAATGACATCATGCGACTGAGTTTTGCCAATGTATTCGAAGGGCAGGAAAGCAGCGATGAGGCCATACTCGATATGCTCTCTATCGACCAAGTAATGAGCGCACAGCCCAAGTGGGTAGATAAGAGCGCCAGTGTGAAAGAGGCGGCAGAGATTTTGGTCAGAGAACATTTCAATTCGCTTCCTGTACGCGATGGCGAGGAGCTTGTAGGTATCGTGACCAGCACCGACGTGATGAAATACTTGCTCGATCAATTTTAAGGGCTGATCTCAGAATTTCTGAGGTATTTTACGCCATCATGGCGACATTTCCGGGTGATCCTTTCCGGGAAATAGAAGTTCTTGCGCGCTGCTTTGATAGCAAATGTTTGCGATATTCTCTTCACAGCTCCATGTGGACAACTGAGTTTTCCTGAGCAAAAAGAAGACTCTAACTTTGTTAACACCTGTATTTGATAGGGTTACTTGCGATCTGGAGTACATTGATCCACTGACCAGCTTGTGCAGGTTCCTACCCAATTCGTTCTGCGATTTGTCTGTCTGTGTGAATTGTGTTTTCTTTGGCGCCTTTAGAAAGGCCGAAGCAATTCTGCCCGAGCAGGAAGAATAGTGCAAAGAAACATTACAGCATCTGTCAAAAGCGGCTCCGAGTCCTCGGTGCGGTTCACTTCATCATACTCGTGTGTGGGGCCCGACTCCCCTGTCCACAAGGCGTTTTCATCAAGGGTCGGGGAGCAACCGAAAATCCTCAAGAGTAGGTCTAACTTAATTTCAATCAAATGTTTAAAAAAATCACTATGATGGCAGTGGTTGTAGCTAGCGCTGCCATGATGGCAAGCTGCAGCCTTACATTGCCTGTTAATGCTACCAGCAACAGCGTAGGAAGCAAAGTTGGTACCGCTAAGGCTACCGGTTTCTTCCACATTTTGTTTTTCAATGCCGATGCCAGCATCCAATCAGCTGCAAAAAATGGCGGAATCACCAAAATCAGCACTGTTGATGTAAAGCACAACAATGTACTCGGTATCCTGACCAGCTACGAGACCATCGTAACCGGCGAGTAATTACCGAAACATATAAGCAGACCCGAATCAGGCTTTTTCTGCGATCCGATTGACTCCACCCCAATTCAGGTAGAGCAAGGGCCGCGAAAAAAGCTTAGATTCGGGCTTGTTATTCCCGGCTCCCTGATGAAACAATTTGCAAGCCTTGTGTTCGTATCGCTCTTGGCCTTCTCTTGCCTTGGGCCTGATGACCCTAAGAGCATTCTGATCTCGCAAGATCTCAGTCTCCCCCTGCATCCGTCTGAATACAAACTGCCAAAAGATCAGGAGCAGGTCAATCACTACTTTGCCTTACTGGGCAAAACCCATTTGCAAATTCCGCTCTTGCAACCCGTGAAAGGAGAGGCCTACACCCTCTTTGTCGGCTTGCCCATCGGTTCCAGTATGCGCGACATGGAGCGCAGCTGGTCCATGCAAGGAGCCGCCATGGAAGAAAGCCGAGAGGGCAGCTGGGAATTTATCTGGAAGGAGAGGGATACCCTGGGCTATGCCCTGCAGGACTTGGTGGCCGCAAGAGGCGACAACTTGCTTTACCTTATGCTGGCCATTAGATCCGAGGATGCCCAAAGCATCGACTACAGCGTCGATAGCCTCATCAATCGATTGGCCAAACTCGATACTGAACCATCTGCCCCATGAAATTGCCATTGCACAGCTTCGCCGGCACTGCCCTGCTACTGCTATTTTTACTGCTCAGCTCCTGTGCAGGTATCCGCCCCGGCAGCTCGGCTGCGGCAAGGAGCCTTTACACCACTTTTATGGTTGAAGACCGAGGCTTGCAATACTTCATCAAGCCCCTGCGATTCACCAGCAAGGACGGCGAAGAATTGCTCATGGACATCACCTTTCGCTATCGGGATGAGCTGGCAGGCGATGCGAATTACAAATTTTCCTACACGGGAAAGACCCTCACCAAAGAGCTTCACGAAGTGCGCTTCGAAAATCCGCTTGGCACATGGACGGCCGGCGAGGTAGATTTCATGTTTGTAGAGCGGGAAGGGAAAAATTTTCAAAGCCGACAGGAAACCCTCTTGCCACTTGCGGCCACCAAGCAGCTTTTCAGTTCTCCCGATTGGTCCATCCGCATCATCGGCCCTGAGGGATTTTCTCAGACCTTCCTTCCGCGCAGCAACACGCGCCGGGCCATCACCCGATTGAACCACCACATCTTCGAGCTGTTCTAAGCTGCCCGCTTCACCCTCTATCCGCCTTGATCATTCGATTGAGGGTCAATGCTATCACCCGAATATCCTCCCAAAAACTGCGGTGCTTAATGTACTCCAGATTCAGGGCCAGCTTGGCAGGCATGATCTCTTGTACATAGGTGCGGTGTGGGTCTGTGCTCTTCGCGAGCATTTCACTTTCGTCAAAATAGTGCAGCGAAGCGTAATCGGTGATGCCCGGCCTCACCTCCAGCACACGTCTATGTTCCGAAGTATATAGATCTACATAATCCTTCACTTCCGGGCGCGGCCCCACGAGACTCATATCTGCCTTGAGCACATTGATGAGTTGGGGCAGCTCATCGAGCTTGTACTTTCGTAAAAAATAGCCCACGCGGGTCACCCTGGGGTCTCGCTGGCCGATCGTGATTTTACCTTGCATTTCGGCAAAAGGGCGCATACTGCGAAACTTCAGCATCCCAAATGGCTTGGCTCCACGACCCATGCGCTGCTGTACGAAAAACACCCCTCCCCTGCTATCGATTGCGATACAAATCCCGATGACTAAGAACAAAGGCGACAAGACCAACAAGGCGATGAAGGCCACCACGCGGTCGAAAAGCCACTTAGTCATGCCACCATCACTTTGTGCACTGCAGCCGCCACAGCATCTACCACCTCAGCCACCTGGGCTTCGCTGAGATCATAGTACAGGGGCAAACTTATCTCGTTGGCGTACTGCTTATAGGCATTCGGATAATCCTCCATGCGATAGCCCAAATTGCGGTAAGCACTGAGCATAGGCAATGGAATGAAATGCACGTTCACCGCCACATCGCGCGCCGCGATTTCTGCGATTACAGCATCCCGCCCCGACTCATCAAGACCTTCAATACGCAGCTGATAGAGGTGGTAAGAGCTTTCGGTATTGCCCATTTTGAATGTGGGCAGCAGGGCCCAGTCGAAAGCAGACAAGGCCGCATTGTACGCCTCTGCGAGCATGCGCCGCCGCGGAATAGTTTCCGACTCATAGCGCTCCAGCTCCACCAGGCCAATGGCGGCCTGCAAGTCGGTCATATTGCACTTGTAGCCCGGGGCAATCACATCATAGCGCCAGGCCCCCTTTTGGGTTTTGGCCAGAGCATCCTTGTTTTGCCCATGCAGGCTCATGGTAGTGAGCCACTTGTAGGCCTCCTCATGATCGAAGTGTAGCGGAAACTTAAGGCAAATGGCTCCACCCTCGGCCGTGGTGAGATTTTTCACAGCGTGAAAGGAAAAACCGGTTCCATCAGCAATGCTGCCCAGCATACGCCCCTTGTAGCGCGCTCCAAAACCATGTGCTGAATCGGCCAGTAGGGCAATGCGACCAAGGGCTTGCTGCAATGGGCCAGAGGGCTCGAATTGTGATACCACGGCGGGATCTTCTACAATGGACCAAAGGGCATCATAATCGCAGGGGAAACCTGCAATATCGACCGGGATAATGGCCTTGGTACGGGAACTAACAGCCCTGCGCACGGCCTCCGGATCGAGATTGAAGGCTCCGGGCAAGCAGTCCACCATCACAGGCACCGCCCCGCAATGGATCACCACATTGGCCGTGGCGCAGTAGGTATAGGCGGGAATGATCACCTCATCGCCTTGACCAATGCCCAACCAGCGCAGGGCCAGTTCCAGGCCAGCGGTGGCCGAGCCAAAGCATACGCTCTTGGTGGCTCCGGTATAGGCACTGATTTCCTGCTCGAAGCGCTTGGTACGCGGACCTGTGGTAATCCATCCCGAGCGCAGCGCAGCGCTTACTTCTGCTACTATCTTGTCGTCGATACGCGGTGGTGAGAAGGGAATCATCAATTGCTGAATTTGCCGTAAAGGTACACACTAAGCCTCAGCTGGCCCAGGCTCACAAACTCCTGAGCACAGCCTGGCAGAGCAGGGCACAAAGCATTGCAATGCCAAAGCTGAGTAAGGTGCCTATCATGATGTACTCGGTGAGCTTGCGGTCCTGTGCTTCCTTTAAGTCGCCGAAGCGAAAGATGGATTTTGCGGCAAGCAAAAAACCCACTCCGGCCCACTGCCCCACCAAAACAAAAAGCAATATGAGCAAGCGCTCGAGGATGCCAATGTACTTGCCGGCATTGGCCAGGGAGCTGTTTTTGCCCGGCTCAGGACTGAAGGTGGATAGCAATAACTGCATGAAAATCGCCACCGGTACGCTGAGCAATATCGCGAATACAGCTACCCAAAGTACCTGAGTGGTACTATCCTGAAAGTGGGAGAGATCCGGACTTTCATAGACCCACCACAGCGCTAGCAAGACCAGAAGGTGCAGGCCCTGATCTATGAAAAACCATTGGCGCTTGGTGGAGGCGCGCTGGGCGTAGAGCTTGAGCAAGTCGATGCCGAGATGCAGCGCAGCGACAATAGCGGCATAGGGCAGAAAATCAAGGTCGGCCACAAAGACCATCAAAAGAGCAAAATGGATGAGCACGTGATAATACAGCTTGGCCGATCCAGCTTTGCGCGCCTCCTTTGCAGCCACCCATGCCGCAGGCTGCAGCAGAAAATCGCCGATGAGATGGGCGAGTAGCAATTGAGCGAGAAGGGTCATAAGAGCTGGGCTTTGAGCTTTTTGTGATACATGGCCAGAAGGGCTTGAAGTTCATTCCACCGCACGCGCGAGAGTCGCTCACTTACCGAAGACTGCGCGATGGAGAGCCGCTTGGCAAGCTCGTCTTGCTTGAGCTCAGGCGCGGCAAGCATCATACCGGCTACCTCGGCTGCCATGGGTGGCCAAGCATCCATAAAAGTGGATGCCAGCAACAAGTAGAGATCCATATCCTCGTTGAATTGCGGCCAGGGACTCCGAAGGGCAAGGCGCCGCTTCTCAAGCCTCAATCCTTCAAAGCAGGCCCCAGCCCGAATGAAGGCCTCCCCCTGACGCTCGCTGATGCGTCTAGCAGAATGGCTGATGGTGCCCAGTCCAATGCCCACGCGCACATCGAAATCTTTGTGCTGCCTGAGCGCCGCTTTGATGCGCAGTGCCGAGGACAGGGCCTGCAGCGGGTCTGCAAGCTGCATCTGAAAGCTGTCACCACGAAAAACCTCCCAGTCCCGGGGACTCCGCCCCAGTTGATTGAGGATGGACTTGAGGGGCTCCAACCAGTCGCTCGGCGCTACCACCATCTGCGAATCAACCACATCACCGGTGATCACAGCATAAATCGAATCTTTTGATTTACGGGCTGTCATAAAGTAAATAGGGCTTTGTTCATATCTTCAAAGGTAATAATATCGGATGATTGTCCGATATTTTCATTTATCGGATAATTATCCGATATTCTAATTTATCGGATGATTGTCCGATATTTCTATTTATCGGATGATCATCCGATATTTTGAGCAAAAAAAATTATAAAAATCTGATTTATAGGGGTTTTAAAAAAGATTTAGCTCACATATTCATGGCACTCACCAAGTGCTGCACAATAGCCTCAGCTGCGCGACCATCACCGTATAGCTTGGTATTAAAGTCATTAATCTTGGCGTACATGGTATTGAACTGGTCGATCACATCGTCCGCATCCGCCTTTGCGAGCACATTATAGCCACCCTCTACCAGCTCCACCCATTCGGTTTGGTCGCGCAGGGTCACGCAGTTTTTTTCAAAAAAGTAGGCCTCCTTCTGCAAGCCGCCACTATCTGTGAGCACCAGCTTGCAGTGTGTGAGCAGTTGTATCATATCGAAGTAGCCCACAGGTTCTATGGTTTCTACCTCAAGCTTCAATCCCGAGTCTTGCAGCTTAGCGCGGGTGCGTGGGTGCAAGGGCAGCAGCACCCTGCAGCTTTTGTGGATGCGGTTGAGCCCCTCTACGAGCTGGGCCAGGCGCTCGGGATCATCGGTATTTTCGGCCCGGTGCAGTGTACACAGTGCAAAATCGCCCTGAAGGATGGATGCGGGAAGACCTGAACGATCCTTGGCAAGTCGGGCGTAGTACAATGCGGCATCGAGCATCACATCGCCGGTACGCACCAGCTGAGCATCGAAGCGATCGAAACCTTCATCGCGTAGATTCTTCATGGCAGCATCGGTGGGACAGTACAGAAAGTCGCTGATACGGTCTGTGAGTATGCGGTTTACCTCCTCAGGCATGGCCATATTGAAGCTGCGCAGGCCGGCCTCCACGTGGCCCACCTTGATATGCAGCTTGCGTGCAGCAAGGGCCCCGGCCAGGGTGCTATTGGTATCGCCATACACCAGCAGTACATCGGGACGCTCTTTGAGGATCACCTCCTCAATGCCCTCCAGCATACGTCCGGTCATGGCGCCATGGCCCAAGCCGTGTATATCGAGCTGATATTTTGGGCTGGGTATGTCCATTTCCTGAAAAAAGACCTCGCTCATATTGGCATCGAAGTGCTGCCCGGTGTGGAGGATCAGCTCCTCTATGCCATCAATGCCCGCTGCGGCCCGGCTTATGGTGGCAGCTTTCACAAATTGAGGTCGCGCGCCTACGATGGTGAGTATTTTCATGCTTGCAAAGATTCTAAAACGTCAAAAAACTTTCTGGCAATGTCCTTGCGATTAAAATGACGCAAAACGTATTCCCTTCCATTTGAGCCCAAAGCTGCCACATCTACTTCCTTGCGCAAAATCCGAATCACCTGATCGGCCAGGTCACTGTAATCTTCGGGAGTGAAGTACAGCCCAGCCCGACCCTGCTCGATAAAAAGCTCCCTGGCTTCACCATCCACTCCCAAGAGAAGGGGCTTTTCCAAAGCCAGGTTTTCAAAAATCTTGGATGGAATGGCTCCTTCGAAGAGCGGCAACTTTCTCAGCGGCACAACCGCTACATCCACTGCCTTGATGATATCTGGGATCTCCGATTTGGCCACAGGGTCAAAAAAATGCACATTCTTCAAGGCCATGCTTTCCACTTTTGCCATGAGATCCACCTTTCGTGGGCCATCGCCCAGGAGGATGAATTGGGCTGCGTGCTCGCCCTGCTGCTGCAAAATCGCTGCCGCCTCCAAGATGGTCTCAAGGCCTTGGGCATGGCCAATGATTCCCGCGTAGA
>SLDS01000043.1 GCA_007125175.1 Flavobacteriales bacterium
AGCTGAGTGGTGATTTCATGTTTGCGGGCAAGGATGCCGACTTTCGCTGGTTGGCCAAAAAGGTCACCGGTCAGCACGATGGAAGCGTAATGGGTGAGGGTCAAATCGTTTTAGAAAACGGAGAGATCAAATCCGGAAAAGTACAAATCGATATGGGCAGCATTCGCGTGCTCGACATCAAGGACGACGAAAGCAATGCAAAGCTGACAAATCACCTCAAGAGCGAAGACTTTTTTCATGTTGAGAAGCATCCTGTGAGCTTTTTGGAACTGGAAAAGTCTGAGAAGCGCGGCGATAAGATGATCTTCTACGGCCAACTTACCATCAAGGACAAGAGCAATCCTGTGCGCGGTGAGTACCTTATTGATGCCAGCGATGCCAAGAATCCCGTTTTCAAAGGGAGCTTCAATTTTGACCGATCCATGTTCAATGTCCGTTACGGCTCTTCGCGTTTCTTTGATGATCTGGGTGACCGCATGATTTATGACGATGTATTGATCCAGTTCGAACTGAAAGCCGAAAACCAAGGCTGATTACCCATCATATTTTGCTCAGGCGGGATGACCTATAGCAGGTGATCCCGCTTTTTTTTGCCCCCTTCTGTGGAATGGAATTGTTTGGTAATCAGGATTGAGCCCTCCTCCTTGAGCCGGGCTGATTCACTTTGGCCAGAGAGCTGGGAGCTGGCGGCTTATCGGTATAAGATGAGCTCAGGATTCGAACAATCCGTGGATCTCTCCCTCAATGGCATTGATGATCTTGCCGAGGTCTTCGGGATCCGCGTGAAAGGAGTTGTGATCTACATCGATGATGAGCAGCTTGCCTTTGTCGTAGGTGGATATCCAGGCTTCGTAGCGCTCATTGAGCCTTTTCAAGTAGTCGATGCGGATGGTTTCCTCGTATTCACGTCCTCTTTGCTGTATATTGTTAACCAGAGCAGGCACGGAGGCGCGCAGGTAGATGAGCAAATCGGGAGGAGTTAAAAAGCGCTCCATGGAGTTGAACAGGGAGAAATAGTTTTCGAAGTCGCGCGTGGTCATCAATCCCATGCTGTGTAGGTTGGGAGCGAAGATGAAGGCATCCTCGTAGATGGTGCGATCTTGAATCACATTGCGCTTACTCTCTCTGATTTCTACCACCTGATTGAAGCGGCTGTTGAGAAAGTAGATCTGAAGGTTGAATGACCATCGCTGCATGTCCCGGTAAAAATCCATCAGATAGGGATTTTCATCCACATCTTCAAAGTGGCATTCCCATTTGTAGTGCTTTCCGAGCAGTTCGGTGAGTGTCGTTTTTCCGGAGCCAATGTTTCCGGCTACAGCAATGTGCATAATGTTCTTCTATATTCGGCCAAAAGTACAAATATTGAGCGTTACTCCCGGTAAGCTTTACAGCAACTCTATGAGACGAATGCTGTCGGGCATGCGCAGGAGTATTTTCTTTTTCTGCAGGCGCGCATCGAGGCAGCCTTCAGGCAGGTCAACTTCTGTGAGTTGATAGTTTTGCAGGTTGTGCAGCGATAGTTTTCCATCAGCGAAGTATACGATCGCTCTGTCTGTAACCTGAAATT
The DNA here is from genome assembly GCA_007125175.1 of Flavobacteriales bacterium. Classification (GTDB taxonomy): domain Bacteria; phylum Bacteroidota; class Bacteroidia; order Flavobacteriales_D; family Cryomorphaceae; genus T3Sed10-241. The sequence continues at coordinate 1,571 of SLDS01000043.1, forward strand.
GCTCCAGACCGATGATGGGTACCGTTTTGATGTAGGTGCCAAAGATGTCAAAGACGAGTATACCGCTTGCCGGATTGTTCACATACAGCCGGTTGTTGTACTCAATCATGAAGTTGGGCTCAAGCGATTGCAAGCGGAGTATCTGCGCAAGGTTTCCTGACTCAAATACGGGTCTGAAATTCTCATTGCTCCTGATGAGTTGGAAGCTCATGGCATCATAAAACCAAAAGTGATTTTGCACGGAAGTGCAGGCCAAGGTGCCAAATTGTATTCCTTGGTTCATCAGGTTGATTTTGCCCCGATTATTGCTCAGGGTATTGTCGAGCAATACGATGTAATTGATTCCCGGGTAATGGAGCAATGGCCGAAGCGAGAAGCTCACATCCACATTTCCTATGCTGCCCAGTTCTTTGTCGCTGTAGCGAAAAAGGAATTTACCTTTGGGGTCGTATTTGAGCAGTTCGGTGCCCTTCACAGCATAGATGTGCAGGAGGTTGTCATAATGTATCTGATCTACCTTTCCGGGTATGCTGAGTATATCCCGATAATTGTGCTGGGCCAGAGCGGTTTGGCTTGAAGCAAATGCGATGAAAATAAGGATGCCAGCTAAAAGAGGTCTGCTCATGCGCTCAAATGTGCCTGTTGATTCAAAGTGTAGAGATCTTCTATGATCTCTCTGTTGTTGGAGAGTCGGGGCACCTTGTGTTGTCCGCCCAACTTTCCTTTGGATTTGAGCCATTTGTAAAATGTTTGCTTGGGCATGGGGCGCACCACCGGCATATTGAGGGTGAGGTTGCCGCTGCGCTTGGCGTCGTAATCGCTATTGAGCTCGCGGAGGTGGCTGTCCAGCCTTTCGGCAAAAAGTGCCAAATCATCGGGTGCATGCTCAAATTCGATCAGCCACTCATGGGCACCTCCCTTCGCGGCGGCATCCATGTACACGGGCCCGGCAGTATAATCGCTTACCCTGCATCCCAACTCATCGCAAGTGGACTTGAGCGCGCGCTCGGCATTGTCGATGATCAGCTCCTCGCCGAAGGCATTGATGAAGTGCTTGGTGCGGCCACTCACCCTGAGCCGGAAAGGGGAGGTGGAGGTGAAGCGTACCGTGTCGCCCAAGCGGTAGCGCCACAAGCCCGCATTGGTGCTGATTACCATTTCGTAATTCTTACCCACTTCTACCTCCTCAAGGCTGCAGGTAGGTGGCTGCTCCAGGTGGCTATGGGCGGTGTCAATGAATTCATAGTAAATGCCGTAATCCAGGAGGAGCAGCAACTCATCGCTGTGGCTCTGATCCTGCAGGGCGAAGAAACCCTCACTGGCATTGAAGGTTTCGTAATAGTGCGTGCTGGGTGAAGGTATCAATTCCTTAAATTGTGCAGCATATGGTGCAAAATTCACGCCACCGTGCATATAGAGTTGCAGATTCGGCCATAATTCGCTGATATTGTTTACCCCGGTGAGCTCTATGAGCCTTCTGAGCAGCACCAGCGTCCAGGAGGGTACCCCGGCCATTACGGTTACATCTTCATCCCTCACACTTTGGGCCATGGCTTCTATCTTCTCCTCCCAGCCATCCATCAGGGCTATTTGCTTGTCCGGCACCCTTCTGAATTCCACCCAGAAGGGCAGGTTGTTGATCAAAATTGAAGACAGATCTCCCCAATAGGAGTCCTTTCGGAAATTGTTGATTTGGCTGCTGCCTCCCAAGACCAGGGATTTTCCGGTGTACAGGGTATTGTCCGGATGGTTGTGGGTGTAAAGGGCGAGCAGATCCTTCCCACCTTTGTAATGGCAATCTTCCAAAGCCTCCCGGCTCACGGGAATAAATTTACTCCGATCGCTGGTGGTGCCCGATGACTTTGCAAACCAATTGATATCTGTGGGCCACAGCAGGTTTTGTTCGCCGGCTTTAAGCCGCTTTACGTAGGGTTTCAGATCCTCGTAGCTTTGTAGCGGTACGCGCTCACTGTAGGCTTTATGCCCTCTAATTTCGCGGTAAGCGTATTTTTGCCCCCACACCGTCGATTGTGCTTGCCTGAGTAAGGATTCCAAAACTTCGTTTTGAACCTCTACAGGGTACTTCATGAAGAGCTCTATTTGGTGGTAGCGCTTTTTCATAAACCAGGAAAACACGGAGTGAATAGCCGACATGTTCTCTTTTTTTTTGAGAAATGCAATGTACGAAAATCAAAGCAATGAAAAGCCAGACCCATGTGCATGGAAGAAGGGATTTTGAGAAAAATGAAAGTAGAGGCCGCAGAGCCGGTAAAGTACTGGCTTAACCTGAATAAGCAGGCTGTTCTTGAGCTCAATTCCCTACTCGGTAGGCAGGTGCATCTGGAGTGGTTGGGCGATATGGAGTGCATAGCCTGCGGGCGCAGCATCCGAAAGACTTACGGTCAGGGATTCTGCTATCCCTGCTTCAGGGATTCACCACAGGCGGCACCTTGCATCATGCGGCCCGAGTTGTGTGAGGCCCATCTGGGCAAGGGGCGGGATGTGGAATGGGAAGAAAGCCATCACAATCAGCCCCATGTGGTATACCTGGCCCTTACCAGCGATGTGAAGGTAGGGGTGACGCGTGCTACACAGGTGCCCACCCGATGGATTGATCAGGGAGCCTGGAAGGCTTTGAAAATTGCCGAAACACCTTACAGACAGTTGGCAGGCCGCATGGAGGTGGAGCTGAAACAATACGTGTCAGAGCGTACGGACTGGCGCAAAATGCTCGTGGATAAGCGCAGCGATCAGAATTTGAAAGCATGGGCGGATGAGCTGTCTGACTATCTGCCAAGTGACTTGGAGACTTATCTTTCGCAGCAGCATCAGGTGCAGGAGATCCTCTATCCCGTGCAAGCCTATCCCAGCAAGGTATCGAGCATCGATCTGGACAAGGTGAAGTCCATTGATCAGAAGCTACAAGGCATTCGGGGCCAGTACCTCATCTTTGAGGGTGGATCGGTGATCAACCTGCGCAAGTACAGCGGCTACCGAATCCGCTTTTCGGCCTGAGCGGAGGCCGTCACATTTTTGACGACCACGCGCCGTGGCTTAGCCTATTCGATTTCAATGTGGTAGGGCAGTATGGCTTGAATACCCCGCATGTCGCGCATGCGCTGCGCTTGCTTGAACTGCTTGAGCAGAAGGGCATCCTCGCCCAGCTGCCAGCGCAAGAGGGCATCGCCACCTTCGCCGGTAAGTTCTTCCAGAAATGCCTGGAAAGGATCCTTGCGCTTTGGCAGTTTCTCCAGTTTGTAGTCTTCAATCTCAGCCAGCTCAGCGGCCAATTCTATGGCGCGCTCCATGCCGCCCAGTTCGTCCACGAGTCCAAGCTCGAGGGCATCCATGCCGCTCCATACGCGACCCTGACCGATGGAGTCTACCTTTTCAGTGCTCATCTGCCTGCCTTCGGATACTACCTCCAGGAAGCGACCGTATATTTCATCTACACCTTCCTGTATGATGGCGTATTCCTCACTGCTCAGCGCCCTCGTCACATCACCAAAATCCGCGTAGCGGGCGGTTTTCACACCGTCGAAGGTGATGCCCATTTTCTTGTTGAAGAAGCCCTTCATATTTGGCAAGAGCCCAAATACGCCAATGGATCCCGTGATGGTGCCCGGCATGGCTACGATTCTATCGGCGGCTCCGGCAATGTAGTAACCACCCGAGGCGGCCACATCACCCATGGATACCACCAGGGGCTTCACCTCCTTGGTGAGGGCGGTTTCCCGCCATATCACATCGCTGGCGAGGGCGCTGCCACCGGGGGAGTTCACCCGGAGCACCACAGCCTTCACAGTACTGTCTTTGCGCGCTTCGCGTATGGCTTTGGCCAGGGTCTCTGAGCCAATGCCATCATCGCTGCTTTTGCCACTTCGAATATCTCCGCTCGCAAAAATCAAAGCCACCTTGTCTTTCCTCGTGGTCGATTTCCTTGGGCTGTCAGATTTTCGCTTGTCAGAGGCTCTGAAATAGCGGCTCAGTGAGACCATCTCGACCTTCTCTTTGTCCTCGATGCCCACCTTATTGCGCAATACATCCCTCACTTCATCCTCGTACTTGAGCGCTGTGATCATTTGAAGGTCTACCGCATCCTGTGCTTTGCGCAATTCAAAGTTATTGGCTATTTCCTCCAGGCGATCCTGAGTGATATCTGTACTGCTGCTAATGTTTTTCAGCATGTTGCGCCATAAGGATCCCATCCATGTCTCCGTTTGCAGGCGGTTGGCCTGGCTCATCTCTTCCAGCATAAATGGTTCCACAGCGCTCTTGAACTGGTTGTTGGAACCGCGTATCACCTGCATGTCTACATCGAGCTTCTCAAACATGCCTTTCAGAAAGGCAATGTTCGTACTCAATCCTTTAAACTCCATGCCTCCTTCCGGGTACATGTACATTTCATCGGCCACCGAAGAGAGGTAATAGCCACTTTGTGAAAATATCTCTCCATAACTGACAATCCATTTTCCCGATTCCTTGAATTTGAGCAGCGCATTGCGGATTTCCTCCAGAGAGGCAAATCCTGTCATGGGAAAGGAGGCTTCCAAATAGATGCCTTCTATTCTGTCGTCATGTGCGGCTTTATCGAGGTTGTCGAGTATATCGTCCAGTCCGATGGGCGTCACTGAGCGGAAAGGCCCAAAGTCCAGATTGAATTGCTGCTCCGGCCCGCGGTCTACGATGGGCCTGTCCAGCTTCACGTAGAGTACGCTATTGTCTTTTACGGAAGTGACACGCTGTGAGCGATCTAAATCACTGAAGGCGGCTGCGAAGATGCCTGCGATGATGAGAAAAGCGACAAACAAAACCGCAAAAGCAGCGATGAATGTACCCAGCACGCTGGCAAACATGAATTTGAAGAATTGCTTCATTTTTTGTCTTTCTTTGTTCCAAAGGTAGCATTGCAGGAGATTTTTCAAACCTATTTTTACATCAATGGCGTGGAGCGCACACCAGAGGAGCAAAGGCAGTGGCCAAAAGCATGTGGCTTATCTGTCGCTGGGTAGCAATATGGGGAGCCGTCGTGCGCATTTGCGCTGTGCGCTTGAGGGCCTTTCGGCAAAAGGGGTGGTCGCGAAATGCAGCGGAATGTGGCAAACACGCGCTTGGGGCTATCAAGATGATAGGGATTATCTGAATCTGGCCTGTTGTTTTCTCACTGATCTGGATGTCTGGGCATTGCACAGGCATTGTCAGGAAGTAGAAGTGGACTGCGGGCGGCGCGAAAAAAGCCTGAACGGGAGCTACGAGGCGCGCGAAATCGACATCGATATCCTCTTTTTCGATGAGTTGGTGCTTCGCGAAGAAGACCTTGAGATTCCCCATCCGCGGCTCGAATTGCGTAACTTTGTGCTCCAACCTATGATGGAGATCGCTCCACAATTGAAGCACCCCAAGCACGAAAAGACCATTGCTCAACTTCTGGCAGAATGCCCGGACGAGCAGCTTGGTTCAAAGACAGAGCATGGATTATAACTTTATCGCTGTAGAAGGTAATATCGGTGCAGGTAAGACCACCCTCTCCCGGATGATTTCCGAATATTATTCTGCGCGCTTGCTTTTGGAATCTTTTGAAGACAACACTTTTCTGCCCAGATTTTACAAGGAGCCTGAGCGCTATGCTTTCTCACTCGAGATGTCTTTTCTCGCCGAGCGTTACCACCAATTGAACAGCGGCCTGCAGGGCCCCAGCCTCTTTTCGCAATTGACAGTGGCTGATTACTTTATCAGTAAGTCGCTCATCTTTGCCCGGACCAACCTCAATAGCGATGAGTACAAGCTCTTCTCACAGTTGTACAGCATAATGTTTCGCAACATTCCCAAGCCCGACCTGCTGATTTATCTGTACACTCCTGTCGAGCAGTTGATGAGAAATATCCGGAAGCGTGGGAGGCGATATGAGCAGGGCATTCGGGTGGATTATTTGGAAAGCATACAGCAGCAATACCTTGAATTTTTGCGGAAGCATGGCTCACAGATGCGTATACTTTTGCTCGATACTTCGGGCCTCGATTTTGTCAAAAACCGGGAAGATTTCCTCAGTATACTGTCAATAATCGAGAGGCCGACCGAAAAAGGCGTTCATATGCAGGCTATTAAGCCTGAGTAGCGGAGCGTCTAAAAGTAGTTAAGCGCCTTCTGTATCTCGAAAACAATATGTATTATTGCAGCCTGAAAACAGGACCCAAATTAGCTGTTCTACAAAAACAAACAACAGAAATGAATCGTCACAACTTGAAATCGATAGCCCTTGTTGCAATCATTGGTCTGTTCATCACGGCCTGCGGAGGACTCGGGAAAATGGCCAAGTACGCTGAAACCATTACCTACGATGTGGACCCCAACCCGCTGATAGTAAGAGGTGATAGCGTGGAAATTAACATCAATGGTAAATTTCCCGGCAAGTATTTCAACAAGAAGGCCATGGTAGAGCTTACTCCAAAGCTCGAATATGGATCTTCCTCCACCCCCTTTAAAATGGTGGCTTTTCAGGGCGAAAAAGCTGCGGGCAATGCAACCGTAATCCCTTACGACAATGGAAAGTCATTTAGCTACACCGATAAGGTGGCATACACTTCTGAGATGCGCGATTCAGATTTGATGTTGCACATTTTGGGGCGCATGGGGTCTAAGGAGCAGAGCTTTGATCCTTACAAACTCGCCGATGGGGTGATTACCACACCCCTTCTGGTGATGAGCGATGACAAACCCATCATCGGTGCTGACAAATTCCAGCGTGTGACCTCTCATACAGAGTATGCGGTAATCAACTATTTGGTGAATTCTTCCGTGGTGCGTCCTTCCGAATTGCGCGAAAGCGATATCAAAGCTCTGGATGCTTACCTCAAGGAAAATGGGCGCAGCACTGATCATACATTTAATGCAGCCACCATTGAGGCCTACGCTTCACCCGAAGGTGAAATCAGCCTCAATGAAAACCTCGCTGTTGACAGGGCCAATACAGCCAAGAGAGCAGTGAGTAATATGATGCGCAAGCACAAGATGAAGTTCGATGCAGATGCCTTTTTCAACCTCAAGCCAAAAGGTGAGGACTGGGATGGTTTCAAGCAGAAGATGCAAGCTTCGGATATTCCCGACAAGGAGCTGATCCTTCGCATTCTCGAAATGTACAAGGACAATACCAAGCGCGAGGAGGAAATCCGCAACCTGGCTGCCACTTATGTGGAGATTGCCGAGAAAATATTGCCAGACCTGCGCCGCTCACAAATCACTGTCAGCTATGAGATCACAGGCCGCAGCGATGACCAAATCATTGCCCTGGCTCGCTCTGCCAATGCCGATTCCTTGAATCTAGAAGAAATGCTCTATGCGGCTACGCTCACCGATGACCTCAATGAGCAATACGCCATATACCAGAAGACTTCTGAGACTTACTCCGATGACTACAGGGCCTTCAACAACATGGGTGTGATTCACCTTATGAAAAATGAAGTGGCCGATGCTGAGAAAATGTTCAATGCTTCGGTAGAGAAAAAAGAAAGCCCTGAGGCGCACAACAATATTGGCATTATCAAGCGTCTGTCAGGCGATCGAAGTGCAGCCATGAAGCACTTAGAAAAAGCTGCGGGTGCCGGTGACGAAGTGAACTACAACATGGGTATCATCGATATCCAAAATGGCAACTACGGTTCTGCCATTCAGAACATGAAGTCATTCAACACCTTCAACAAGGCCCTTGCTTACGTGCTCGAAGGCAACAATGATGCTGCCATGCAAACCCTTAAAGAATCTCCTGAGAAGGATGAGGCCATGGGTCAATACCTGAAAGCGATTATTGCCGCCCGCTCCAATGATGCCGGCACCGTAGGTAGCAGCTTGAAGACCGCTTATGCAGCTGACGCTTCACTGAAAGAGAAAGCAGCCAAAGATTTGGAATTCCGTAACTTTCAGAACGAGATAAAGTAATCTGAAAGTCCCCTAAATGGATTAAAAGCCGATTCTCTCCGAGGATCGGCTTTTTTATTGGGGACTAATATCCAAGATTGATATCAGTCCTTGGCATTGCGTATCCCACTATACTGCTTCTTCTCCTCTAAGTGCGGGATTTGGTCGGAAATCGTCTGTGTGCTACGCTCACCGAAGGCTAGTGCAGCAGTGTTGAATACCATTCTTCAATGACAGCAAGCAGCGTGCAAGCACAAGAAGTCCAAGACGGCAAGGTGCTTGAGCCCAAGGGCTGGTAATAGCACAGTTTAGGCTCCAAGACTCACAGTGGATTCACATGACTCAAAGTTTTGGCTTAGACTCAAAGCCGGAATATTCACTGGCTTGGTATCCTTCAAAAATGAGAGGAGCTAGGGCGGTGTGAAGGGTATTCTCTGATGAAGGTGCACATTCTCTAGTCATCGGAATACACTTGTCACTAGATGCCATAAAGATCCTTGTGGCAGGCGGGGACAGAATTTGCCTCTGATTAGAATACCACCCTTCTCGCACGGCGTTTGGTAATGCGTCCACGGGTGCGGCGAAATCGTTTCTGATTGAAGGTATAAGTGGCCGTAAAGTGGGCCATCATATAAGCGTCATTGTCCTCATCATTGCCGCGTTGATCACCTGTTCGGGTGGAATTCAAAGGCACCTGATCGCCATTGCTGTTGATAAAATAACCGAGGCTGGGGTCGGCAAAGTAGGCTGCGAGGTCTCCGTAATTCAGTGCTATCTCGGCATTGTCGTAATACACCCCGCTTACATCGTCCATATAATCGGTAAATGTGATGCGGTGTATCAGCTCAAAACCGAATGACCATTCCTTGTTTAGTTCATATTCGATGCGAAATCCCAGTGGGACAACGGCTGTAAAGCGCGAGTATGGATCGGGAGCACCGGGAAGGCCTTGGCCCTCTGTGTGCAGGGGCTGTAGATTGTACCATACACCGTCCAGGTTGGCTTGGGGGTTGAAATAGGTGTAGCCCACACCGGCTATGGCACTCAGGCTCCAACCATCGAGTCCGGATTTTTTAACTCCGGTGTAATAGCGGGTTTTTGGTTTGAAGTCCAGTATCTTGGCCTCGAACATCAGGGCCATTTCAGCTACTGGCGAGCGAAAGTGCAAATTTCTGTTGCGCCGAAATATCTCATTGGTGAGCGCATCATTGCCCGCAATATAGCCGAAAGAGAATTGAGCCCTGGCAAAAAAACGGCTTCCGAGCTGGTAGCGGTAGTTCACCATGAGGGCTGGCCGGGTTTTTGAAATCTCCAAATCCCAGATGAAGTCAGACCCCACCTGGTCGCGACCACCGAGCTCACCCAGAAAATTTGCGGCTCCTATCCCGAAACTTATGGTGTGGCGCTGGTTTTTCCAATAGGTCGATCGTGCTCCAAAGTACTGAGCATCTGCATGGAAAGGCAGTAGAATGAGGAGGCAGACCAAACTTACTAGCGGCAAATTCTTCA
>SLDS01000157.1 GCA_007125175.1 Flavobacteriales bacterium
CGCAGAGCAGGAGCGATGATGGGCGCTATTACTTTGAGATGCCACAGGCCATTCCCCCATATCTCATAGCCTTGGCTGTGGGAGATATCGCTTACAGCAAATTGGGCAGTCGAAGTGGGGTGTACGCCGAGCCCGGAATGCTCGCCCGAGCTGCGAAAGAGTTTGAAGATGTGGAGGATATGATCCTCGCTGCTGAGACCCTCTATGGACCCTACGCCTGGGGACGATATGATATCCTTGTGCTCCCGCCCAGCTTCCCTTTTGGCGGTATGGAAAACCCGCGCCTCACCTTCGCAACGCCTACCATCATCGCGGGCGATAAATCACTTACGAGCTTGATAGCCCATGAATTGGCCCATTCCTGGAGTGGCAATCTTGTGACCAATGCCACCTGGAATGACTTTTGGCTCAACGAAGGTTTTACGGTGTACTTCGAGAAGCGCATCATGGAGTCGCTTTACGGCCCCGACTACGTGGAGATGCTCAATCAGCTCGACTACTACGACCTGCAGCGCACCATTGAGCGGATAGGGCCCGAGAGTCCCGATACCTGGCTCAAGCTCAATCTGGCAGGTCGCAATCCCGACGATGGGATGAACGATATCGCCTACGACAAGGGCTACCTCTTCCTGAGGCAAATTGAGGAGCTCGCCGGCAGGATCACCTTCGACTCCTTTTTGCGGCAATACTTTGACGACCATGCTTTTCAAACCATCACCACAGAAGCCTTTTTGGAATACCTCGCCGCCGAGCTCTTTCCGCAGATGGATAGCATTCCCGATGTGGAGGCCTGGGTATATGCCCCCGGGCTGCCTGAGGGCCATCCGGTACCCTCTTCTTCGAGGCTGGAGTCCATCAGCGAGCAGGCTGCTCGGTGGGTTTCCGGACAGGTAGCGGCTTCTGAGCTCAAGACAGAAGCCTGGTCTACACACGAGTATCTGTATTTTTTGCGCAAGCTACCTGCTGATTTGGATGCAGAGCGCATGCAAGAGCTCGATATCCGCTTTGGTTTCTCCCTTACGGGAAACAGTGAGATCGCGGCCACCTGGTATACCTTGGCAGCAGAAAATGGCTTTGAGCCAGCTTTTGAGCCCATGGCAGGCTTTTTGACCAAAGTGGGACGTCGTAAGTTTTTGGTGCCCATATACGAAGCCTTGGCCTCTACACCACGGGGCAAGGAAAGGGCTTTGGAGATATACGAGCAGGCCCGTCCGAACTACCACAGCGTGTCGAAATCTACCCTGGATGAGATGCTGGGCTGGGAGCCTGCGCAGTAGGCCCGGCCTGTCCAATGAAATATGTGTCCGGAACCGCCCTCCGCTCAATCGTGCAGCACAAGCACGGGGAGGGAAGCTTCATTGATGAGTGCTTGGCTTACTGAATCGTGGAAAAGACTCTGGAAGAAGCCACGCTCTTTTTGCACCACGACCAGCAGGTCAGTACCATCTTTTTCTATGGCATCAGTGAGCCCGTCTTCGATGTCATTTTCAAACACAAAAGTGAATAGAGGGGCCTTGCCGTCAAAGGCTTCCGTGACTTGCGTCTTGTAAGCTTCGCTTTGGGCATGGTCGAAGGCTTCGTCGGTGCGGCGCACGTGCAGAAATCTCACCTCGGCTTCGTGGCTTTTGGCGAGCACAGCTACCGGATCGAATAGTTTTTGCTTGCCGATCTTTTTCAGATCGGTAGCGATGACAATTTTCTTGGGCTTCACGAAAGGCTTCTCTGCAGGAACTGTAATGAGCGGTGCTTTGAGGTGCTTGGCAGCTGCCGCGGCATTGCTTCCCAGAAATTTTTCGGTGATGCCACTTGCTCCTTGCGTGCCCATGATTACCAGATCTATTTCCTTCTTCTCTACAGTTCTTTCGAGTACATCGCCCACAGTGCCGTGCTTGGCTTTGTACGTGATCTCGAGTCCATGCGATATCTCGAGTTGCCGAATTTCTTCTTTGAGGTTTTCCAAACCTTCTTCGGCATTTTTGCGCAGCATTTCGGTGATATCGACCATCACTGCTGTGCCCGTGGGCGGCATCAAGTAGGCATGAATTACTGTAATGGAGGCATTCATGGCCCTTGCGTGGTGCATGGCGTGTATGAGGGCGTTGAATGAACCTTCGGAAAAATCGGTTGGGACGAGTATTTTTTTCATGCCTGCTTTAGGGGGTTGGATTGCCATTCAAAGATACTGCGGTCGCGCCTTCTGGCAAATAGAGCTCAAAAAAAAACCGCTGAACGAGCGGTTTTAATTTCCAATTATCTTTTTTCGAGTGGTACAAAATTTCTCTTTTGATGGCCTACGTACACCTGTCTGGGCCTACCGATGGGTTCCGAATTATCGAGCATTTCCTTCCATTGTGCAATCCATCCCGGCAAGCGCCCGATGGCAAAAAGAACGGTGAACATTTCTGTGGGAATGCCAATGGCCCGGTAGATGATTCCGCTGTAGAAGTCAACGTTGGGGTAAAGTCCACGCTCAACGAAGTAATCATCTTTCAAGGCTATGGCCTCTAGCTCTTTGGCGACATCTAATGCCGGATCTGCCACGCCCAGCTTGGCCAGCAGGGCATCGCAGGAATCTTTGATCAAGGTGGCGCGGGGATCGAAGTTTTTGTACACCCGGTGTCCGAAGCCCATCAGTCTGAAGGAGTCATTTTTGTCTTTGGCCTTATCGATCCATTTCTGCATGTTGCCACCATCGCTTACGATGCGCTCCAGCATTTCAATTACGGCTTGATTGGCACCTCCGTGCAGAGGCCCCCACAGCGCAGACACTCCCGCTGCGATGGAAGAATAGAGGTTGGCCTTGGAGGAACCAACGATCCTCACGGTGCTTGTGGAGCAGTTTTGCTCGTGATCAGCGTGCAGAATGAGCAGTTTGTTCAGCGCATC
>SLDS01000101.1 GCA_007125175.1 Flavobacteriales bacterium
TCTTGTCGCTGATCACGTGGTGGGTGCTGCGGTAGGCGTCCACCTCATCGCGCTCTATGGCCTTCATCCACACCTTGCCGCGCAGCTCCTCGAGTACGGTCACCGGACTGCCGCTGTACACAATGCGTCCCAGGTTCATGATGGCCATGGCCGAGCACAGCTCGCGCACATCGTCCACAATGTGGGTGCTGAGGATCACGATCACCTCGCGGCCCACATCGGCCAAGAGGTTGTGGAAGCGGTTGCGCTCACCCGGGTCGAGGCCGGCCGTGGGCTCATCCACAATGATCAGACGGGGATTGCCGATCAAGGCTTGGGCGATGCCCACCCGCTGCTTCATACCGCCCGAGAAGCCCTTCACGCTTTTGCTGCGCTTGTCGTAGAGGTTCACCTTTTGGAGGAGGTAGTGCACCAGCTCTTTGCGCTCCTTGCCGTTGGCTATGCCTTTGAGTATGGCGATGTGGTCGAGCAATTGCTCCGCCGTGATGCGCGGGTACACCCCAAATTCCTGCGGGAGGTAGCCCAAAGTCTTTCGGAGCTCGGCAGGCTGATTGAGTATATCAATGTCGTCGAGGTGAGCCGAGCCATTGTCAGCTTCCTGCAAGGTGGCCAATGTACGCATGAGGCTGGACTTGCCGGCGCCGTTGGGGCCCAGCAGACCAAACATGCCATTGCTTATTTCAAGGCTTACATTGTCAAGGGCTTTTACTCCGTTGGGGTAGGTTTTTGAGAGGTTTTCGATGCGCAGTGTTGCCATGGTTGATAGGGTTAAATGTGGTGCAATATAGCCCTCTGACGAACAATGGAGGCAAAATACTACACGGGTGGTAGGAATAGGGGGTGGGTGGAATGTAGCAGGTTTACAGCATATCTTAATTGATACGCGGGCTCTCAAAACGACCACTTCAAAGCAGCCGCTACCAAATACCCTGCCTGACCAAGAAGGCTGTTCCTGCTTCCCGCAAAAATCTGGGAGATAAGCAGTAAATCGAGGTTTTCAGCCACGCCGTAGTTCCAGTTGGGGGAGATGAAAAAGCCCTCCTCTGAAGGGTAGTAAAATCCTGCCAGCCCAAGCGTGCTCACCGGCGATACCGGGTAAGTGGCATTGGCAAAAAGGGCGTGGTCGGTAAAGCTCAGGTTGTCGGCGCGGAGGGGCTGGGTGAAGAATTGCAGGTCGACCTCCACGCCCTCGCGCTGCTGGTTGTAGAGGTACTCGAGTACCACGTAGAGTCCACTGCCAAAGCGGTGGTCGGCGCTTAAGGCTACCACCACATTGCTGGCCTGCACATCGGCTTGGGGCTCGAGATCGGTGAAGAAGGTGAGCTCTCCCTTGAAGCCGGTGTCCTTGATGCTGCCTGCCCAGCCCGTGCCTACAGCGTAGCGGTTGCGGAAGTAGCCGCTCACAAACTGTACATCATAGCCCTTGCGGTTGAAGCTGTACAGCATGGCCGCCACCGACTCCCTTGCTGTGCGCCCCGGACTGTAAGCCAGCTCCACCCGGCTCAGGGCGCTGGCAAAGTACTGCACCCGCAGGGCATCGGCACCCGGGCGCTCCTCATAGTCGAAATCGAAGAAGGAGTACACATTGAAAAGGTCGTTGGGATTGCTCACCATATTGATGCCCCAATTGATGCGCTGTCGGCCCAGGCGCACATGCCACTTGTCCTTGTGCCAGTCCAGGTGAAAGCGGTCGGCGATGGTGTGCAGCAGCACATTGTCGGTCGATATGAGGTTGCCGCCTGCGTCAAAACTCCCAAAATCATCGGCGATAAAGTCAGCGAAGCCCGGTACATTGCCCACGCCGTAGCCGTAGAAGAGCCTGGTGCGCAGGCTTCCGCGAAAGCTCAGGTGCTCATTGAAATCCCAGCGGGCGTTGAAGCGCTGGTGCAGCAGGTGGTCCACATTTGCATCGCTAAAGTCGTAGGCCACCCTCGCCGCCGGCAGGTATTTTACATAGCCCTGCAAGCTGGGCTGTGCCCACAGCGCCGGGGCATACAGCAGGCTGCAAGTGAGCGTTACCGCAAAAATGGCTATGCGTAACCGGAACGGTCTATGTACCAAATCTGACCGCAAATAGAATGCAATGGAAGTGATAATACCGCTGTCCAAATAATGCCGAATCCTATGTTTCCAGCTGTCCCTCATGGATATTGACCTGCATCCCTTTTACAAACTCAAACCCTAGAACTCGTGTAACATTCCCTAAATAGGTATAAGTCATTTGGGCTTTGTTGCAAAATTTTCTATCCGCTGACAATAACCCGCTACAGTAAGAAGCCATACCTACATGTTGCCCATCTGAGAGAATATTTCTAATTTTCTTACGACTTGCAAGACCTTTATCAGGAGAGACCCCAAGTAAATTAAGAACAGCTTGAGAACTTGCAATTGAACCATGCTGTGTGCGCTCAACACCCTCAACGCCTGGAAGCGGCTCAAACCCCAAGAACTGATTCTTATTAATCCCTTTTACTGATGGCGAAATAAGGTTCCAAATTTCATCAATAGGTGACTCTAATTCTTGGATTTCCCTTCTAATCTCGCTTGTAATTCCTAGCGACAATCGGGTTTTGTCAATTGGTAACCTTTCGCTGAGATGCAAATTAATTGCAGCTTGCATTTGATCAGAAACATCGAGGGCCTTCTCCCTTGTGCGAGCGTAAACTTCCGGATCTATTTTATCAATAAGACTATCTATTTCAATACGAAGTTGACCTGGAGTTAAGCTGAGTTCGGCAAAGTTATCTGCTCCGTAGATTCGCATAAGAAGCTCAATGATGTGGTCGCCCTTATCTTCGAAGCCATTTATTGCCTCAAGATGCTGCTGATATCTCAAATATGGGTCTACATATTTTTGCAAAACTACATTGCCAACTGAATGAAAATTGAAATCCAAAACATCTGTAATTTCAACTTCGTTAAGTATTGCCATACCTTTTAACGCATCTGTATTGCCGTTTCTATGGATTTCGTCAAAGTGAACATGCGAGAAGACCCAGATAAATCTACCTGCCTCATGAATTGAGATGTCGCCACATGCGACATATCGAAAAATATTCATGTCAGCATAGATGGTCGGGATTGTGGTATTCAAGTACGCATTCATGTATCGAATCTAAGTTAACTCATTGTTCCATAATCATTCACGGAACTGTTATTGTATTGTGAAATTCTGGGTCAGTTGAAAGAATCACTTCATTTCTAATTACTCAACATCCCCAAGCTTCTCCAATTTAGTTACCCATTCATTAAAGTGTGGGCACTTCTGTTTGAGAAGATCAATACCAATATCCTGAGCTACGATTGGACCTACTGTGCTTTTCTGTACCTCATATTGGGGCACGGCGGCAATAATTCTTTTAGAAGGTGCGGTTGTCAGACCCTCATTGATGAGTTCAACATTTTTACCTGCTGTTTCATTTTTCAATTTGTCAATAGGCTTCTTGCAATCAGGATACATTACCTTCAATCTGTCAAGATCCACAAGAAGCAAGGTTTCAAATTCATGTAACTGCACGTAAGGGATGAGCTTTGGATGACCGTGTTTCTCTAGCATAGCTTTTTCCAATTCTCTCACCCTCTTATACTTGTCTTCAATAGACTGAATAGCCTCAGAGTATGGGCTTTCGGCATCTTTTGGGAAAGCATATAAGTCGAGCATGGTGGAGTAGTAAACCTGCTCGCGATTGCGATCTGCATCGATCCAGCGCTCCAGCGCACGAATTACAGGTCGGTATTTAGGAATTCTTCCAAGCCCCCCTTTTACCGGATGGGTTTTGTTGCCACCTGTATGCACACGTTGGCAATACACATACACACCAAAACGCGCCAAATGCTGCCCTAGCACTTTTCTGATAAACTCTTCCTCAGAGTTGCCTTCAGCTATGATGTGGAGATATTTCACGGTTTACCGCCAATGATGTTGTGTTCCCAAAGCTCGCTCGTACTGAAGTCATCGAGGTACGCAGAAAGCTCTTTCGACGTATATCTTTTATATTGAGAATCTCTGCCCTTGCGTTCAATGACTACCAAATCATCCGGGGCAAAATGATTGACCATGCCAGGCGATTGGGTAGCAACGAGTATCTGACAATGATGTGATGCTGCCTTTATCAATCCTGCTACCACATCAATTGCTGCGGGATGCAGGCCGAGCTCGGGCTCGTCAAGGAAAAGCACCGCCGGCAAATCATTCGGATTTTGCCCAAGCATTGCGATTAGCGCTATCGTCCTTAGCATACCGTCCGAAGCTTGCCCGGCATTGAAGATTTTGATGGAATCTTTTTCTTTCCATCGAAGCATCACATGATATCCTTCAGGGTACAATTCAAAATCATCAAAAAATGGCAACACTGCCCTGACATATTTCACAATACGTGTGTAGTATTCCTCATCATGTTGCATAATTCTGAAGAGGAAACTGCCCAGGTTCTGACCGTTTGCCTTGAGCCAACGGCCATCGTCAGCACTCCATTTTAGACGCATACCTGCTGTATCAGAGGTGTTATGAAACTGATAGACAATAAATTTTTTCAATAAACTCCTGATCACTCTGGCCGTGGTATCTGTACTTTCCGTGAGCTTGGCTTCGGTATGCCCTCCACCTAAATAGGTCCAATCTGCTTCGGTATCCCTATCACTGCTACTGAAGCGATAGGCTTCCTCTGCAAAATAAAGCCTATCAGGCTTAGCAAATTGAAGCACAAACCTGTACTGATTCAAGCCAGCTGATGTTTGGATGGCTAACTCTCCTTCAAGATGTTGAGTGACCTCCGGCCCGTCAAACAAAATATCATTTGAGCCCCCGAGTTGGGTGATACGTTCCTGCAACTTTCCGGAAAGCATCCAACTCAATAAGTTGAAAAAACCAATAAAATTGCTTTTGCCTGCACCATTGGGGCCGATCAGTATATTGATATTTGCGGGTGCAAAATGCTCCAAGCTTTTGATGGATCGCCATCCCTTAATGCTCAATGAATCTAACCTTATGTCGTGATTGCTGGTTTCCATTAATTACTGCTTAAATCAACACTTGCCTCTTGCGTATATCCATGGCTTTGTTTGAGCCAGTATAGTTCTTGCTTTAGCCCGCATTTCATTATCAATTGTTGTGCAAAGCAATCAACCTTTTCCACGTAATGCAATAAAGCTTGAATACCTTTGCGAAGTTCTTTGTCCATCACAATGAACTGTCATTCTTGGCCAAATATACTCACTTCCTCACATCACTATCAATCCGCCCATCCACCATGCGCACCACGCGCTTGGCCCGGTCTATCACGCGCTGGTCGTGGGTGCTGAAGATGAAGGTGACACCTTCCTCCTCATTGAGCCGTGCCATCATGTCGAGCAGGTTGAAGGCCGACTGGCTGTCGAGGCTGGCGGTGGGCTCATCGGCCAGGATAAACTTGGGCCGCGATGCCAGGGCGCGGGCTACAGCCACACGCTGCTGCTGACCACCGCTGAGCTGTGTGGGGCGGGCATCCATGCGCTCGCCGAGGCCTACCTCGCTGAGGAGCTCGCGCACGCGGGTATCGGTTTCGCCCTTGCTGCGGCCCTGAAGCTGCATGATGAAGGCGGCGTTCTCATAAGCGCTGAGCACCGGTACGAGGTTGAAGTGCTGAAACACGAAGCCAATGTGGTGCAGGCGGAAGTCGATGAGCTGGTTTTCGCTGAGCTGGTCTATGCGCTGATCGGCGATGTACACCTGACCCTCGCTGGGCTTGTCGAGGCCGCCTATCATATTGAGCAAGGTGGTTTTGCCCGATCCGCTGGGGCCTATCACACAGGTGAATTCCCCTTCCTCAAAGTGGATGTTAACCTTGTTGAGGGCGTACACCGGCACGGTGTCGGGGTTGTAGATTTTGCTGAGGTTTACAGTGCGTATGACGGACATGTCTGTATTTTTTTCAGAGGTTTTTTTATTCACGTACCGCTTCGGCGGGATTGAGGCTGAGGGCTTTCAGGGCGGGATATACAGCGGCCAGCAGGGCGGTGATCACCACCATCACAGGGATGAGCAGCAGGAAGGTGGTATCCACATCGGGTATGATGATGGAGCTAAAGCCCAGCTCCCGCATCACATCGCTGAGGGCGCTGAGGTCTATGCCATTTTTTGCCGAAAGGCGCACCAGGCCATAGCCGATGCCCAAGCCCAGCACGGCGCCGCTCACCGCCAGTAGCAAGGTTTCCATCACAATGAGGGCAAATACCTTGCGCTTGTTCATGCCGATGGCCATGAGCATGCCCAGCTCGCGGGTGCGCTCGAATACGGTCATGAGCATGGTGTTGAGCAGGCCGAAGGTGAGGCCCAGCAAGATGATGATGATGAAGGCATAGCTCACCACGCCCCCGGCTTCGAGCCAGAAGCTGAGCTCGGGCGAGAGCTGGTCCCAGCTGCGCACCCGCATGCCGGGAAAGAGGGCTTCCACCCCGGGCCGCAAGTCTTCCACGCGGTCCATGCCCTCGGCCAGGATGGCGTACTCGTGGTAGGCCCTGCCAGTGCGCAGGTGGCTGCCGAGGTAGGCCGCCGGCACGAAGGCTACCCCCTCATCGTAGCGGTTGGAGATGGTTTGGAAAAAGCCCTTTACGGTAAATGCAGCACTCACAATCTCCTGGTCCACATCCTGAAAGGTCAGCACGATGCGGGAGCCGATGTCCACCTTCATCTTTTGCGCAAGCGCATACCCGATGAGGATGCGGTTGCCATCATCGCTGCTCAGGTTTTCGCCGGCCATAAGCTTGTCGCTAAAGCCGGTGGTGGCTTCCTCCATTTCCGGAAGGATGCCGATGAGCTGCACGCCACCGGTGTAATTTGCGGAAGCGATCATGCCGTGCACTTTGAGCCTGGCAGTGGCGGCCGATACCCCGGGAAGGCCTTGCAGGGCCTGCAGTGCATCACCCTCGGTGGCCACGGTGTAGGCGGGTTCGGGTTCGCGCACAAAGTCGGGGTGGTGCACCTGCATGTGCGAAATTTCATTCTCGATGAAGTGGTCAAAGCGGCCTTCGAGCATGCCTTTCATGAGGGCTGCGGCGTATATGCCTGCGCTGATGCCCAGCAGCACCGAGCACATCACGGTGAGGCTGCGCAGCTTGTGCCGCCATATATTGCGCCAGGCGATGGTGAGGGTGTTCATGGCTTGGGTATTTTATTTGCGTGCAGCATCGAGTACATTGAGTTTGAGCACCCGCAGCAGCGGGTAGAGCACCACCACCATGCTGATGCAAAAGATGATGATGCCCTGTTGCCAAAAGAGTTGCGGATCCATGGAGAAGGGCAGCATGGCTTCCATGCCGTACTCGGCCATCAGATTGCCAAATTCCTCGCCCAGGGGTATGGGATTGTGGTAGAAGTAGAGGATGATGGGCAGGGCGAGCGCCAGGCCTATGAGCACTCCGGTGAAGTTGATGAGGATGGTTTCCATAAAGATCACCGCGCCCAGCTTCCATCGGTGCAGGCCAATGCTGATGAGCACGCCAAATTCCTTTTCGCGCTCCAGTGTCATGGTGAGCACCGTACCGAATATGCCAAAGGCAATCACGGCGTAGAGGATGAGCAGGAATACGAGCGTCCCCGCCCGGTCGAAGGCGACAGTGCGCACCAGCTCGGGTTGCAGTTCCTCCCAGGTGTAAACGCTCAGGCCCGCATCGGAGCTGAGGGTGCTCAGCTCGCGTGCCACCTGATTGTGGCGCGTAGTGTATTCGGGCACCACCATGAGGTAGCTCATCAGCTCGTAGGCGCTGTAGAGGTACTGGGCCTGCTCCAGGGGCAGGTACACCACCACCTCGTTGAGGTCGGGTACGGGGTGGTGCAGGATGCCACTTACGTGAAATTTGCCTGCCGCCGTCATGCCCTGATAGCCCTGGCCGAGCAGCACCAAGGTATCGCCTATGCCGACTTGAAGGGTTTGGGCGAGGCCGCTGCCCAGCACCACTTCGGCATCGCGGCCACTGAAAAACTCCCCTTCGCGCAGCCGGTCTTTGATGCCATTGAAGCGGTGCTCCGCCTCCACATCGATGCCCTGCGTATAGGCCACGCGGGTGCGGCTTTCACCGGCCGCAAGGGCATAGGCTTCGAGCCGGGGAACGGTGTAGGCCACACCGGGCGCGCTGCCCAGGACTTGCTCCAGTTCGGGCTCCAGGTAGAGGCTGTGGTCCATGCCGGGCTCATCGAAGTAGAGGCTGTCTTGCACCTGCAGGTAGCCGCTGGAGTATTGCACCACATTGCGCACCATGGCCTCCTGCGAGCCGCGGTCCATGCTCTCGAGCAGCAGGGAGAGCATGACTGCAAATACCACCGAGCCGATGGTGATCCAGGTGCGCCGCTTGCTGCGCCACAGGTTGCGCCAGGCCAATGCACTAAGTACTTTCATGGCTGTGTTGGTTTAGCGGATGCGCTGTAGGTTTTGTATGCTGAAGAAGTCGGCATCGAGCTTGGGGCTAAAGTCCATTTGTTCGGTGATGAGCACCGTGGCATGGCCCTTTTTGTCCTGGGGCACCAGCTCCATGCGGGCGGGCATGCTGCGCTCACCGAAGTTTTTTACCTCGCTGAAGGTGATCACATTCACCAGGTCGCCGCGCTCATCGTATTGCTCGGTGCGCATTTGGTAGTACTCTTTTTCGGCCACCCACACCAGCACCTTGCCCCATACGATGGGCTTGTCGGGCTTGGGGATGAGCTCGATTTTGTGGCAGTGGTAGCCGCCCATCTCCTCCATGCCCAGGTGGCGGTGGGTGTAGTCGTGTATGATGGAGCTCTCGCGCACCAGGTCGTCATTGCTGAAGTCGGAGCCCATCCACGATTGCGACATCATGCTGGGCGGCAGCTTGATAAGGCGGTCTATGGAAGGCATCCAGTTCCATATTTCGCGGTCGCGCTTGAGGTAGCCCATGCCGCGGTCGCGGGCCGGAGCGGTGATGTATATCAGGCTGTAGTCATCGCCCATGGCCCAGGAGCGCATCCCGATTTCGCGGGTGTAGCGCGGCCTTACGATTTGCATGCTCACTTCGCTGTAACTTTTATCGCCGCGGGTGAGGTCTTCCATTTTGCGGAGTATCTCCACCGGATCCTGTGCGGGCAGCGCCCGGGCCATTGGCAGCAGGAGGAGGAATAGGAGTAGGTTTTTCATGGCAGTAGAGGTAGGTGTGGGATAAATGTAGGGTGCTGCCTTTCGGCAAAAAATGACATCCGTCAGGTATGCACTGTGCGCGCTGCTCCGGATAACGACAATGGCTATGTGCAGTGCCCATGCCGGGGTTCATTTCAGTTTTCTGATGCAAAGGTTAGGGTGGAAAGGAGCGGCTTCTAATGAATGTTACTTTACATGCGGCAGTTCTGTACTGCAAAAGTGCTAAATTTTCCGCAGGCTAAATACCCAGCTGAGCGGGCGGTTCTTTCGCCAATGTAAATACCCAGCGGAGCGGTTTTCTCGCAATTACATCATTTCTTAAAAAAATTCCGAATGCGCTCCGCTGGGCATGCGCCTGCGGCATTTTGTATGTTCTTAGACTTTTCCGCAGGGTAAATACCCAGCGGAGCGGTTCTTTCGCCAATGTAAATACCCAGCGGAGCGGTGTGTGCTCTCGAACGCTCCCCAAGGGCTTCAGCCCTTTACCATGCACGAATCACGTGTTTTTTAAAAACCGTTGAAACGCTTCACGCGGGGTGTGGCATTCGCTTATCCCATATCCAACGCCATGGTTGTCAAGCAGCATTTCCCTGTAGTGGCTTGATTTCATCAAGTTGCTTCGCATTTTGATGGATTCCCTCTTCAAGGTCGAAATCAGCCTGTAGACTCAGCCAAAATTTGGCACTTGTGCCGAAGTACTTTGCAAACCGAAGTGCCGTGTCTGCGCTCACCCGCCGATTACCTTTGATGATTTCAGAAATGCGGGTTTGGGGGATGAAGGTTTCCTTGGCAAGTCGATAAGCGGTGATTTCCATAGGAATCAGGAATTCTTCAAGGAGTACTTCACCGGGGTGTATGTTGGGCAGTTTTTCCATGTGTATGGATTTAGTGGTAATCAACAATTTTGACTGCGCTTGCATCACCATCTTTCCATCGGAATATGATTCTCCATTGCGCATTGATGCGGATGCTATGATAGTCCTTCATGTCTCCTTTTAGCTTTTCTAAGCGATTGGCAGGTGGTACGCGTAGGTCGTTTAAATCCTGTGCACTGTTGATCATTCTCAATTTTCTCCTTGCCACGTGCTGTATTTCTCCGGGCAATTTTTTTGAGCGTTCCCCCTCCCAAATCTTTTCGCTTTCCTTATCGCCAAAATCCTTAATCATTGGTTACGCTTCACGGTACTAACGTCAAAGGTAAGTAAATGGTTTGGTCTGAGCAATGGTTTCTCAACTCCATGAGCTCCAAGGCCGGCCCACGGCTTTAGCACATCAGCTTCCGCAGGGTACATACCCAGCGGAGCTGCTTCTAACGAATATTACTTTACATACGGCAGTTCTGTACTGCGAAAGTGCTAAGCATATGAAATGTCTCTGTATGCGCTCCGCCGGGCATGCGCCCTGCGGCATTTTGGTGTGCCGTGCATGGCAATCAACTAGGTGGTGAAAGTCCACTGTGGGGGTTTGTAATCGCCAACCACTAGCCAATAGCAAGGGTGTCCATCGCGAGGTGGAATCTGAAGGAAGCTGGCGGCAAAACTCCGCCCCGAGGAACACGAACCTCATCAGGCATACCCGATGGGATGAGACTGCCAAACAAGTCAAAGTCCAAAGATTACACGGACATCGGAGTGTAAATGAGGCGGGGAGATGGAGTGAAAGTGGGTTGCCTTACCGCGGGAGGCCTCATGGACGTGTGGAAACGGAGTATGAAGCACGGAGTAAAACTTACCATGAGGAGTCAGCCGAGGCCATAGTACTCAGCGACGACTAAACTGAGGAAGGGCTGAACTTTAAGTAGTGGGAAGTAAATGAATGTTACCAGATGAAAGGAAGAAAGCAGAAAA
>SLDS01000040.1 GCA_007125175.1 Flavobacteriales bacterium
ACACTCGTGTTGAAATGGGAATGACACAGGAACAACTTGCAGAAAAAGTTGGGACAACTAAATCCTACATTTCAAAAATTGAGAACAATATAAAAGAAGCTCGAATTTCGACACTTCAAAAAATTATTGAACTTGGTTTTGGCGGACGACTTGAACTGAAAATAAAATTATAACGGACGAGTTAACCGAAAAAAGAAAAACCGCATATTAAAAAAGTATGGTTTCGTTCGGCCCGTCCAGGCGGCCGTGCCCATTTCACCCCCCAGCCACACCCCCAATTTCATCTCCCTCCCATTTCCCTATATTTACCCTCTCTAACCATTCAATCTATGAGAAGCTTAGCTTGCTGCCTCATGCTGGCAGCTTTGATGCTGGGGGGATGCGGAGGGCCGGAAGAGTCGGCAGCTCCGGCGCCGCCGCAGGTGCAGGTGGTGGCCCTGCACAGTCAGGAAGTCACCGTGGAGAAAGATTTTGTGGGCCAGGTGTATGGCTACCGCGATGTGCCGGTGAGGGCCCGCACGGAGGGATTCCTGGAAAGGATGAGCTTCCCTCAACGCCCAGTACTTCAGCGTTGAGCGATATGACCGCAGCGTGACCAGCTATCTCGTTTTCTCGAATCACAAGGTCAGGCTTTGAATCAGAAGTGGCAGCCGGGGCCGGGGGCAGGCTATGACACATGCCTTCGGCGTTATTCAGCCTCCGCAGGCATCGAAGTCGAAGGGCTGGTCTTCGTATTTGGGACGCGCCTGGTGCAACACGGTGTGAAATGCACCTTCACGGTAGCGCAGCCACACTTTGTGCTTTTCGGGAGTTCCCTCGTGGCTTGAATATTGGTCTTCTACTGCTTTTCCTGTCTGGGAATATCATGAAACGGATTATCTTAGCCCTGTGAAACGGCTCTATTTTGCGCTCTCGAAATCCCTTCTGCGCCTGATTGCTCTTGCACTCCTTTGCATGTGCTTATTTTGCGAAAGCTCAGCAGCTCAAGGCAGTGCGCCGCAGGATGAATCTAAAAGCTCTGAATCCGTGGGACTGTGGGGAACGGTAGCGCTGGGGACTGCTCATAGAGAGGGTACAAGCAATGCGGCGAGGCCCCTTATGGGCAACTTATTTCTCGGCATATCCATTGCTGATCTATTGCTTGTTGGCCTGGGGCCGGGACTCAGAATAAATGACGAAATTTTTCATTTGTCCATGTATGGCAGTGTACGCCTTGCATTGAATGAGTGGAAGGTAAGCCCTCATATCCAGCTGAGCGCTGGTAGCACCACCAATACAGGCCTCGGCGCTGATGAAGGGTACTTGTGTGCCATGGTTCAGGGTGGCGCTCAGTTCAAATTTGAAAAAGTAAATCTTACGCTGTTTCTTGGCTATGAAAACCTTCCGATGTATAGGAAAATAAGAGCAAGAGGAAGTGGCACTTTCGACTCACAGACCGCCCATCGCTTCGAGGTCTTCTTCGTCGGCTTGGGTATTGGGCTCTGAGATGCTGCGGATTTGATGAAGAACCCCAATCGCCAAATTACAAAAACCAACCACCAAAAACCAAAAACCTCACTCCACATCCACACCAAACGTAATATCCCAATCAATATCGCCGCTGTCCCAGGTTGAGGTAGGGCTCTTCACGCCTGGCTGGTGGGCGAGCACGGTGCGAAAAGTTGCACCTTGTTGAGGGCCGGCTGTAGTCCATAGGGTTTCGAGGCCTAAGGGCAATCCATTGTCATCAAAATCAAGGTAGTTGATGGGGCCGTCGCGGTTCTCGATGTTGCCATTGCCCTCGGGATCGCTGAACAGCGTCTCGTCAAAGGCAAAGAAGAATTGGTGCTCGTCATCCTCATCTTGTATTTCATCTACCAAGTCTTCCACCGGAGTAACCAGCCTGTTTTCCATGATGAAAGTGAGCTTGTAAGTGGTTTCCGCACTGAATACAGGGTGCTGGAGGATGACCGGCTCCATGGGGCCAAATCCGTCCTCGTCTTCCCAAATGCCCTTGGTCACATCATTGGGGTCGTCCACATTGGTGAAGATAAACTCGATGTAGGTGAACTCCTCCACCGGATTCTCCTCAGCGGGGGGTGCCACATCATCGTCGTCGCTGCAAGCGTTAAAGGCAAGCGCTCCAAAGAGCATGCAAATGGTGGGAAAGAAAAGGTACTTTTTCATCGTATTCATTGTCAAAGGTGATAGCTAAGGGAAAAAAGAAGGTTGGTACCGAGCTCATCGGCGAAGTAGCGCATGTTGTTGAGGTAATCGCGGTAGCTCTTGTTCAATGCGTTTCTGGCCTCGATGCCCAGGCTGAAGCGGCCTTTTTGGAGCTGTACCATGGCATGGAGCAGGAAGTAGCCCGGCGGCGGGTCCTGAAAGTCGAAAATAGGATCATCAATGGAAAGGCTGGCTGTGCCCTCCACAAGCTCGCGCACGGGGATGGTGCGCGGCGCATGAAACTGCCTAAAGGTATAGGTGGGTTGCAGGCTGCAGGTGATTTTGTCAAAACCCCATACCCTCTCAAAACTTTGCTGTACCTTGAGGTGCAGATGGATGGGCGGCTGAAAAATCAGAGGCTCATCGCGGCGCACATTGCGGGTGTAGATGTAGCTGGCACCCATGGTGGCCTCGCCATTTTTGCGGAAAGCAAGGGTATAGGTAATGTCGGTACCCAGAAAGAGCCCGTCGGCCTGATCGATGATAAAGGTGGGCATGGGGCCGCGGGCCGTGCCGAGCACCCCGATGGGCCGGCTGAAGATGAAGTTGCGGATGTAATTGGCATAGGCCGTCACCTTGAGGCGCTTGCCTTCCTTGCTCCACTCCAGCTCGGAGGTGTATTTCACACTGTGCTCGGGGGCTACATCGCTTTCCGCAAATGGGATGA
>SLDS01000250.1 GCA_007125175.1 Flavobacteriales bacterium
GAAAAATCCGATCTCAAAGCCTTTCTCATCAGCCTGAGTGATACCATCTATGCTCGATCCATTATCGAGCTGCAGGCTGTGATGCCTTGATCATCTTTGGGCCTCGAGCTCTGCATCCTGCACCTCAGGTGCCCCTATGGCGCTAAGCGCTTGTTCCAAATCCCAAATCAGATCATCCACATTTTCTATACCCACGGATAGACGCACCAATTTCTCGCTGATATTCATCTTCCTCTTGTCTTCGGGCGATACATCCACATGGGTCATCGTGGCGGGATGCTGAGCAAGGCTCTCCGTGCTGCCAAGGCTTACGGCCAGCTTTACCAGCTTAAAGCTGTTGAGCAAGGCAAAAGCCTCCTTTTCGCCTCCCACCACATCAAATGCTATCATCGCTCCATTGCTCTTGCACTGTCGCTGCATCAGGGCATCGAGTTGCGGGTCATTTCTCCGCTGAATTCCCGGATAGTACACCTGCTCGACTGCGGGATGCGCATGCAAGAACTCGGCAATCTTCTCCGCATTGCTCGCTTGCTGCTCCATGCGCACTTTTAAGGTTTCTAAGCTGCGCATCAGCAGCCAACCTGTGTAAGGACTGGTCATATTGCCCAGGAAGGTGCGGAGGGTTTTCACCCGGGTCATTTCTTCGCGTTTGCCCAGCACAGCCCCTGCGATCAAATCGCTGTGGCCGCCGATGTACTTGGTCGCTGAGTAAATCACGAGATCGGCTCCGTGCTTGAGGGGGTGCTGCCACAATGGCCCCATGTAGGTATTGTCCACGGCTACCACCACCTTTCTGTCTGCACTGTCGTATTGCCGGGCAAGGGCGCTTATAGCGTCCAGATCGATCATGGTGTTGGTGGGGTTGGCAGGGGTTTCCACATATACCATGGCTAGCCGATCGCTCTTGCCCGAAGCGCGCAGGCGCTCGTGTATGCTCTCAGGATCATCTGTTGCGCTGAATTCTACCAGCTCTATCTGGAAGCGATTCAATACACTCTTGCTGAAGTGATCGGTTCCGCCGTACACGGGGGAGCTCATCAGCAGCACATCACCGGGATTCAAAAACTCGAGCAAAACCGTACTAATGGCCGACATACCGCTCTCAAACACCGCAGCATCCTCGGCCTCATCCCAGAGGCAGAGCCTATTCTCCAATATCTCCAAATCCGGATTGTTGATTCGGCTGTATATGAGACCCATTTCTTCGTTGGGAGCAGGCTTGCGGTGGCCATAGGCCATCTCAAAAAAGCGCTTGCCCTCTTGGGCAGTTTCAAATTCGAAGGTCGAGGTCTGGAAGATGGGGCATTTGATAGAGCCCACAGAGAGCTCAGGCTTGTAGCCATGAGACATCATCAGGCTCTCCGGTTTCAGTTTTTTCATGTTTTATTCATTGTAGGTGCAAATAAAGATACACATGTCCCACAAATCTGACAAATGGAAGAAAATAATTCTATTTCAATCCCATCATTTTAGAATAAAAAATTAAATTTGACCTCTGGCAGCCCACCAATCAGAGCTTTTTTCTATGGACAAAACCGATTTGAGAATTGTAGATATGCTCGCGGCAAATGGCAAGCGCAGCATCAAATCCATGGCCGAAGAACTCGGCTTGAGCACCACACCAATCTTTGAGCGCGTGAAGCGACTGGAGCGGGAAGGGGTGATACAGGGCTACCGCGCCCAAATCGATCGCCGCAAGTTGGGGCAAAATCTACTGGCCATTTGTGCCATCTCCCTGCAGGAACATCGCAGCGCTTTTATCGACACCTTCGAAGAGGAAATTGTCGCCTTCGATGAAGTGATCGAATGCTATCACGTGGCCGGACAATTCGATTACCTCCTCAAGGTACGCACCAAGGACATGGATGCTTACCAACATTTTGTGGCGCGTAAGCTGGCATCCCTAAACAATATTGCCAAGGTGCAGAGCAGCTTTATCATGACCACTGTGAAGGGCTGAGGTGCCCGGCGCTGCCGTTAGGGCCGCATCTTGAGCACAGCATATCGCTCTATAGCATCTCCTTGCCGCAGCACGAGGTGGTAGATGCCATTGGATAGGGTGGAAGTATCGAGTATACGCTCTCCACCCGAGCTTTCGGGATCCTGCACCTCCTTGAGCACCAATTTACCGGTGTGATCGTAAAGGCTGTATTCCACAATGCCATCGCAATTGAGTTGCAGCTTTACCTTGAATTGGTTCACATGTGGATTGGGAAATACAGATGCCTGAAAGCAGCCATTGCTTCCCGAAGTAAAAAGTTCGGTGACATTATCACCCACCTGAAATTTCACTTCAGAGAGACCGGTGCAGGCACCCCCGTAATTGTTGTGGGCCGTGATGAGGACATATCTGGCTGTATCACCCTGAAAATTGGCGACTTCTTCTCCCTCATAGCGGCTGTTTCCATCCGCACGCTCGAGCACATATTCACCCAACTCTTTCCAATGATTGCCATCCATGCTGTAATCAATGCTGATTTCACGCATTCCGAGATTCACCCAATCCGTCACATTGTAATTCCAAATGTGCACGGCTCCCAAGGTATAGGTATGATTCAGGTCGTACATGATCCAATGCCCTTCTCCGCGGTCGGTATTGGGATTGAGTCGACTATCACAGCTCAGCCATGCCTCATTCCATGAGGTATTGTGGCGATCGGGATAGCATTGGCTCCAGGCATTCAGGCTCAGGGCCAAGATGCTTGTAAATAGTATAAGTGCTTTCATCCTTGTGGGGTATTCATGAATCCAATGGGATACTGCCCGCTATTGGCATTGTAAAAATTGGCCAGGTCGGGAAAGAGATCATTCAGATCGCCCGGAGATACGCCAAACCACAAGGCCAGCTCGGCCATGTATTCGGCGGC
>SLDS01000144.1 GCA_007125175.1 Flavobacteriales bacterium
CGCTGAGAATCGGGCACAAAACCAATCAAGGGAGTGGTGGGTGAGCGCAGTGGGTTGATATCCACACCGCCATAGCCCTTCTGCATGACGTGAATGAAGTAAGGCTCAAAGAGGGGGAGGAAGCTGCGGAAGTAATCGATGTAAGTTTCATCAGCATCGAAATGGAAGCCTCTGGGAGTGAATCCACCCCGATCGCTCTCCATAGCCGCAAGGTGCTGTACCCCTTCTTCTTCGCAGAGCCGGGCATAAGCCTTTGCACCCCGGCTTCCGTTTTCCTCATTCATGAAAAACACACTGCGAATGGTATGGCGCGGGCGGATGCCGAGGGCCTTGAAAATCCTGAGCACCTCAAGGGCCTGTACCACACCGGCACCGTCATCGTGGGCGCCCTCTCCCACATCCCAAGAGTCGAGGTGGCCCCCAACTGTGATCACCTTTTCGGGAAATTCGCTTCCGCGCAGCTCAGCCATCACATTGTGAGAGGGCGCATCCGGCAGCCGGCGGCAATCGGAGCGCAGGGCAAGGCGCGCTTTGCCCGTCTCATCAAGATGCCTGGAGAGCCTATGTGCCGAGCGTGAGCTCATGGCAAATGCCGGAATGCTATCCACCTCCTGATCGTAAAACAAAACCCCGGTATGCGGAGCGTCATCAGCCCTGAGGGTGATGGATCGCATTACAAAGGCGATAGCCCCTTTTTTTGCCGCTTCGCTGGGGCCGTTCACACGTGCTCCGGCACAGGAGCCATAGGCATTGAAGGTTTCGATAAGGCGGACATTCATGGGCTGATCCAGAAAGGCAATGCGGCCTTCGAGCTCCCCTTCCGGAGCCTCCTTCAGTGCTTGCAGGGAGCGATAAGACAGCACCTCGGCCTCGATCATGCCGCCGGTGGCGACACTGTGGCCGAGGGCCAGTACATCGAGGCTGTCACCATTGTCCAGCAAGATGCATAGCTCAGGCGCACCTCTCTCCCAGTGCGGCACATTGATTTCTTGCTTGCGAAGGCCCTGCAAGTCGTAAGCCTGCATGCGCTCATAGCCCCACTCCACAGCGCGCGCGGCACCCTTGCTCCCACTGAGCCGCGCACCAATATCTTTGCACAGCTCTTCGAGATTGCGACAGGCATGCCCATACTCCAATGCTTCATCGTAAATGCTGCGCAATACCAGGCTATCCGCCTCACTGTTTTGAGCGAAAGCTCCTCCAAAAAAAAGTGTGCTGAATGGCAGAAATAGCAAAAACCGCATGCGCATCATCGAGACCCCGAATTGTGGCTGCAAAGATAGGGAAAAGCCATGCGCATCTTCTCGCTATCTTTGTGGCCAAAAGGAGGCCATGAGATACGATTTGAGCGAAGTGAATGCCGTGATACGCGACCGCCGCACCATATATCCGGAACAATTCAGTGACAGAGAGGTGCAAATGGACATGGTACGGCAAATTCTGAGCAATGCCACCTGGGCGCCCACGCACGGCAAGACTGAGCCTTGGCGCTTTGTCATCTTTTCCGGAAAGGGAAGAGAAAAACTGGGCGAAAGCCTAAAGGATCTCTATAGCCTCGATGCCGGGGAAGAAGGTGTGCGCCCAGCCAAGCTCACAAAGCTGATGCGCCGTATGGAGCTTGCATCGGTGATAGTGCTCATGGCGATGAAGCGCGATGAAAAGAAAAAAATCCCCGAAATCGAGGAGGTGGAAGCTGTGGCTTGTGCTGCTCAAAACGCCATGCTCACCGCTTGTGCCTATGGTTTGGGGGCCTTCTGGTCTTCGCCGAAATTTTTGTACAATCCGGCTGCAGCAGAGCACTTTGGATTCGAGACGGATGATAAGGTGCTCGGCTTGCTATACCTGGGATACCCCGAAGTAGACTGGCCGAAGAGCCACCGAAAGCCGCTGGAATATGTGAGCCGCTGGGTAAAGGAATGAGCGATGCCGAAAAAGAAGATACACTACAGCAATTTTGAAGATCACGAAAGGCAGAGGCAGTATGTGGTATTCTACTTCTACGCCAAGGAGCACGCCGACTACTTTGAGGCCCTGCTCATAGAAGCCGATATACCCTATGAGAGGGGAAGCGGCAAGGACTTGTTGCGCAGGCATCTTTTCGGCATCCACAAGTCGCATCAGGAGACAGCCGAGGAGCTCAATGACGAAACCGGCAACATGTTTCGCAAGCCATTTTTGGCAGATGATGTAATGCGAAAAATGGTCTTGATCATCACTTTGGGTGCACTTGCCATAGCCCTCTTCGGATGGTGGCGCTCCACCATCTAATCGCTGCAAACAGACTTTTAGTCGATGCCATCAGGGCTTTGGAAGGAATTTTTTTGAAAAAAATTTCTGCCAGGAAGTAACCTACGGACCTTTTTGTGGTATGCAAAACTACCTTGAACTTGTTTTGATATGTCCACTCCCCTTTTGCGATTAAGCGTATTGATCTGCGCTGTTTTCATCTTTACAGAAAATGGTTCCGCCACGAATCCGACACAGGATTCCGGCCCTACAAAGGAGGATGGCCATGCTATGGAGGGCAAGGCTATGGAAATGGACAGCACGGAAGTGGTGCTCTACGACCCCGAAGTAAGCTTCGTTCCCAGCCGCGCATTCGAAGCCGACTACTACGCCACCATAATCGACTCATTGGTGAGGCTGGATACCTTGCCTGTGGCATTGGTCAATCAACTCAGCGTGTATCAAAAACTGAGTACTTATAAGCGATCGGAACTGCTGGAGGTGGTGGACAGCATCTTTGAAAGTCCGGTGGTACCAAGGAGCGTGGTGAATGCAGTCAATACCTACCTGGCCGCCATTGAAGACGAAGAGAGATACGGAAGCGGTTTTCACGCCTACGTGCCTGCTAATCCATCACCCCATCCTGCCGATGCCTTCTATGAGCACTGGAATACCCTGGTGCCGCATCCTATCCGCAAAGGGCTCAAGGAGACCGGCGAAAACCTGAGCCTGCTGCTGGTGGACAGCGCATGGAATTGCGGCTTTGCCATTCCCTTTGATGGGGTGGTCACCTCGCACTTTGGCTGGCGCTGGGGGCGCAGCCACAATGGCACCGACATCGATCTCGAGGTGTGGGATCCTGTGGTGGCAGCCTTTCCAGGTGTGGTGCGCGTATCGCGATTCTACAAGGGCTATGGCCGTGTGGTGGTGATCAGACATTACAATGGATTGGAGACCCTATACGCCCACCTTCACCGGCTCAAGGTGAAGCCCGGAGATGTGGTGGAGGCCGGCGATCTGATCGGATTGGGCGGCAGCTCAGGCAATAGCACCGGGAGTCACCTTCACTTCGAAATGCGCTTTGCCGGCCTGCCGATCGACCCCAATGCCATCATCAATTTCCGAAAAGGAAGACTCAAATCAGAGCTGATACAATTGCAAAGCGATGGAAACTGCCTAAAATTGGCACCTGAAGGGGGGAAAACTGAGATACAGGTGTATGAAGTTCGAAAAGGTGACTATCTTTACAAGATAGCCCGCGAGCTCGGTGTCAGTGTTGAGAGCATTTGCCATACCAATGGAATCAGATCAAATGAAACCCTGCGCGTGGGCCAGAAGCTCTGGATTGCAGGATGAGGCTTAGTCTAAAAACAAGAAAATACCTATTGATTGCAGCGCTTATGGCGCCCTTACTGGCTCATGGCCAAAGGTGGAGTGAAGAGGATCGCTTTGCAATCACCGCCGGTGTGGAGGTGAAGTGGCTGCAAGACTTTGGATTGCTCAACATGGACAGCGTTGTGCTGAGGGATCCCAATCAAAACTTTCGCAGCGTATACCAACTGGTAGATGGGATGGGATTTGGTGGAGTGATTCGCGTGCGCCTGAGCCGTATCTGGAACCTCGAAACCGGACTCTATTACAACCGCCGTGTGTACCGCTTCGCCATCCAGGATATACAACCCCCGGATGTGCAGAATGTGTTTCGGGACGAAACGCGATTCAGGGTGGTGGGATATGAGATTCCCATCAAAGGACTCGTGTACATTCAGCTCAGCGATGATGTATTCATGAACGTGGACATGGGGGTATCAATGAACTTCGTGGCGAGCGATGTAATCTCCCTTCACCGCAATTACAACGTCAAGGGATTCAAACCCGCATGGCTGCGGGTGGGGGTAATTGGAAGCGTAGGCTTCGAATACCGTACCAAAGACAATGGTTACTTCTACCTGGGCGCAACCTGGCATCAGATACCGCAGGAAATCATGCGCACTGAGGTGAACTATTACAGGCCGGCCGAAGACTCTCCGGGTCAATTTGAATTGGCCGGAAGGCAAAGGGGCGACCTCGACGGCACCTATTTCTCCTTCGTCTTCAAGTACTTCTTCAATATGGAAACCAAGCCCAAACAAAAGGTCAACAGGGTGGTACCCGACTGGAAAAACATGTAGAGCCAGCGCCCTAGAATCGCAAGTACTGTTAGGACGGCTTAGGCCGGATGCTCTAAGCTTGAGTCAGTTCGAAGATTGAAAAATCACATACCTGTAGATACCACAAACATCAATTCCACATCATCGTAGATCATTCTATCGCCCAAGCCTTCAAAGAATGATTTGCTTCCGTAGCGGATATTGTACTTCGAGCGATCAAAGCTCAGCTCTCCATTGGCGATCAATCGATTGCCCTTGACAGCGATATAGGCCAAAAACTCGAGATCCTTTTCGATGCCCTTGAGAGTAAGCTTGCCTTTCACGCGGTAATTGGGTTCAAATCCCTCAGCGCCCTCTATCTCCTCAAAGTGCTCGGCAACAAAGCGACCCGTGGGATATTCCTGCACGTCAAAGAAATCTTCGGACTTGAGGTGTCCGACCAACTTGGCATTCGTCTTGGCATCTTTGAGGTCAGTGCATGTGATGGAGTTCATATCCATCTCCAGTTCCACCCGGCGTGGTTGATTCTCACTCAGCTCTGCGAATCCCGACTTGAGCATGAGGGTGCCGGTATGCTCGCCAGTCACTTTCTTTCCTGTCCACATAATCTTGCTCTCAGCCATGCTGAAGGGCACTGAGACTACTTCTTCATCCTGGGCCTGAGCTGGTAGGATGCAGGCTATGGCCACCATGGCCGAAAAAAATGCTCTTATCATCTTGCTTGTTTTTATTGTTGTTGTACTTGAAATCATTCTAATGTTCAGTGTTTTCATTCTCACCGCGCAATTTGTCCAGAAGGGCATTGAGCCTGCCCACTTCCTCCCCATTCAGCTTGCGGCTTTTTGTGTGCATTTGCTTGAGCTCCTCAGTGGCAGCTATGAGTACTTTTTCACCCTTATCGGTAATGAATATATCTACACGGCGGCGGTCTTCAGGGCATACCTCCCTCTTGAGCAAGCCCTTCAATCTCAATCGCTCCACTATTCGGGAAGCATTGGAACTTTTATCGATCATGCGCTCTATGAGCTGATTTACAGTGATGGGCTCAGGGCTCTGCCCTTTGAGAATGCGCAGGATATTGTACTGCTGCATGGTAATGCCATGGCTTTTGAAGAGCATGCTCTGCCGGTAGGATATCCAACTAGCGGTGTAGAGTACATTTACTATGGCCTTTTCGTAAAGGTCTTTAAACTCTTTTTGATGTATCGCTTGTTCTATGCTCATTCGGCAAATTTATGTTCATACATTGAAAGTCGCAATCTTCCGGGGCAAATCTCTCCCCGGCAAAAAACTACCTTTGCGTGATGGAAGCAATGGAGCAGATAGCGCAGTGGCACGCAGAAGCCAATGAAGAGTTCACTGCCATAAAGCGTCGGCTTAATCGTCTGGTTTTCGTAAGGATATTCATCTTCTTATGCTTCAGCGCTGCTGTTTTTGCCCTGCGAGGTTCGGGCAGTTGGCCACTCTTGCCCCTGGTGCTCGGCATCATTTTGTTTCTACTCGCTGTCAAAGCACATGCCAAACTTCGTGAAAAGCATGCCCTCTGCAAGGCATTTATGGAGCTCTGTAGCGAGGAGCTGGATTGTGCTCAAGGCAAATGGAGGGATCGAAAGGGAGGCGAAGAGTACAGCGATGCCGCCCATCCTTATGCCTCCGATCTCAATGTATTTGGCAAGCACAGTCTCTTTCAAAAGCTCAACCGCTGCCAAAGGCCGACTGCCGGGAGCATGCTCGCCGCCTGGCTCAAAGCGCCCATACAAAAGGTCGCAGAAATTGAGCGGGAACGCGATATCATCAAGGACTTTGCCAGGCAGCCCAAGTGGAGCCTGCACTATCTGGCCATCGCCCGCGTGGGCGCGTCAGATTCAGACGAAAAAGAAGTCGCCAACAAAGCCTCATCCGCAAATGGCTATGAGGGCCCACGGGCCGGTCTCAGACCAGTAATTAGCTACCTGCTTCCCATTTTGAGTATAGGCTGTACCCTCGCATTTGCATTGGACGCTATCGGCTGGAATCAGTACTTGCTCTGCATGATGGCCGCCGGCATTCCTGCTATGCTCTTCCTTCGTAAGCACTTGGTCTACTTCCACAGCTTTACGCAGGATCATGCGAGGCTCAATGGCGTTGAGGCCATGCTCACCATGATTCGCGAGCGCTCTTTTGACGAAAGTCCTTTTGCCGAAAGGCTCAAAGCCCTGGACTATGAGCAGATTGAGACAGCACTGGGAGACCTGAAGCGCATAGCCGGGGCGGTGGATAGCCGGGGCAATATCTTTGTGGGTATCGCACTCAACTTGCTGCTGTTTTGGGATTTTCAAGTGGCCTATCGCATTGCTGACTGGAGGCGTGAATACGAAGATAAGATAGCGCAGTGGCTCAAGCTGGCTGCGGAGGTGGAAGCTCTGCAATCTTTGGCCCTGTACAGGTTTACACACCCTGATAATGAGGAGGTACAATGGACGGAAGACTGGGGTATGGAGGCCTCAGAAGCTTGGCATCCGCTTATGGATGGCGAGGTGGTGGGCAATCCGATCGATCTGAGCGGAGAGATTCGATTTGCGATCATCACCGGAGCCAATATGGCCGGCAAGAGTACCTACCTGCGCATGACGGGACTCATCGCTCTGATGGCCATGCGGGGCCTTCCGGTACCGGCCCGTGGTCTCAGGCTCTCTCCGATGCGCATCCACACCTCCATGCTCACTGCCGATTCTCTGGGAGAGTCGGCCTCCTTCTTCTTCAATGAGCTCAAGCGGCTTCGCGCCATTGCCGATGCCCTGGAGAGCGGCGAGCGGCATCTGGTGATTCTCGATGAAATCCTCAAAGGCACCAATAGCGTCGACAAGGCCGAAGGCTCTAAGCTCTTTTTGCGTAAGCTGCTGGGCCTTCCGGCAAAAGGATTGATCGCGACACATGATCTGAGCCTCTGTACGGCAGAAGAAGACCATCCCGGAAAGATTTCAAACTTCAGATTTGAGATGGACTTCAAGGAAGGCAAAGCCTCCTTTGACTACCAGCTGCGCCCAGGAGTATGCCAAAATATGAATGCCGCATTCCTGCTGCGCGAGATGGGCCTTACTGAGGCAACTACGAAGCCGGGATGAAGCATGGGATAGGGTGTGGATGGAGTATTAAGCGATCGGCTTGAGCCAGCATAAAATTGATTTCATGCGCCTTAGAACACATACTCTATCGAGTGGATATCCTGTCTGGGCAGCTTCAATACAGCATACCAAACAACCAAAGAGGAATGCGCTTTTCATTGCCACCCTCCACATCGAGGGCCAGAAATGCATTGGGTACTCCCTTGATTTGATCCATGCCCTTGTTGACACCGCCCACCTCGAAGAAGTAGCTATCATCAACCATAAAGTCTCCGTATTTGGCAGCGGTCACGCCATGTACTACACTGACCTGATTGTAGAAAAAAGTCTCCCTTATATTGCCGACATTGGCTCGGCTGGGTGAAAAAAGGTGGATGAAATTGGTGTTATTCAGGTAAATTTTTTCAGGCTTTTGCAGGTAGCTCACGCCCTTCGTTTCCGCTTTGAGCAAATGGATAATTCCTGCCTTATCAAGGAGATCTAATAGCCGCAAAAGGGTGCTTCTCGTGGTTTCCAATCTCTCCGCCAGTTTGTGAATATTTGGTGTAAACGGCACCGACTGACTGATAACGTAAAGCAATTTTTTCATGGTACGCACCGTGGCATGCTGCAAGTCCTCATAAGGTGGGATATCGGTTTCTACGACCATGTTGACGGTTTCCTCAAGCCTTTGAAAATAAGTGTTTTTTGACTCCAGAAAGAAAGGGAAATATCCGTGCTTCAAGTAATTTTCAAAATCGGTTCGGTAACTGAATGAGTCAAGTAGTTCCGCTGCGATGAGGTGATGCCGGGACAGTAGGTCCGACATTTGTATGGGCGCTATGTGCACATTTTTTCGAACCAGGAGGTATTCCCTAAAACTCAATCCGTGCAGGTGATATACAACCGCCCGTCGCGACAAGTCAGCGTTGCCTTTAGAAAGCTCAAGAATGGATGAGCCTGTGGCCACAAATTGCGCGTCAGGATAGTCATCATACACCTGCTTGAGGTCTTTTGACCACATCGGGTAGCGGTGCACTTCGTCGAAAATAAACATGCGGTACCCCAGATCATACAAATCAGCAACCACAACCACAATCCGATGCGTTTCAAAGTAGAGGTCGTCGAGACTGAAGTAGACTGCCGTTGACTTGACACCCCTCATGTATTGCAAAACAAGGGTTGTCTTGCCCACGCCTCGGTATCCAAGAATAAGGATGAGGCGCTGCTCCCAGTCTATTTGATCGAACAGATATCTCTTGTGCTGCGCTTTGACAAGGGAAGCCCGTCTTTCAGATTTGCTGATCAACAATTCCATGTTTTGTTTTTTTCAAAAAACAAATTTACGAATTGAATTTTAAAGAATACATTTTTAGATATTGTATTTTGCAAAAAACAATTTTGCATCTTAAGTAACTGACCATCTGAAGAATCAATAAAACCTTTAAGCACATGGCAATGATAAATAGACAAGGGGGTGCGTCCGATGGGATTAAATTCACTTTGCACTCGAATGTTAGGAGTGCAATCTTGCTACATCCTGATGGGTTCTCAATACATACTTTTCTTTGGCAGGGAAGCTGTTGAACAGTGCTTCTTGTTTTGGGCTAAGTGCTTCGTCGTGAAATTTGCATTCGAGCAGCCATTTATTCTCAGTGTAAAAATCCAGCTCTGTGCTGTCCTGATAGATGTAGCGGAGATGCAGGTGCTTTAGACGCAGATAGCAATAGTTTTCAAACAAGGCACCCCAATCTCGCTCTCCGGTGTAGAATGTCCTAATGCCTGTATCGCAGCAATAGATCTTTTTAGGGGACACCATCTGTTCATTCAGTTTTCCAAACCTGCTGACGGGATAAACAATATAGGTGTCGCAAAACAGGTCGAAGAAGCGCTTGGACGTGTCATTAGAAATACCAAGTACCTTGGCCACCTTATTGATGCTCATTATTTTTCCGCTGCGCTCCATGAGCATCAGGAAAAAGTCTTTCAACTGCTGCAGCTGCCTGATGCCATGAAGGGCGGCAATGTCTTTGTGAATGATATTGTCCATCAACTCTCTGATGTAGGCATCATCACCACTTAGCACGTACTCCGGAATGCCTCCCGTGCGCAGGTAGTCCCTAAAATAACTGTCATGCAAATGTGCATCGGAAGGTAATACTTCCAACTTTTTAAAGCGCAAATAATCAAGATAATCCAATGGCAGAATTTCCAATGTGACACTTCTGCCGGTAAGATGTGCGTGGCTGCTCTTGAGCAAGGAAGCACTCGATGAAGATGCAAAAATCTTGCAGTGACCTTGGTCGTAGAGGTTCTTTAGCTGAAGCTCGTAATCCCTGGCATAGGTGATTTCATCGAGAAAAAGATACACTTGCTGCTTGTTGTCTAAGCGATGGATGGTTCTGAAGGCTTCTACAATTTGCAATATGCTGCTGTCCTTAAGCAGATAATCATCCAAACTAACATATAAGATGTGCCCGGCAGGTACACCAAGCTGTTCGATCAAATGCCGGATGCACATGCGCATGAGCGATGTTTTACCGATACGCCGCAGCCCTGTGAGAAATACGACCTGCCGGTTTTTCAATTGGGCGAGCACCCGGTCATTATCTGCATCCCGTGGATGCAGCCCTTCCAGCAAGGAGAGGTCTTCCTCCCACCATGGATTGTATCTATAGAATTCTTTTTCCATGTATCAAAAGTACAAATTCCGTTCGATACTATCGAATGCTTTTGTAAAATACCATTCGATAGCATCGAATGCTTTTGTAATGTCCAATCAGTTTCACAACTGCGCACAGCATGCAATTCCGGTGATGCAAAAAGCCTTCCCGAATCTGGTTTCGAAACATCAAATTTGGGGAGAGCAAATGCATTATTGTGCTGTCGTCATTTGGTAGGATCCGCTCCGCTGGGCATGCGCCCTGCGGAATTTTTTAAAGTACTAATTGTCTTATCGAAACGTCATCCATCTACGCTTGCCGCTGGGCGAATGCCCAGCGGAGCGAAGACGCGCAAGAAGCAGAATGAATCTGATGCTTTACGAAACGAAGTATTGCTTCACCTGCGAATCATTGGTGATGATTTCAATACCGCTCCGCTGGGCATTCGCCCTGCGGATTTTTTTAAAGTACTAATTAGCAAAGCGAAACATCATCCATCTACCTTTAAAGTGCAGTATAGCTCGGTTCACTTGCTGCGGGACGCAGGCCCAGCGGAGCGAAGCAGGTGCACGATGTACCGGGACGCAACCTCTCTCCTTATGCCCCGCACGAGATATGCTCCTTCTCGCCCAAGAAAAGCAGGATGGAAGATGCCTTAAGCCATGATTTTAGGATCAATACTGAATTTCAATGGGGCTGAAGCAAGCGCAATGTAGCCCAGGAGCTGACCCCTCCAAAACCTAAGCCCTGTTAATTGCAAGTTAATTTGACGCGCTTAACATCTTTTAA
>SLDS01000039.1 GCA_007125175.1 Flavobacteriales bacterium
CCATGCAGCATCAGGCCTATTTTCCCGAGCTCACAGATGGTCTCAATGACCGCTACTTGAAGATACAAGGCGTAGAAGCAGGCGTGGAGGACTACAATGCCTTTGTAGGCCTATACCTGGCTTGGGAAGCAGCTCGAAATTCTTCGGATTAAGCAGGAAAAGCTGCTGATCGGGCGAAGATAGAGCAGTACACAGCAAGCATTTGAGAACAGGGCATTCAAAAATCCTGCTTTTTATCCCACAAATGCTCCAGGACGTCAAGAATCAATACCTCCGGCGCTTTTCTGCAAGCCCTACTCAGCGCATCAGAACAAGACCTGTATGCGCTTGCGGATATTGTAGTCTTTTCCGTCGAGGCCACGGGCTTGAATCAGCACGAGATAGCTCTCCAGCTCGCCCCCCAGCGGCCCATCGAAGTGCCAGGCCTCATCGATATTATTGCTCTGGAATACGAGCTTGCCACGCGCATCCATGATGCTCATTTGGAATTCCTTCAGATTGACTCCCTCAGCTTTGAAGGTGTCATTGATGCCATCGCCATTGGGTGTAAAGCTATCCGGCACAAGCAGGTTTGATCCCTCGCGCACCTCCACGGTGATCATATCGCTCACCACCTCACCATCAGCACCGTAGGCCATAAGCATCACCGTATAATTGCCAGGCTTATCGAATACCTTTCTCACCTGCGCCTCAGAGGAGCTACCGAGACTGCCAAAATCCCACTGCACATCTCTAAAATTGCCCGCTGCCTTGAACTCAATCTCAAAGGGCGCATAGCCCGTACGGTTGGCCGCCTGAATGGATGCGCTGAGCTTGGCATCGGCCTTCTGTGTCTGTGATGGAGTGTGTACCTGTGCTTGCTCTTCGCTTGCATCAATGGTCTGCTCAGGACTTTCCGCACTTTCATCGGCAGTAGCCTTGGTCTCTTTGCCCTGCCCTTCAGCAGCAGAATTGTCTACAGGGGGGCTGCTATGGCCCTCTGCAGCCTTGCTCTCGCTGTCATCCTCCTCAAGTGGAATAGCAGCCTCAGAAAGCTCTTGCTCGGAGTCGGCTGCTTTCACTGTTTCGTCCGGGATATGGGTGCTCTGTATGGATGGTATCAGCTCTTCTTGTACCGCTTCATCAGCCTCGATGGGCTGTACTTGAACGGTGGCCTCCGAGGCCTTGCTTTCTCCAGCCTCGGCCTCATATTGTGCAATGCCTGCCCCTGCCTGTTCTACTTCGGCTTGAGGCATAGAAATTTCCTTTTCGGCCACAAGAACTGCCTCGCTTCCTGCTGTTGCAGGCCCGCGCAAATCGCTGTACACTGCTGTAGAAAGCAGAAGGGCTCCTCCAATTACAGCCGCAGCTCCGAAGCCCATAGAGCCCGAAGCAGCCGATGAACCTGCATCGGGCAGTTCGAGCGACTCCTGTATGCGCGCCCATGCATCTGCCGGAGCCTGCGCCTCCGCATCCCGCAGGAGATTTCCTACCTCTATGTCAAACCAATCCTTACTCACTTGCTGTCTTTTTGATGTCTTTTTCGATCAGTCTTTTCATATATCCCTTTGCCTTGCGGTATTGGGTTTTCGATGTGCTTTCGGCAATGCCCAGGGCATCGGCGATTTCCTTGTGGCTGTACTCTTCTACGGCATACATGCTGAATACGGTTCGGTATCCATGGGGCATTTGGGCGATCAGCTCCATCAATCGCTCCCTGCCGGGCAATTCCTGCTCTTCCTCAAAGGGGTTCATCACATCGTCTTGCTCAAAGCGGTATTCTGTTTCATAGCCTTCAGACCAATCCATCTCCCGCTTTTGGCGGCGCAAATGATCAAGGGCATTATTGGCCATGATGCGGCGTATCCAGGCACCAAGTGGCCCCTTGCCATCGTAGCGATCTATCTTGCGAAATACCTTGATAAAGCCATCCTGAAACAGGTCTTTGGCCTCGTCCGGGTCGCGTGCATAACGAATACAAACTGCCATCATTTGGTTTCCAAATGTCTCATACAGTTGCGCTTGCGCCCTCTTATCACCTTTGAGGCAGGCCTCGGCCAACTGGATGTCTTCCACATTATCGGGTCTTTCTATATCCATGTAGACTGATTATCGGTGCAATAGTTGCACCGATGGGAACGCTTTTTTATCCCTTTCCGGAAAAATACTGAAAGGAATGCGAAGCACGGAAAAAATTCTGATTGGGGCTGAAACTCACTCAGCTTTGACCTCGGCAGCGGCGGAGTTTTCGAACTTATCGTTGTGCTCGCCATTGCTTGTAGTAGGCTCAAATGGCCTTATGATGAGTCGGATGTCTCGGTTGTAATTGATGAAATTGTAAGACCAATTGACAAAAACCACCAAGCGATTGCGGAAGCCCACCAAGGCCATCAGGTGTACAAATAGCCATACAAGCCAAGCAAAGGCACCTTGCATCTTGAGGCCGATGATTTCGGCGACAGCCTTTCGTCTACCAATGGTTGCCATCGAGCCCAAATCCCGGTACTTAAACGGCTTCCACTCTTTTCCCTTGTACTCGCGCACAAAGTTTTTGGCCAGGTTTTTTGCTTGCTGTATGGCGGGTTGCGCCACCATCGGGTGGCCATTGGGAAAAGCATCGGATTCCATGCAGGCGGCATCTCCGACGGCAAAAACGTTTTCGTAATTTTTCACCCTGTTGAATTCGTCCACTGCAATGCGTTGGTTTTTCACCAGGGCTTCAGCGTCGAGACCTTTGGGTGGCTTGCAGTGCACACCGGCGGCCCATATCATGGTGCGTGCGGGAAGGGTTTTTGTGTTGGTGTTGATAGCTTTACCGTCGTAAGCTTCCACAGCCGTTTTTAGCCACACCTCCACACCGATATCTCTTAGGTATCTCAATGCCTTGCTGGAGGAGGCCTTGTTCATCCCGGCCAGGAGGGCTTCACCAGCTTCCAGCAATTGAATCCGCATTCTTCGGAAGTCGAGATCGGGATAGTCGCTTGGCAGCACATGCCGCTTGAGCTCGGCTATGGCTCCTGCGAGTTCCACCCCTGTAGGCCCACCTCCCACGATGACTACATTCATCAGGGCTTCCCGCTCTTTCAAATCATCGGTAAGCAGCGCCTTTTCAAAATTTTGCAGCAGCAATGAGCGTATATTCAGGGCTTCTGGAATATTTTTCATTGCCATGCCATTTTGCTCGAGCTTGTCATTCCCAAAAAAATTGGTGGCTGAGCCAGTGGCGAGCACGAGGTAGTCGTATGTCAAATCTCCTGTGGAGGTTCGGATGGTGTTTTGATCGCTCAAAACCTCTTCCACCTCCGCGATGCGAAAGTAAAACTCGTCTTTGTTTCTCAGCGTTTTCCGCAAAGGGAAAGCAATGCTGGCCGGATCCAGGCCTGAGGTCGCCACTTGATACAGCAAGGGCTGAAAGCAGTGGTAGTTATTGCGATCGACCAGTACCACTTGGTACATGCCTGCGGGTAGGTTTTTGGTGAATTGCAATCCACCAAATCCTCCGCCCACCACTACGATGCGCTTGCGGTCTGAATAGGGTATGTTCATGGCTGCGTTTATACAAATCTAACGACTAAAATGCACGCTGGTTCAACCGCTTTCGCAAAAAGAAGCTAAAAATGACATGCCAGATGCAAAGATTCGCACAAATCCAATGCTCCCATGAGCCAAATAATGAAAAGAAAACAGCCACATATCTGGGACATGTGGCTGTGGGTATTCATCGTGGTGTCGGGATCAATTGCGGCGCCCGAAGTTTTCCATTTCCTGCTCGAAGGTTTTCTTGAACTGCTCGTAGTCGTAATCGATTCGGAGACGCTCATCTTGGGAGAGGCGGCTGTTCATGGAGCCCAGCAACTCTTGTCCGCTTAGCTCAAGTGCTACGTAGTATTTGTAATTTCCATTTGCGGTAACGCGAACCGCCTTCTGGCAAATGGTTTTAACCCCGTTAAGTTCTTGATTGATCACCTCCCGGGTCAGGCTCTCGTAACGCTCCTGAATTTCTTCCCTATTGTTGAACTCGCGTGAATTCACATAGTTGTCAACGGTACCTTTCACCAAGGTGTTGATTGATGCGGCCAAATCAGCGCGGGCATTGCTCATGGCGCGGCGGCGTGCTGTGGCTTGATCCATACTCTCGCCGAGGCCGTTGGAGCGGAAGAATTCTTCATTGCTGAAGTATTCAGGTCCGGCACAGTATTCATTGATGAGGACTTCGCCTTCAGGAGCG
This sequence comes from Flavobacteriales bacterium, assembly GCA_007125175.1. Classification (GTDB taxonomy): domain Bacteria; phylum Bacteroidota; class Bacteroidia; order Flavobacteriales_D; family Cryomorphaceae; genus T3Sed10-241. The sequence continues at coordinate 4,208 of SLDS01000039.1, forward strand.
GCCTCAACAACTTCTTTCTTTTTCTTGCATCCGGTGGCGACCAGTCCTGCCAGGAAGACCAGAGCCAGGGTGCGGAGGAGGGGAGCGAAGGTGATTGCTTTCATGGGTTCTCTGTTTTTGAGGTTATTCTTTTCAGTTCCGAGGCATACATCCCAGAAACTATGCCAAAGAAAGTCTTTTTTACAAAATATCGTTAATTAGGCGACGCATTAATTCGGATTCGATGTTGCGGGTGAGGTTGTCATAGGCTTTCAAGCCAGCCCTTTCATGGTCAAGATCAACTCCCCGAATATTGGAGCGGCTCACGCTGTAAACGGACTCTCCATTGCTCAGGTTACGAATGGATATGTCCAGCTCCAGCCGCGTGCTGAAGAAGCCACGATCCTCACCCAATGGAGTGGTATTGCTTCGGATGCGCATCAACAAATCGGCATCGGACTCGCTTGTCGCAAAGCTCATCCCCCGGCGGCCAAGAGAGGTTTTTACGGCTGATGTGAGGGGAGTTGAAGCCATATCGCGACCCAGATTTTGCTCACGGCTGTCGATGTATACCCTTGGAGGGGAATACCGAATGGCCTTATTCGCCGATCGGGAGCGCAAGGAACTTGTCAGGGTGCGCATGAAGCGGTCATTACGAAAAGGCTCAAAGAGGTGCTCTGTGTCGATGGCACAAACCAAAGTATTGCCGGATCGCTCGCGGTCTGCATTGCTCAGCGGTATTTCCGCTCTCCCGTCGGCATTGGTATTGACCTTGCCCAGTACCCTGCCAAAGCTACCAAAGTACTCGTAGCTGAGCGGAACTGCCTCGAGGGGTAGCCCCCTCTCTGACCTTGTGACCAAAACTTGTGCAGTACTTTGAAATCCGTTCTGAAAGTTCAAAACGAGCTCGTTCTCAATGAGCACATTGGCCGTACTTAGCAGATCGCGCAAGTGGGTGAAGAGGCGGTTGTCGACACGAAGTTTTTCTCCTTGAAAATCGACTTCATTGTCCTCCCCCCAGAAGAGTTCGAGGGCCTGCAAGCCGCGCAGGTAAGAATCTGCTGCATTGGAAAAATGGCCGCTATTCTCGGCTGCGAGTCCCTTTGCATAAAAATCGAGGGCCAAGCTCTGGGCCGCCCTCCTTCTGCGGGCTTGCTGCTCGGCATAGTCCGCTTTGTTGAGTCGGTAGTATACCCAGTAGCTGTGCTCGTCTTCCCATGTATCCACAAGGTCGAAGTCTTCTAATTCCAGATCGGTGCTGATCCTCACGGTTTCCCGAAATTCTTGCTCGAACTTGTACTCCCGCTCAAGGGTGTAGAGCAGGGAATTGCTGCTCACATTCACCCTGATCTCCGCCGCCAGGTCGCTGAGGGCATTCTCCCGGGCTACATTTTGATACTGAAAATCCCGACTCTTTTGGGCCACACCAATACCGACATAGTACATACCGGAGATGGGGCGGTTTCGCACCCAGTCGGGTCGATAGCTTTCGGGACTGCTGCTGGCTGTTCCAGCCGGACTTGTACAAGCGTAGGCGCTCAGCCATGCAAGGCCCAGGATGATCCAATGCCAGAGCTGTCGGCTTCCACTCATAATCGATCGAGTTGGGATATCAGGTCATCAGTCAGTGATTTGGCAGCCTGATCGAGTGCAGAGCTGGTCAGCTCATCAATGGAGCGAATGCTGCGGGGTGCACGAATCAAGGTTTGTAGTCGCTGCCTGTCGTGGCGGGAAGTAAGCACTCCCTGCGGCCCTGCCGGAAAGAGGTTGTTCACCTCACCATCGTAAGCAGCGTAGTACATTTGATCATCTTCCTTGGTGTTGAATATCCGGGAGAAAAGAATCTCCCCCGTCTCCAGCGAAAGTGCCTTGTACTGAATGGATATGCTTACCTCGTTGAATTGGTAATATTCATTGTAGCGAACGGGCTTATAGCGCGTCTCGTGATAATGGCTTTCAGTAGCCGCATCGTAAAGACGCACAGTGTAGGCCTCAAAAGCATCCTTTTCGCTCACACGTATTTGTCCGGGATTGCGGTCGTAAGAGAGCACCGTGGCGCTGATGAGGGCTTTGGAGCCCAGGAGATTGCCCACCCTGCTTGCGCTGCGTTCATCGACAATACCGCTGAGACTCAAGCGCTGCTCATCGAGTATACGCTCCATATTTTCCCGCTCTACGATGCGCAGGAAGGGGTCGTCAATCTGCGTGAGTGCCGTTACAAAGTGCGCATAAGCCCGGCGGCTGATGTCATTGCCGCGCTGCGGGCTGGCATTTTCGATGGGTGATATGGCCACCGGGAAGGTTCCGAGGTTCAGGCACTCGGCCCTGAGTACGGATACATCGCGGTAGTCGGGGTCGTAGCGGTATATTTCATCCAGCTCGAAGTAGGCTTGCCTATAGCGACCGGCATCGAAGTGGGCCACTGCCCTTCGGTAGAGGGGCTCATTGCGGGCCACTCCCTTGAGCTCGCTCACATCCTCGTAGTTGGGGTCGATGCGCGATATTTCTTTGAGCTTGAGCTTGGCCTCATCGAATCGCTGCTCGGCCATCATGGCGCTGCTTTGCTCGTAAAGCTTGCGCAAAACTTGGGCCTTGGAGTATTCGAAATCGTCCTCATAGTGCTGGGGAATGTCATGGCTCACCCCCACGCGCTGCAGGCGGCTGCGGTAGGCCATGGCATCTTCATAGGCGTAGAAGGCATTGCTATGCTCTTCCATGGCCCGATGTCTCGAAAATTCGTCGAGCTTATCATTGAGCACCCTGCGCGAGGTATTGCTCAAGCCCACCCGGGCCTCTACATTGTTGTTGTTGCGCAGCAGGGCATTGAAATAAAAGTTGGCCGCATCGACATACAAACCAGATGCTTCAAGCTGCGCGGCTCTCTTGGTCAATGCCCTTGAACCAGAGCAAGAGCTCAGTATGGGCAGCAAGAGCACGAGGGCTACAAAGCTGATACCGGCCAACTTGTGCCACCTGGCAGCGCCATGATGCCTAAGTGCTAATGTTCTATTTTCCCTGCAAGTACTCATCCAGTTCTTCGATGGACGCGCTGAAGGTAAAAGCATCGTTTAACTTCCAGTAGTTTTCCGCATCGCTGCAGCGCTCATAAGCCATCTTGGCAAAATCGAGCTTATCATCTTCGAAGCTGAATAATCCCATCACTTCGATGATTTGATCGGTGCTCATGCAATTGCTGCGGAGTATCTGACGCGCAGTGGTTTTTTTATCGTCGGCGAATGACTTTCCCGAAATGCTGGATTTGGCCTTATTGAAGGCAGAAGGCTCCATTGGAGCACAGCGCACCACCTCTTCAGTCACGGCAGGGGCTGGGGCCGGTTCCACATTTTGTGCACTTGCTGTGCGGGTCTCAGTGATTGTGGTATTGGTCTGTGTATTGCTGTGCACGCCTCCATCGTTCACGGCCACACGTACATCGATTCCTACATCACCAACACCGACTTCCATACGGATATTTTCACCGCCGCCCGAATTGCTGCGGGTGGTGGTAGTGGTGGTAGTACTCACCGTCCCACCATCGTGGCGATGCTCTACCTTTTCTGGCATTTGAGCCGGAGCTGAAGGAGCCGGGGCGATGCTTTCAGGTGCCTCTACTTTTTGGGCCATAAGCGGGGTAGGCTCTCCAAATGGCCGGATGGCGTAGCTGCCATTTCTTCTGAGCTTCACTACGGCCTTTTGCTCCATCCCGGGATCCAAGGCAAAATTCTGGCTGGCTGTGCCGAGGGAATTGTCTTCAAATTGTACAGAGACCCGGTGAAAGTCACCGGTCAAGTTATCGGCTGTTACCTGCGTGGAGGCTTCCTGATTCTGCTGTGCGCCATTTACCGTAAGGAAGAAGCGCTCACCATTTTCTGAAAAGACCACCAGTTTGGAAGTCTTTTGCGCTAAGAGATTGAAGCTCAAGAAGAGCAATCCGAGGCTGAGAAAGGTAATTTTTGTTTTCATTGCTTTTTGAAATCCATTGGTTTAAAGCGAGTGGAGCAATTCACATGCCAAAGCTATAGGAATTACTTATTCATTCGTACTGTTGAAAAGAAAAATTGTTGCATAGCCTTTGGTGAAAAAGGGGAATGATACCTTCGCTTGCGCGTTTAATTTCACATTCTAATTCTACCCATGCAGCATATACTCATACTCGGCGCCGGTCGCTCCTCCTTGTTCCTGATTGAATACCTCATGAAATGCGCAGACGAGCTTGGCTGGCAGGTTCGCATTGGGGATGCCAGGCCAGAAGAAGCGGCGAGGATGCTCAAAGAGCAGTGGGCAGAGTCGATATTTCATCTGGATGCCTCCAATACTGAAGCCCGCCGCAGAGAAATTGAAAAATGTGACCTGGTGGTAAGCATGCTACCTGCCCATATGCACCCCGGTGTGGCACAAGATTGCCTCGAATTGAAGAAGCACCTGGTGACCCCCAGCTATGTATCCAAGGAGCTGAGGCAGATGGAGGATAAGGTGAAGGAGGCCGGCTTGATTTTCATGAACGAATTGGGCCTGGATCCCGGTATCGATCACATGTCGGCCCTGCAGCTGCTGCGAAGGCTCACGAGCAAGGGTGAAGAGGTGAGCTGCTTTGAGAGCTTCACCGGTGGGCTGGTAGCACCTGAAAGCGATGACAATCCATGGCACTACAAGTTTACATGGAATCCGCGCAATGTGGTACTCGCAGGGCAAGGCGGGGCCGTGAAGTTCAAGCACAACGGGCGCTACAAGTACATCCCCTATCAGAAACTTTTTCGGCGTACGGAGATCATCGAGATACCGGAATACGGTCGCTTCGAAGGCTATGCCAACAGGGATTCCCTCAATTACCGGAAGCTCTACGGACTGGAGCATGTACCGACAATTTATCGCGGCACCTTGAGGCGGGTTGGCTTCTGCCGCGCCTGGGATATTTTCGTGCAGTTGGGCCTGACCGACGATAGCTACATCATGGAAGATTCAGCTGATATGACCCACCGGCAGTTTGTAAACAGCTTTCTCGCTTACAATCCTCACGACAGTGTTGAGCTCAAGCTCATGCACTACATGAAGCTCGATCAGGACAGCGACCTCATTGAGAAGCTGCATTGGCTTGACATCTTCAGCGATGAACCTGTGGGCCTAGGCGAAGATGCGAGCCCTGCCCGCATTCTGCAGCACATTCTCGAAAAGAAATGGAGCCTCAAGCCCGAGGACAAGGACATGATTGTGATGTGGCACAAGGTGTGCACACGTTCCAAGGGAGAGGGGCATGAACGCGAATTTCATTCGAGCATGGTGGTCATTGGCGAGAGCGAGCCCCGCACCGCCATGGCCAAGACAGTGGGCCTGCCGGTAGCCATCGCCGTTAGGCTGATCATGGAGGGCACTTATGCCAAGCCGGGAGTTCACATTCCGGTCGATCCCGATCTCTACGAGCCCATACTCGCGGAGCTCAAGACGATGGGCATACGCTTCGAGGAGCGCGAAGTACAGCCTCAGGAAAGCTGAGCCAGCACAGATATGTAACAATCAAGCCTAGGCCATGGCCCACATAGCCCAGCCCACGACTGGTCATTGAGCGTCCGCCTACATTCTGTATTCCCGCCTGTGGCACATTCGGGCGAGCGGGCAGGCCACAGGCTAGCGACTGCATCGAGTTCTATAGATAAGCCCTGAAGGGGCGATGGTGCAATAGCCCAGGGTCGGTCATTGAGCGAAGTCGAAATGCAGCCCTGGGATATGGGTCGAGAGAAAATAAAGGCCTTGGCGGCATTTTTGCAGTGCAAAAATGCCGCCAAGGCCTTTGGGCTTGCGCTATGACGATCAATAGTAATGCAAGCGGCGCACTTTGGCCACGTACTTCGCCAAGCGAATCACCTGCTTCGTATAGCCGTACTCATTGTCGTACCATACATAAAGCACCACTCCGCGGCGGTCGGGATGCACGATGGTTGCCAGGCTATCGTATACAGAGCAGCAGGTATCCCCTACTATATCGCTCGATACCAGCTCAGGCTCAATGCTGTACTTGATCTGATTGACCAAATCACCATTCAGAGCGGCATCCTTCACAGCGGCATTGATCTCTTCCACGGTGGTTTCCTTCTTAAGGCTCAAGCTCATAATGGCCAAAGAACCATTCGGAACTGGCACCCGCACAGCATTGGCGGTGAGCTTTTCCTGCAGGGAAGGAATTACTTTGGTAATGGCTTTACCGGCGCCGGTTTCGGTGATGACCATATTGATGGCAGCCGATCGACCCCTGCGCTCTTTCTTGTGAAAATTGTCGAGCAAGTTTTGGTCATTGGTATAGGCATGCACAGTCTCGATGTGGCCCTTCTCTATTCCAAAACCATTCTCAATCACGTGCAGCACCGTGCTGATGGCATTGGTAGTGCAGGACGCGGCTGAGTACACATTCTCCTTTTCGATGTCCAATTGCATGTGGTTCACACCGTATACGATATTGGGCACTTCCTTGCCGGGAGCGGTGAGTATCACCTTGCTGATTCCTTTTGACTTCAAGTGCAGGCTCAAAGCATCGCGGTCCCTAAAGGCTCCCGTATTGTCGATCAATACCGCATCGCTGATGCCAAAGTCTTCATAATTGACCAAATCCGGTGATGCCGCTTCGATCATTTTGATTATTTGCCCATTGATGATCAAGGCTTTGTTCTCCACATCGGGCACAACGGTTCCCGGAAAAGGGCCGTGTACAGAGTCCATACGCAGGAGATTGGCGCGCTTTACGATTTCAAGCTCGTTTACCTTGCGCGTCACAATGGCCTTGAGCCTCAGCTGCTGGCCCTTTCCAAATTGCTGTATGAGCTCTCGGGCAGCGAGCCTTCCTATGCGCCCAAATCCGAAGAGCACCACATCGCGGGGCTCCACTTCTGAAGCACCATTTACTTGCTGAAACCGACCGATCTTGCTCTCGATAAAGGCCGTCATGGAGCTGTGCTGGTTTTTCTCATCGAGCCATTCGGCAGAGAGCCTACCGATATCGATTTTGGCCGGTGGCAGGTCGAAGGTGAGCAGCTTTTTGGCAATAGCGCTCGTGGCAAAAATGTCAATGGGCTTCTCCACGACGTCGGCGGCGTATTTGTGGAGCTTCAGCACCTCGCTCACGCTGGTGTCGAGCAGGTGGTTTCTAAACAAAACAAGCTCTACCGATTTGTGGTAGAGCAAGTTTCCAACGGCTGTGATCAGGTCGACCGCAGCCATCTCTTTACTGATCCAGGTCTCGAGCTCCTTGTTGTAGGTAGCCCTGCCTGCACTCAATAGGTCAACGGACATGTGCTTGTGGTGGTTTATTTGGTGGTTAGTGAAATTCAGTAGTAGTGGTGGGTGGTGGGGCTGTCACATGCTGCCGCAAAAAGGATAAGCTGCGCTGAGGCAACTTATCCCAAATAGGCCTTGAGGTGCTTGCTGCGCGAAGAGTGGCGGAGGCGTCGGATGGCCTTCTCCTTGATCTGTCGCACGCGCTCGCGGGTGAGTCCGAATCGATCGCCAATTTCCTCCAAAGTGAGGCCATGCTTCATGCCAATTCCGTAGAACAGGCGAATCACTTCTCTCTCCTTTTCAGTGAGGGTAGAAAGCGAACGCTCGATCTCCTGCACCAATGACTCATTGAGCAGCAAATTATCAGCGTTAGGGGAATCATCGTTTACCATTACATCCAGCAGCGATGAGCTATCATCTTCGGTAAAGGGGGCATCCACAGACACATGCCTTCCGGCTACCTTGAGTGAATCGGCCACCTTTTCGGCAGGAATGTCTAGGGCATTGGCGATCTCCTCGATGGTGGGAGGCCTGTCGTACTCCTGCTCCAGCTTGGCAAACATTTTATTGATCTTGTTCAGCGATCCCACTTGATTGAGGGGAAGCCTTACTATTCTCGACTGCTCGGCCAAGGCCTGCAGGATGCTCTGTCGAATCCACCACACCGCATAGGAGATGAATTTAAAACCCCGGGTTTCATCAAAACGCTGCGCCGCTTTGATCAGACCGAGGTTACCCTCATTGATCAAATCCGGCAGCGAAAGGCCTTGATTTTGGTATTGCTTCGATACAGAGACCACAAAGCGCAGGTTGGCGCGTGTGAGCTTTTCCAATGCCGCTTGATCGCCTTTCTTGATGCGCTGGGCGAGCTCTACCTCTTCCTCAGCGGTGATAAGGTCTTCCCGCCCAATTTCTTGAAGGTATTTGTCGAGTGATTGGCTTTCACGGTTGGTTATGCTCTTGGTGATCTTGAGTTGTCTCATGTTCTTGATTCAATTTTGATTAAATACCCTCACGGAAAAACTCCGCAAAGTTAATTCAAAGCGCATCATTTGCAAAACTAATTGCACGCGCCCCCGGCCAGATTTCAACAAGGTGAAGAAAGCGACCCGGCTCGCTTGCCGTGGTCGCTTTCGGATATTCAAAATAAAACGAGATTGCTTGGGATTGGGATGAATCGATGTATACGGTTTCGATATTAATCTCGCAGGTCTATTTTGAACGTTCCTATCACTATTCTTAAAGTCCTAAGCCAAAATAGTCGGGGATGCCATTGGCATGAACCCCTTCAATTAGCACTCCGCCCGACTTTGAACGGAGCATTTGGTAAACTTGATCTGGAGTGTCTACAGGCTGCTTATCAATGTGTGTAATCACGAATCCCTTCTTCAACCCGGCCTTCATCAATTTACCTTGGGTAATTTCGTTTATTTTTACGCCATTTGCAACGCTCAGGCGTTCTTTTTCTTCATCATTCAAGGAAATGAAACCCGCGCCAAAGAGCGCATTGCTCTCATTTTCTGCGCGACGCTCGATTTCCGTATTCCCGTACCTATCGCGGAGGGTGATCTCAAATTTCTTTGGGCTTTTGCCGCGAAGCACTTGTATCTCCACTCGATCGCCGGGACGGTACTTGCCAATTTGCTCTTGGAGCTCAGTGACATTCTTAATTTTACGCCCTTCCACGGAAGTGATGACATCGCCCTTCTGAAGGCCGGCTTCGGCAGCTGCTCCCCTTTCGATAAGGCCACCTACATAGGCTCCCTCTGTAATGGTCAGCTTCTTTTCTAACATCACAGCGGCGTCAATGTTGGAAATATTCACCCCGATATAGGCCCGCTGCACCTTGCCAAACTCCAGTAGGTCGGCCGTCACTTTCTGAACGATGCTCACCGGAATGGCAAAGCTATAACCACTGTAAGATCCTGTACGGGAGGCAATGGCCGTGTTTATACCCACAAGCTCGCCGCGGTTGTTTACCAAGGCACCACCGCTATTGCCCGGATTGACCGCAGCATCGGTCTGTATGAATGATTCCAGAGGGAAAGCCTCTTGGCTTGGGTCATAGCCCAAAATGTTGATGTTTCGCGCTTTTGCACTGACAATTCCAGCTGTAACCGTGCTTGTAAGATTGAAGGGATTGCCCACTGCGAGTACCCACTCGCCCACCTGCAGGTTGTCGCTATCGCCGAGTATGATGGAGGGCAATTCAGTTTGCTCCACCTTGAGCAGGGCGAGATCCGTAGCGGGATCCGCTCCCACCAGTTTTGCTGTAAAGCTCCTGTTGTCGTTGGTGGTAATCTCGATCTCAGCGGCATTGTCGATCACATGGTTATTGGTCACGATATAGCCATCACCACTGATGATTACACCCGATCCGGTCGCGCGCTGTTGCTGCGAGTAATAGCGCTCGCCCCCGAAAAATTGACTCCAAGGATTGTAGTATTTCTTGGGCTGAAAGGTCGTTTTCACGTGCACCACGGCATCGAGTGAGAGCCGCGCAGCTTCCACAAAATCGACGTTCTCGCCGGAGGGCAAGGCCCCATAGTGCGGATTTGACACGTGGAAGACAGGATACTCTTTCTGCTCGATTGATGGCAAGGGCGCCTGGACATCAGCCTGAAATGCAGGAGCAAGCACAAGAGCCGATGCCCCTCCCAAAATGGCCACTACAAGAAGTTTTGCTATCTGTTTCATGTCGTAATACAGGTTTTCGAACTTGGCGATTAAAAAAACCGAACTCTGCTAGTTTTCTTACCTTTGCTGTGTTAATTGGTGTTAAGGCTATTCCTCTGACAGCCTTCGCACTTAGAGATCAAAATCTATACCAAATTTGTGCCACTGACAAGCTTGCAGTTTCGGCCCCGGCGGGTCATCATCTATGTAATTCTGCCTCTGATGGTAGCATGTCAGGATGGCCCTGCTTCCGCAGAAAATGAAGACAGGGCAAGCCACCGCGTTCCGGACACAGCATTGTGGAAAGCGGGGAGCAAAGGGCAAGTACTGCCACAGCCCCAAGAGGCTCCTGCCAAAAAAGAAATGGGTGAGGCCTCGGATGCATCCGGGAGCACAGCAAGCGAAGCAGAGAATGGCATTGATCAAAATTTCGGGCATAGTGCAAGGCCTGATACCAGCGCCATACTTGAAGCATCCGAAGCAGCGATCGATAGCCTGGATCTTGCTTTACAAGATATTGATATGGAAATAGATGAAGGTGACTGGGCGGTAGACGATGATTTTCACCAGGGATATGATGGTGATTTTAATGAGCCATTGGAAGACGCTATCGCCTCGAGCCGTCTTGTACGCGCTGAGCGGGTGCGGGTGCGCTTTATAGAGGCGCCCTCGGCCCGCGACTCCTTGCTCGATGAGATTGAGCGCCGCATGCGCATCCACTCCCCAGCACCTGAAAGCGAACTCATCGTGGAGTGGTGGCACTCACCTGTGCGCTATCGCGGCTACCGCTTCAACAGGAAAAAGCTGGAGGTATTCGGAATTTCGGAGCATCAGGGCATCCAGCTCTTTTACACCGCCAATGAATACTTCGCCCTCATTCGTGGAGAGGCCTATCTGCTCGAGGAAAGACATGCATACGGCGACTTCATCGCTGTGGAAGATACCGACTTAGTACAGCGCTTCGCCACATATGCGCATTGATTTCTTCAAATACCACGGCACGGGCAATGACTTCATCCTCCTCGACAACCGAGACGGACGCTACTCTGACCTGGGCGAGGAGCGCATCCAAGCCCTGTGCAAGAGGCGCTTCGGGATAGGCTCTGACGGCTTGATGCTCGTACAAGGCTCTGAGCGCTGCGATTTTGAAATGACATTTTTCAATCCTGACGCCAGCCAATCCCTCTGCGGCAATGGCAGCCGCTGCGCCATTCATTTTGCCGAAAGTCTGGGACTGGCCAAGGCCGAAGGTCAATTCATCACCACCGATGGAATGCACCGCTACAAGCGGGGCGAGGAAAACAAACCCGCTGTGCAAATGAATCCTACCGGGCTGCCCATCAAGCGCTGCGGTCATCACTATCTCAATACGGGCTCTCCCCACCTGGTAGTGCCCTGCGCTAATGTAGATGAGGTGCAGGTGCAGGAGGAAGGCTCTCGCTTGCGCCGACACGGAGAGTTTGAGGCTGAGGGAGGCTGCAATGTGAATTTCGTGTCGCCCATGGGCAAAAATTGCTTTGGGGTGCGTACCTACGAGCGCGGTGTGGAAGCCGAAACCCTCTCATGTGGCACTGGAGTGACGGCCGTGGCCCTGATTATGGCGCATCTCGAAGACGCCGAATCGCCGCTCACCATACACACCCATGGCGGGGTGCTGGAGCTGTCCTTCCAAAAAGAAGCGGATGGCTTTTCGGATATTTGGCTCAGGGGGCCCGTACAATTTGTTTACCAAGGACATATCCATGCTTGAAGACGATGTGATACAGCTGCGCGCACTTGAAAAATCGGATGTGGATGCCCTCTTTCTCTGGGAAAACAATCCTGAGCATTGGAAAGTGTCGCACACCATCAGCCCATACTCGCGGCAGGCACTCAGCCTCTACATCGAGAGTGCAGGCGACATATACAGCGACAAGCAGTTGCGCCTCATCATTTGCCGAAAGGAAGATCAAAAAGCACTGGGCTGCCTGGACCTCTTCGACTGTGATTTCAAAAACAAGCGGGCGGGTATCGGCATCCTGATCGCTGATAAAATAGACAGGGGAAAGGGCGTCGCGAGCCGCTGCCTTTCGCTGACCCTCAACTATTGTCGCGAGGTGCTCGGCCTGCATCAGGTGTACTGCAATATACTCGCCGACAATGCTGAGAGCTTGCAGCTTTTTAAAAAATTTGGCTTCGAAAAGATTGGATTGAAAAAGGAATGGACCCATTTTCGCGGCGCATTTTACGACGAGTGGCTGCTGCAAAAAATACTTTGAGCCGGGGCCGCTGAAATTCAATCGAAGTGTAGCCTGAATCATGAGAAAACTGACCATTATAGGCTTGCTGCTGCTGGCCGCAGCAATTGTAGCACTCCTGCTATACCGATCTTATGATGAGGTGTACCGCCCCCTGGCCTTGCCCGACGATGGTTTGCTGCTCTATGTGCCCAGCGGCAGCGAAGCAAGCGATGTGGCTGAGCTGCTCGACTCGCTCGGCCTGCTGGAGAGCAAGGAGCTCTGCATGTGGCTTATGGAGCGAAAAAACTATCGGGGCGAGATGGTGGAGGCCGGCAAGTACCGAATCGCTCCCGGCACCTCCCTCAATGGACTGATCAACTCCTTGCGTGGCGGGCGCGATGAGGAAATGATCAAGATTACCTTCCACCACGCGCGAACCCTGCCCGAACTGGCCGGAGCAGTAGCACGCTATATCGAGGCCGACAGCAGCAGCCTCGCCGCCCATCTCAAGGAGCCGACTACCGCTGCAGCTTTTGGCTTCAATGCCGAGAGCTTTATCACCATGTTTTTGCCGGACACCTATTTCATGGAATGGGACAGCGATGCGGCAGCCTTCACCCGCCGCATGGCAAAGGAGTACAAGGCCTTCTGGACCGATGAGCGACTGGCCAAAGCCAAGGCCCTCAAGCTGTCGCAGAGCGAGGTATCCATCCTGGCATCCATCGTGGAGGCAGAGCAGCTGCTGCATGTGGATGAGCGGCCTACCATCGCCGGACTCTACCTGAACAGGCTCCGCAGGGGCATGAAGCTACAGAGCGACCCCACAGTGATATTTGCCTTGGGCGATTTCAGCATCAGGCGTGTGCTCACCACCCACCTCACCACCGAGAGCCCCTACAATACCTACCGCAATGTCGGTCTGCCTCCGGGGCCTATCCGGCTTCCGCAAAAAAGCAGTATCGATGCCGTGCTCAATGCCGAGGAGCATGGCTACCTGTACATGTGTGCACGTGAGGATTTTTCCGGCTACCACGCTTTCGCGAAAAATCTGGCCGAACACAACCGAAATGCACAAGCCTATAGAATGGCTTTGAACAAGAAAAAGATTTACCGCTGATTGCGCTTGAGCCGTGAGTTCACCCACTTAAAGTCATGCTCGCATGATGGCTTTTCAGTGCGCTGCGCCAATTGCTCGATGAGCTTGGGGCGCTTCATGAGTTGATCGCGGGCCCGCTCAGCTTCATCATTCAGCCCTGTGATGGCGTCGATCTGCCACACCTTGAGCAGGCGATTGTAGATATCGATGTAGTCGTAGGCCGTGTAGACGCCTATGGCCTGGGCACATTCTGAGAAGTGGGTAAAAGCCTCACCCTGGGGCATTCTCGACTCGCGGAGCAAGTGAGCCGGCATGGTAATGCCCCTGCGCATCATATCGTTGAAGCTGGTCATGGCGCCATTTGGATCCATACCAAAGATGAGATCCATAAAGCTGGAGTAAGCATTGTAATGCCGCATCTCGTCGGCAGCTACCAGCCCGCAAATCTTGGCAAGGGAATGGTTTCCCGCTTTCTTGGCAAGTGTGGCTGTGCGCCGGTGTGATACATTGGTGGCCAGCTCCTGAAAACTCGTGTAGATAAAATTCTTGTAAGGATCATGGCCCATTCCGGTATCAAAGCCATCGTTGATGAGGTGCTGCGTGGTGATCTCCACTTCTACCATATTCACCACCCCACTGAGGTAGAGGTAGCGATTGAGTACATCGCCGTGCCTGTTTTCTTCGGCAGACCAGCCGCGCACCCATTTGCTCCAATTGTTCTTACCCAATTGGTCGATCCCTTCCGCATTGATCACCCAAGCCTCATAGGTGGGCAATGCCTCCTCGGTGATGGTATCGCCGATCAGGGTGATCCAAAGCTCGTATGACATGTCGAGGGCGAGCTCCTGAATTTCTTTAAGATCCTGAACAAATCGCTCGCTGGAAGACTCCGGCAAAAGCCCGGATGGCTGCCAATTATCGTCGATATCGGATAGGAATTTTTCCAGTAGTGGGGGAAGTTCTGCGTCGAGTTGGCGCATTACTTCGAGCTTAAAGGGATCAAGCATGCTGCAAATATCGGTATTTTTTAAGGCTTCATCTTCAAAATTGCGTCGATCGCTTGGTAGGTTTTTCATCCGCTGGTATTGAGCTTTCCTTGGTGATTGCTGTCAAATTTTCATACGGCACGAATTGTGTGGTGTTACCCTGCCGGCGCTTTTTCGGGGGTTTCTTTACTTTCGCCCTCTGTATACTTTACCCATCGCATATGTCGAAGCGTTTCCAGTTTATGAATTCCTTCCTTTTCAAGAGCCTGATTCTACTGGCACTGGCCCTGCCTGCGCAGCTTCTCGGGCAGAGTGCAGACTTAAACCTGCTCCACGATCAGATTTTGCGGGAACGCATAGAAGCCCACACACACTTCGTAGCGCACGACCTGCTCGAAGGTCGCGACACCCCCTCCAGGGGGCAGGACGTGGCCGCCATCTACATCGCTTCGCATCTGCACCAAATGGGGCTCAAGAGCTTCAGCGACAGCCTGCCTGATCCGAACCGCTTACTGGAGAGCTACTTCCAGAAGGTGCCCCTGCAAAATGTGATCCCCGCAGATGAGGGCATGCTGAGCATTGGCGGAGAAGAATTCTTTTCGCCTGAGAACTTCCTGCAGTTGAGCGGTGGCAATGTGGACATCAAGGCCAAAATGGTCTATGTAAATTATGGCAGCGAGGCAGACTTCGAGGGTACGAAGGTGAAGGATAAGATCGTGCTGGCGCGGGGAGGCAATGAAAAGGCATCGGGCGTGAGGGAGATGTTTATCGAAGGGCGCGACAAGGCGAGAAGGGCCGAAGAAGCCGGTGCAAAAGCCCTGGTCGAATTTTACAATTCGCCGCAAACAAGCTGGTCCATGCTGCAGTTCTACCTCAACACGCCGCGCATGACGGTAGATGAAGGGCAGGGGCAGTCTACCTTCCCCCGCTTCTGGGTAGAAGATGTAGGCAACCGCAAACGCGACAACTGGAGCGGCCACAAGAAGGAAGTGAGCATTCGCACTCAAGGAGCCGTATCGGAAAGCTTGGGCGCCCAAAATGTGATTGCCTATCTGGAAGGAACTGACCCCGTGCTCAAGGATGAATACATCGTGCTCAGTGCGCATTATGACCATGTGGGCATCGGCGTGCCCGACGCCGATGGCGACAGCATATACAATGGCACACGCGACAATGCCATCGGCACGGTAACCCTCCTTGAAGCAGCGCGGGTACTGTCCACAAGCGGCAGCAAGCGCAGCATCATATTCGCCTTCTTTTGTGGGGAGGAAAAGGGCTTGCTGGGCAGCGAGTATTTCGTGAGCAATCCTCCGGTGCCGCTCCGGCAAATGGCCTTTTGCCTCAACAGCGACAATGCCGGCTACAACGACACCACCAAAGCTACAGTAATAGGTTTGGAGCGCACCAGCGCAGAAAATATCATTCGAGAGGCCACTGCCGAGCTCGGTCTTGAAGCCATTGTCGACCCGGTGCCCCGACAGAACCTATTCGACCGCTCCGATCAGGTGAATTTTGCCCGCAAGGGAGTCCCCGCAGTGATGTACAGCATGGGGCTCACAAGCTTCGATGAAGAGATCATGAAGTACTACCACCGACCATCTGACAATCCGGGCTCGGTAGATTACGATTACCTGCTGCGCTTCACCAAAGCCTATGTGCTCACCGCCATGCGCCTGGCCAATACCTCCGAAGCCATCGAGTGGAGGGAAAACGACCGCTATTTTGAGGCCTCGCGCAGACTCTACGGTCTTTGATTGCAGGCGAGCTCCTTGGCATTAGGCAGAGAGGCTCCCCTCCCAGCCCACAGCTTTTCATCGGCACGCACAGTCCATTTTTTCAATTGTGCCGGGCTTCTCGCGCGAATCTTTTTATCTTTCGCCGCGATAAAGCACAGCACAAATCAGGATAGTAAACTCCGGCCACAAGGCGCAGAGCAAATGAGTCAAAAAAGCAGAGCATACCGCCCATGAACCACGAACAGCTCTTGATGATCTTTGCCGAAAATCCCGAAATCGGGAAGGTGAAAACCCGACTGGCTGAAAGCATTGGCGCGGAAAAGGCCCTGATGATCTACCTGAAATTGCTCGAGCACACCCACGCTGTCGCCGACAAGGTTTTTGCCGATAAGGCCATATTCTACTCTTCCAAAGTGCAGGAATTTGACATCCTGGACTACTATAAATTCCCGAAATTCCTACAAAAGGGCGAAGATCACGGCGAACGCATGGAGGGCGCCTTCGGGCAAGCCTTTGCACAAGATTACGAGAAGGTGATCCTCATCGGTAGCGATTGCTTCGAACTGAGCACCGAGCTGATAGAAGATGCCTTCGAGGCGCTGGACCATCACAATGTAGTGCTGGGCCCTGCTCAGGATGGGGGCTATTACCTGCTGGGTATGGACAGGCACTATCCACACCTCTTCAAAGAAAAAAATTGGAAAAGCAGCGATGTGCTGCTCGACACCCTACTCGATCTGAAAAAGCTGAAATTGAGCTATCAATTGATGCCAACCCTCCACGATGTGGAGGAAGAAAAGGACCTCGGAGAGCTTCGCAAACTCTTGGCATAGGGGCTTAATCGGTTCTTCTCTTTTTTGCGCTTGAGGGGATGGAAGCGGGCACAAAACCCGGAAGGATAAAATCGAAGTAGCTGGCAAAGATGCAGATGAACAGTCAAAGAAGGAATTACGCGGCCCTGGCAGCCCTGCTCATGGCCCTGGCAGTGGCCCTTGGTGCACTCGGTGCGCATGCACTTGAAAACCTGCTGGATAGGTCCTCCCTGCAATCCTTCCGCACCGCTGTGCGCTATCAGGCCTGGCACTGCCTCGGACTGCTGGCTGTGCAGCTCCTTCCGGAAAAAGCACTGCGCGAAGCGCGGCGCAGATGGATTAGCCGCTTGTTTATCCTGGGCATTTTTTTCTTCTCTTTCTCAATCTATTTGCTATCCTGCTCTGGATTGCTCGGTATTGACGCCCTGCGGCCCGTCCTCGGGCCCATCACACCCATCGGTGGACTTTTGCTCATCAGCGCATGGCTGCTCCTTGCCTTTGCCTTGCTCCAAGGCAAAAAGCCAAAGGCCTAAGCGGGGCCCTATCCCCTTAGCTCCGCCGGATTGCAATCGCGGTTCTTTGCCTTCAGCTCCCTTGCTCTGAGGCCTGCATGAGTACCGGAAAAGCCCTACCTTTGCGGCACCTATTGAAAACTAAAACACATTATGAATCATTTTGGGATTGTACCGGAGAAGAAAGACCTGAGCTCGATTGGCTTAGAAAATGTCGAAAACGCATTTTGGAATTTGAGTCCGGCCGAACTCGTCGAAGAAACCATCCATCATGGGTTGGGTGTATTGAGCAGCAAAGGTGCCCTCGCCATCGATACCGGCGATTTTACAGGTCGCTCACCAAAAGACCGCTTCATTGTGGAGGACGACATCACCCGCGACAGCGTGTGGTGGGGCGATATCAACATTAAGTTTGATCCGAAGCACTTTGACCTCCTGTACAGCCGCATCACGGCCTACCTCAACGGACGCGATGTGTATGTGAAAGACGCCGCAGTATGCGACCATCCCGAGCACCGTACGAACGTGCGGGTGATTACCGAGCTGCCCTGGAGCAATCTCTTTATCGACAATATGTTTCTTCGGCTCAAGCGCGAAGAACTGGACAGCTTCAGCCCTGATTGGCATGTGATATGTGTGCCCGGCTTTCGCGCAAATCCCGAAACGGATGGCACGCGTCAGGGCAATTTTGCCATCCTCAATTTCACCAAAAAAATGGCCATCGTGGGTGGCACAGGATACACGGGCGAAATGAAGAAGGGCATATTCAGCGTGCTGAACTTTGTGCTGCCCCACCAAAAGGGAATTCTGCCCATGCACTGCTCGGCCAATGTGGGAGAAAAAGGCGACACCGCGATCTTTTTCGGGCTGTCGGGCACGGGCAAGACCACCCTATCCAGCGATCCCAACCGGGGCCTTATCGGCGACGATGAGCACGGCTGGACCGATGATGGCATCTTCAACTTCGAGGGTGGCTGCTATGCCAAATGCATCAACCTCAGCGAGAAGCAAGAGCCCCAAATATACCATGCGGTCAAGTTTGGTGCCCTTCTGGAAAATGTAACTTTCAAGGAAGACAGCTCGGAAGTGGACTACAGCGATGGCAGCAAAACGGAGAATACCCGGGTGAGCTATCCCATACACCACATCGACAATGCTGTGAGCCCTTCGCGCGGTGGTGTTCCCGAAAATATCTTCTTTCTCACAGCCGATGCCTTCGGTGTATTGCCCCCCATCTCCAGATTGAGCCCCGAGCAGGCCAGCTTCCATTTCATCTCGGGCTACACCGCAAAAGTAGCCGGCACGGAAGAGGGCGTTGTAGAACCTCAATCGGCTTTTTCGGCTTGCTTTGGGGCGCCATTCATGCCGCTGCACCCCGGCAAATACGCCGATATGCTCGCCGAGCGCATCAAGAAGCACGGCTCCAAAGTATGGCTTATTAATACAGGATGGAGTGGTGGATCTTATGGCGAAGGGGAGCGCATCAAGCTCAAATACACACGAGCCATGATTACGGCCGCCCTCGAAGGCAAACTCGATGATGTGGACTATGTGGTGCACGAAGTATTCGGCCTTTCCATGCCCACAAGCTGCCCGGATGTACCTTCGGAAATCCTCAGCCCAAAAAGCACCTGGAAGGATTCGGAAGCCTACGATGCCAAGGCCAATGTGCTGGCGGAGAAGTTCAATAACAACTTCAAGAAATTCGAAAGCGGTGTGTCACAAGGCATTCGCAATGCTGCTCCCAAAGCAGTGGTGAAAGCATAGGGCTTTGAAAAAATGGAGGAGTAGCACAGATGCATTTTTTTCTGGATCCGGATTTTGCTCCTAACACAGCCCTGCTTACGGCCTCGGAGAGCCGCCATGCGCACACCGTATTGCGGCTCTCGCCCGAGGAGCACATCCTCGTAGGGGATGGCCGGGGCGCTCTGTACACTTGCCGCATACTTGGAGAGCAAAAGGGCGCTCTCCTTCTGGAAATCTTGGAACAGCGCTTGGAGGCCGAAGCACTGCCAAAGCTGAGCATTGCCATGGGCATTACCAAGCAGGCCGCGCGCTTTGAATGGTTTGCCGAAAAGGCTTGTGAACTTGGAATCAGTGGCATCATACCCATGCTCAGCACACACTGCGAGCGCAAGCACTTCAATGATAAGCGGCTGCAAAAAATCCTCCTCTCCGCCAGCAAGCAATCCCGCAGGGCCCATCTGCCCACACTGCACCCCCTCATGGATATGGACGAGGTGCTGCGGCTCGAAGCCGATGCCAAGTATATTGCTCACTGCCATTCTGAAAGGAATCGCATACCTTTGGCTCGGGTCTTGCTGCAAAGCAAGGCAGCCCATCAGCTCATTCTGATCGGTCCCGAAGGGGACTTTAGCGTCAAAGAACTTGAAAAAGCACGTGCTGCAGCTTGTACCGAAATATCTCTCGGCGACTTGCGTTTGCGTACGGAGACGGCGGGAGTGTATGCAGCGGCGCTCGCTTCTGCTTTCGCAAAAATGGATGAAACCAAGCAGTCATGAAAAAAATCCTCATCTACCTCCTACTCATGCTCACCTCGCCCGGCCTGCTGCCGGCGCAAAACGACATGAGCTCCTTCTCGCTCGCCGTGCTCAAGTACCGGGGCGGAGGCGATTGGTATGCCAATCCTACCTCCCTGCCCAATTTGCGGGAATTCTGCATTGAGCATCTGGGCATTGCCCTCGGCGAGGTGAAGAATGTAGATGTGGGTAGCCCCGATTTGTTCAATTATCCCTTCGTGCACATGACCGGCCACGGCAATGTGGTCTTCAGCAGCAAGGATATGGAGAACCTGAGGAGCTATCTGCTCGGGGGCGGTTTTCTACACATCGACGACAATTACGGCATGGACATGTTCATCCGGCCCCAGCTTCAGAAGCTCTTTCCCGATAAGGAGCTTGTGGAAGTGCCATTCGATCACCCCATCTACCACCAGCATTTCAGCTTTCCCGATGGGCTTCCCAAGGTGCATGAGCACGATGGCCTTCCACCACAGGGCTTTGGCATCTTTCACGAGGGGCGCATTGTATTGTTTTACAGCTACGAGAGCGATCTCGGCAATGGCTGGGAAGATGAGGAAGTACACGGCGACCCCTATGAAATCCGGCTGCAGGCCCTGCAAATGGGCGCCAATCTGGTGAAGTACGCCTTGATGGGACAAGACGAGGAGCTGAGCGGCTTGCGTCAGTAGGGCTTTTTGCGGCACTTTCGCAAAAACTTTTTCATCGGAATTTTTGTATTTTTGAGAAGCTGCTGCAAAAAAGCGGCCCAGACGATGCGCTTCGGAGCCCTCAAGTACGCTTTGGTATTTATCATTCCCATCCTCTTTGTTTTCGGTTGGCAATGGGGTGGTGCATTAACCTTTGCTCCTGTGCTCTTTGCATTTGGAGCCATCCCCCTCTTCGAATTGCTCTTTGCTCCCGACCCGCGTAATGCCGATGCCGCCGAAAAGGAAATGATGCAGAAGGACCGGATTTACGATTTGCTGCTCTATCTCGTGCCTCTCAGTGTGTACGCTTGCATCGCACTCTATCTTTTTGCCTTGAGCACTGGCGCACACAGCACCCTGGAATGGGTGGGCCTGAGCGCTTCGCTGGCGGTGGTGATGGGCGGATTGGGTATCAATGTAGCCCATGAGCTCGGGCACCGCAATACGGCCTTCGAGCGCTTCCTGGCCAAGATGCTGCTCCTGCCTACAGGCTACATGCATTTTTTCATCGAGCACAACTATGGGCACCACCGCAATGTGGGTACCTACGATGATCCTGCCACTGCCCGATTTGGCGAAAGCCTCTACGCCTTCTGGCTGCGCTCCCTGAGCACGGGATACCGCTCCGCCTGGCAGCTGGAGCGAGAAAGAATGAAGCGAAAAAAACAGCCCTACTGGAGCCTCCACAACGAGATGCTGCGCTTTCAACTGATGCAAATGGCCTGGTGGCTGCTGATACTTCTGCTCTTTGGCTGGCAAATTGCACTCGTCTACACCGCCGCTGCGCTGGGAGCGGTGCTCTTGCTCGAAACTGTCAATTATATAGAGCACTACGGCCTGAGCAGAAACAAGGTGAGCGACAGCCGCTACGAGCGCGTGCGCCCTGTGCACTCCTGGAATTCCAATCACTACCTGGGCCGCTTGATGCTCTTTGAACTTTCCCGCCACAGCGACCACCACTACCAACCGGCCAAGCCCTACCCCCTGCTCGACCACCATGCCGACAGCCCTCAAATGCCCACCGGCTATCCGGGCATGATGCTGCTCAGTACCATTCCCCCGCTCTGGTTTTACATCATGCACAAGAAGCTCGATGGGGTCGAGGCTGGGCCGGCCATTGCAGCCTGAAATATCCATTCCACCCAAATTGTCGAGCCTGTTTCCAGCCTCAGATGTCGGATTCCTGGCCAGGAATCTACAATTCGGAAGTGTACCTTCACCGATTCATCGAGAGCCTTCGGCCATGAATTGCAAAAATTCCCTTTATTTGAGGCATGATCCTCGATAAGGAGTCCTACGCCGGTGAAGCCAGTCAGCACAGGGACAGGTCGCTCAAGCAAAAACTGTTCATCATCATCTTTGGCACCCATACTCCCCTGGGCAGGCTCTTCGACATTCTTCTTCTGATCATGATTCTGCTGAGCATGATCGTTGTCATGCTGGAGAGTGTGGATTTCATTTATGCCAGATACAGCCGGGTGCTCACCGTCTTGGAGTGGGTGATTACCATCAGCTTTACAGCGGAATATGCGGCCCGCATTTGGGTGGTGAAACACCCTAGACGCTATATTTTTAGTTTCTACGGAGTTGTAGACCTGCTCTCAGTGCTGCCCTCTTATCTGGCACTGGTGCTCGTGGGAGGTCAGAGTCTCGCCATGCTGCGTGCCCTTCGTTTGCTCCGCATATTTCGTGTGCTCAAACTGGCCCAGTACATGGAGCAAAGCAACTTTTTGCTCGAAGCCCTCAAGAGAAGCCGACAAAAGATCACCGTTTTTTTCCTGGCCGTATTGATCCTGGTATTCATCATGGGAAGCATCATGTACCTGATAGAAGGCACGGAGCACGGCTTCAACAGCATTCCGCGTAGCGTGTATTGGGCCATTGTGACGCTTACCACGGTGGGCTATGGCGACATATCGCCGGGCACCATCACGGGGCAGTTCATCGCATCAATCCTTATGCTACTAGGCTACAGCATCATTGCCATACCTACGGGTATTGTCGGCTCGCAGATATACGCCGAATCGCAGGACAGAAAAAACAAAAATGGCAGCCAATGCTCCTATTGCCACGAGACTTCTCACCTCATGGCAGCCAAGTATTGCCACCAATGCGGCCAATCCCTTCATCCAGAAGAAAAGGGCGAAAAATCTGAGGAATCCTAGGCCGAAAGCCACATGGAGACGTGCAAAGAATTACAGCCCTCCTCTTTTCTCCCTTGTCGATTGAGCTATCTTTGAAAACCCATAAACACCTTGCTGAATGGATCGCTTAGCCTATGCTACACACCTTAGCCCCCTACTGCTCTGTCTCTTACTGGCCCTGAGCATACCCCAGCTCTCCCTTGCCCAGCTCAGCCTCGACTGCCCTGACGATATTGTGGCCGAAAATGATGAGGAAGAATGCAGCGCCGTCATCAGCTATGCCACTCCCGAAGGCACAGGCAGCGGAAGCAATATCACCACCACATTGATCGAAGGATTGCCCAGCGGCAGCGCATTTCCTGTGGGAGTGACCGAAGTGACTTACGAGGTGAGCAATGATGAGGGTGAAAGCGAGCAATGCAGCTTCTTTGTCACTGTGAACGATACCGAAGCTCCTGTTTTTGACTGCCCCGCTGAGATTAATATCGATGCCTCCGCTCCGGATTGTTCGGCTGAGGTATTCTTTGATCCTCCCACAGCCACAGACAATTGTGAGGTAACGAGCATCACCCAAATAGGCGGCCTGCCCAGTGGATCCACCTTTCCCACAGGAGAAAACAGCGTGGACTTTCAAGCCCTCGATGCTGAGGGCAACCTCGCCTTTTGTCGCATTGTGATCAATGTGATTGATGTGAACGATCCCGAGATTACCTGTCCGGACGATATCGAGGTGGAGGTCACTGAATCATGCGAAGCCGAAGTTACCTACAGCCCTCCGGTGGGCACAGATCCCTGTGGAGACGCTACCACCACCCAAACGGCCGGGCTCGGAAGCGGAGCTACCTTTCCGCTAGGCACCACGGTAGAAACCTACGAAGTAGAAGATGAAGCCGGCAACACGGCCACCTGCAGCTTCAATGTGACCGTGATCGATATCGCTCCCCCGGCAATCGATTGCCCGGACGACATTCTGGTCAGCCTGCCTCCGGGAGAGTGCGAAGTAGAAGTGATCTACGCCGATCCGGAGGTGAGTGACAACTGCCCCGGGGTGACTTTCGAGTTGAGCGAAGGACTTGCTTCGGGCTCCCTTTTTCCGGCAGGAGTATCGACAGTCATCTTCACTGCCAGCGATGCCAGTGGCAATACCAATGAGTGCAGCTTTACCATCACCGTGGAAGAAAATGAGCCCCCGGAAATCACCTGTCCCGACAATATCTCGGTGAATACCGATCCGGGAGAATGCATTGCCGTAGTGAGCTACGAGCCGCCAGAGGGGAGCAATGAATGCCCGGGATCCATGGTCGAGCTCACTTCCGGACTGGGCTCGGGAGCTGAGTTTCCATTGGGTACCACAATTGAGGAATACACGATTACCAATGCCAGTGGGCTCACCGCTACCTGCAGCTTCGAGGTGATTGTGACCGATGCCGAGCCACCCCAATTCGACTGCCCCGAGGAGCTGCAAGTGGACAGCGATCCGGGAGACTGCGGGGCCATAGTCACTTTCGACATTCCCGATGTGAGCGACAATTGCAGTGCGGG
The DNA here is from genome assembly GCA_007125175.1 of Flavobacteriales bacterium. Taxonomy (GTDB): domain Bacteria; phylum Bacteroidota; class Bacteroidia; order Flavobacteriales_D; family Cryomorphaceae; genus T3Sed10-241. The sequence goes on from SLDS01000039.1 coordinate 28,402, forward strand.
CGATGACATCGTCGTCTCGCAAACGGAAGGGCCTGCGAGCGGTACATTTTTTCCCCTAGGGAGCAGCACCCTCACTTTCATTGCAAGCGATGAAGCCGGCAATACCGCCGAGTGCAGCTTTCAGGTGCTGGTAAGCGATAGCGAAGATCCAGAAATAGACTGCCCTGAAGATATCGAAATCACCCTCGAAGAGGGCGAGTGCGAGCTGGAAATCAGCTACGACTTGCCCACAGCCAGCGACAATTGCCCGGATGTGCAGGTAGACCTCATCTCGGGCCCCGCCAGCGGTGAAGTGGTGGAGGCCGACAGCTATACCGTAGAGTACCAGGCTGTAGATGCCTCGGGAAATACGGCCAACTGCAGCTTCAACCTCACCCTGATCGAGGTGAATCCCCCGCTCTTCATCGACTGCCCATCACCTGACATAAGCGCGAGTGCTCCTGAGGGTGAATGCGAGGTGGAGGTAAACTTCGACACACCCACGGCCAGCGATCCCTGCGAAGGTGAGGTGACGGTGACCCAAAGCGAAGGCCCGCCGAGCGGCTCTCTCTTTCCCGTGGGCAGCACCACAGTGAGCTTCCTGGCCGAGGATGCCTTTGGCAATAGCGCCGGTTGCAGCTTTGAGGTGATAGTAAGCTCAGAGGCTTCACTCAACCTCGAGTGCCCGGACGACCTGGAAGTGGAGAACGATCCCGGAGACTGCGGCGCGGTGGTCAACTACGCGACGCCAACAGCCACAGACAATTGCGAGGATGTGACACTGCAGCTGATTTCGGGGCCTGTGAGCGGCGACTTTATGCCTGTGGGCACGCAGGAGGTGGTTTTTGAGGCCAGCAATGAGTCGGGTGAGGTGCTCACTTGCTCTTTTAGCATCGAGGTGCTCGATGTGGAAGCTCCGGAGCTGAGCTGTCCCGATCCCATCGAAATTCTACTCGATCCCGGTGAATGCGAAACTGTGGTGAACTACCCCGACCCCACCGCTACTGACAATTGTGAGCTGACCAGCCTGCTGCTCATCGAAGGCCCGGAGAGTGGATCCATCGCAGGTGTTGGCACGAGCACGGTGACCTACGAAGCCACAGATGCTGCTGGCAATACCAGCACCTGCAGCTTCACCATACAAATATCTGAGGATGTAGACCCCAGCATCGAATGTCCCGATGATATCCTTGTGGAAAATGATCCCGGAGAGTGCGGGGCCATTGTGAACTACCCCCTGCCCGAAGGCGAAGACAATTGCCCCGGGGCGATCACTGAGCTCAGCGAGGGCCTGGAGAGTGGAGCCTTTTTTCCGATAGGGAGCAGCACAGTGAGCTATACCGTTACCGACCTTTCGGGAAATACAGCAACTTGCAGCTTCACGGTGACCGTGGAGGATGCTGAGGCGCCGGTATTCAACTGTCCCGAACAAGGCTTTGTGCTCGACAATGATCCCGGGGAATGCGGAGCGATCTACACCTTTGAGCTTCCCGAAGCCATCGACAATTGCAGTGAAGATCTTGAGGTGGTGCAAGTCGAGGGGCCCGAGAGTGCCAGCTTCCTCGATTTGGGCCTCACCACCTTTGGCTTTGAGGTGACTGACGAAGCCGGAAACAGCAGCACCTGCACCTACGATGTAGAGGTGATCGATGTGGAGGCACCCATTTTCATGCTCTGTCCCGACAGCCTGATCTATCCTGTGGATGCTGAAGCTTGCGAGAGCGAGGTAAGCTTCGTAGACCCCGAAGCTAGCGACAATTGCGAAGTGCTCACCACACAGCTGAGCGGGCCTGAATCGGGAGCCGTGCTCCCTGTGGGAAATTATCCGGTGGTGTACCAGGCAGTGGATCCTTCCGGAAATACCGTCGAATGCGAATTCATCCTCGCCGTGGTCGACACGATCGCTCCCACGATTGATTGCCCTGAGAGCTTCCAGAGCTGCGAAAGCAATATCAGTTTCGAATTTCCCA
>SLDS01000110.1 GCA_007125175.1 Flavobacteriales bacterium
CAAGCCACCAAGCTGAGCGATCGCATCAACACCCCTTACGATGAGCAGGCGGTTGGTATCACCGATTCCGGCGACAGCCTCTTCTTTTACATTGACCACGTAAATTCCTTTGGAAACATATACATCAGCACCAAGAAGGCCGGAGTATACACCGATCCCAAGCCTCTGGATTACGCTGTGAACACAGAATATATCGAGTCGGCCTGCTCCATATCCCGGGATGGCAATACACTGATCTTTTCCAGTGATCGCCCGGGTGGCTATGGCGGCCTCGATATATGGATGCGGCGGCGCCTCCCCAATGGCGAATGGGGCGAGCCATTAAACCTGGGTTCTGAGATCAACACCCTTTTCGACGAAGATTTTCCCACCCTATCCGGAGATGGTAAAACCCTCTACTTCTGTTCAAATGGCCATCCCGGCATGGGAAAATTTGACCTTTTCTTTTCCACTTGGGATGCTTTGGAAAACACCTGGAGCAAGCCTCAAAATCTCGGTTTCCCCATCAATACTCCGAGCGATGAGAAAAGCATCTCCTACAATGAGTATGGAGACCGGGCCTACATGACCGCCCTTCGACCTGATGGCCTTGGAGATCTCGACCTCTACGAAGTAACCTACCTCAGCCTCCGCGAAGCCATGCCTGCTGTATTTCTGGTGAGCGTACCTCAGCTCTCAGAAGACGGAAAGTTGAAGAATTCGCGCATATTCGTGAAAAATGAAGCCGAAGATCTTGTTGGAGAATACGCAGCCAACAACATCACAGGCAATTTCGTGCTCGCCCTTTATCCCGGAAAGTACTACATGTATCTCGAAGCTGATGGCTACAAGCCACTTCGGGAGGTCTTTGTGGTAAACAATGCCCATGTACGACAGGATAAGAACTTAAAAACCCTAGAACTCAACCGCTGATATGGAGCTCAAGCTGCACCGTCCCTTGGCATTTTTTGACTTGGAAACCACTGGCGTAAACGTTGCCTCCGATCGCATCGTAGAAATCGCCATACTCAAGGTGCACCCAGATGGGCGCATTGAGAAAAGGCCCGATCCCAATGTGGGCCCTGAGCGGCTGCTGGTAAATCCGGGAATTCCAATCCCGGCTGAGTCCACCGCATTTCACGGTATCACAGATGAGGATGTGGTCGATGCGCCCAGCTTTGCCGATCTGGCTCCAAAGCTGTTCAAGTTTCTGTACGACTGTGATCTGGCAGGCTACAATTCCAATAAATTTGATGTGCCCATCCTTGCGGAAGAATTTCTGCGCTGCGGTATCGATTTCAGCATAGAAGACCGCAACCTCATTGACGTGCAGAATATTTTTCACCTTATGGAGCAGCGCACACTCAAGGCCGGCTACAAGTTTTACTGTGGAAAGGATCTTGACAATGCCCACGAAGCCATGGCCGATGTGGAAGCTACCTATGAGATATTTCTCGCCCAGCTGCAGCGCTATAAGGATGTGAAGATAGAGGATGCCAAGGGGCAGCTTTACGAACCGGTGCAAAATGATATGGATCACCTGCACGAGGTGTCGCAACGCCAACGCAATGTCGATTTTCTCGGTCGTTTTGTCTATGATGACAAAGGCGTAGAGGTCTTCAACTTCGGAAAGCACAAAGGCCGCAGTGTGGAGGAAGTACTGCGCGATGAACCCGGCTATTACGGGTGGATGCTCAATGGCGATTTTCCGCTTTACACCAAAAAAGTATTGCGCAGCATCAAAGAACGAATGTCGAGTACGGCATGAAAATAATATGCGTAGGCCGAAACTATGCTGCTCACGCCGCAGAGCTCAACAATGCCATTCCGGAGGAGCCTGTGCTTTTCCTCAAGCCTGATTCAGCCCTCATCCCCAAGGGCCACCCCTTTCTATACCCGGAGCATACCAAGAGCTTACATTACGAAGTAGAGCTTGTACTTCGCATCAAGAGGGTTGGCAAACACATACTCCCCCAGTTTGCATACAAGTACTACGACTCCGTCGGTATTGGCATCGATTTTACCGCAAGGGACACCCAGCAGCGCTGCAAGGAAAAGGGCCTCCCCTGGGAAAAGGCAAAGGCCTTTGACCTCTCGGCCCCACTGGGCCAGCACTTCATACCGCTGGCAGAGCTTAGCCAGCCAGAGGCCATCGACTTCTCCCTGCGAAAGAATGGTAAAATGGTGCAAAAGGGCAATTCGCGAGACATGATCTTTGGCTTTGATGACCTCATTGCGCACATCTCCACCTACTTCACGCTGAAAATGGGTGATCTCATCTTCACAGGAACACCCAGCGGTGTGGGGCCTGCCGAGCGGGGCGATCTTCTTGAGGCCTACATCGGTGGGAAAAAGCTGCTCTCTCTGCGCATTAAATGAGTGTCGGACTTGCCGAATCCGCGCTTTTTTCTGACCTTCAACTTTTGGTGTATCCATACTTGCAAATTGGTAGGCACCAAAATCACTAAATCAAGAGCTTTTTCATGGGAGCAATGGACGTATTTATCGTGGAGTCAAAGGAGCAGCGCAAGCATTTCGTGAGCGCCATACTCAAGGATATGAAAGCTTTGGAGTACATGCTCGATCAAAATATGTTTGAAAGTGGCGTGGCTCGCATCGGTGCAGAACAGGAGCTTTGTTTTGTCGATCGCTTTTACCGGCCTGCCATGGTTGGGATCGAGATTCTCAAAGAGATCGACGACCCGCACTTCACCACTGAACTCGCCAAATTCAACATCGAAGCAAATCTCGATCCACTGATTTTTGAAGGGGGGGCCATTCGCCTCATGGAAGAGCATCTGCGCCTCTTAATGAATAAGGTGAGCGAAGCCGCAAAAAAATTCAGCGCCCATCCTGTGCTCACAGGAATCCTTCCGACCATCCGCAAAAGTGATTTGGAGTTTGTCAACATTACGCCTTATGACAGGTATCGCGCGCTCAATGAAGCCATGATCAAGATGCGAGGCGGCGATTTCGAATTCAACATAAAAGGCACTGATGAGCTGATTACCAAACACAGTTCTATGCTCTTTGAGGCCTGCAATACGAGTTTTCAAATCCATCTACAAATCGATCCAGACAGCTTTGTAGATCAATACAATTGGGCCCAAGCCATCGCTGGCCCAGTGCTCGCCGCCTCTTGCAACTCTCCTATCCTATTCGGGCGAAGGTTATGGGAAGAATCGCGCATTGCCGTTTTCGAGCAAACTGTGGATCTGAAAAACATGAACAATCCCGAAAGGGAAATCAAGAGCCGGGTAGATTTTGGCACTGACTGGCTCAGGGAAAGTGTGACGGAGATTTTCAAGTACGACATAGCATATTATAAATTGCTGCTCGCCGGCAATATCGATGAAGATGCGCTCGAACAGCTGCGCATTGGTAAGATACCAAAGCTAAGAGCCCTCAACCTGCACAATGGCACCATATACAAATGGAACCGGCCTTGCTACGGCATTACCAATGGCAAACCACACCTGCGCATTGAGAATCGATACATACCTTCGGGTCCTACCGTACTTGACGAAATAAGCAATGCTGCCTTCTGGCTTGGACTGATGGCCGGCATGCCCGAATATGTGAAGGACATCGAGAAGCACATGGACTTTGATCACGCTAAGCACAACTTCCTGAAAGCGGCGCAAGTGGGCCTCGGTTCACAATTCCGATGGTGCGATGGAAAGGTGGTAACAGCTGAAGATTTGCTTTTGAAGGAATTAATCCCTATTGCCAGAGAAGGTCTGCAAAACAAAAACATCGACACCTCGGACATCGATCGATACCTCGGAGTAATCGAAGAAAGGGTCAAAGCCCACCAAACCGGGGCCATCTGGCTGAACACCGCCTTTACCAAGTTCATCAAGAAAGCCTCACGTGAGGAAGCCGTGGTAGCCCTCACTGCCGGAATGCTGCGCCGACAACAAAGCGAACAACCGGTGCACACATGGGACACACCCAACATTCGCGAAAGCGGATCCTGGGCCAATAAGTACAAGTACATCCGCCAAATCATGTCGACGGAGCTATACACTGTGCAAGAAGAAGACCTTGTAGACTTGGCTGCCAGCGTGATGGATTGGAGAAAGATACACCACGTGCCCGTGGAAAACGAACAAGGTGAAGTAGTGGGCATCATGAGCTCAGCCGATATTCTGAAGTACTTTAGCAAGCGGCTGGATCTCGACAGCAAAGAAATCACCGTCAATGATATCATGATAAAAAATCCGGTTACTGTGAGCGCTGATACCTTAACAACCGATGCACTGGGGCTCATGCGCACGCACAACCTGGGTTGCTTGCCCGTGGTACAAGACAAGAAGCTCATAGGCATCGTAACGGAATTCGATTTCGTGTGCATTGCCCAACACCTGTTTGAAGAATTGGAAAGCAAAGAAAATGAGAAGCATCCGGCTCTTTGATTTCGTAGAGGGAGAAGCCATTCAGGTAAGTCGGGAGATTGCTTCCATACGCACCAAAGCTGATGGACCGAATGTAATCTTCATCGGCGGCATGCACGGCAATGAGCCTACCGGTGTGCTCGCTCTGGCCCATGTAATGCGGCATGTAAAACGTCTTCAGCCACTGCTCAAGGGCAATGTATATGCGCTGGTGGGCAACCTGACCGCCTTGGAGCGCGGCGAGCGATTTATCGAGAAAGACCTCAACCGCATATGGCATGCTGAGCACGTGGAGCGCGCGCGCAAGCGCGATTACCATCCCACAGAAATCATCAATGAGGTAGAGGAGCAGATCGAGCTCTGGGGCATTATCGACGAGCTCATGCAAGAGAATCCCGGCCCTTTCTTCTTCGTTGATTTGCATACCACTTCCGTGAAAAGTGTGCCCTTCATCACCATGAGCGACACCATCATGAACCGGCAATTTTCAAATAAGGTGCCCGTTCCGGTGGTTATCGGTATTGAAGAATACCTCTCCGAGCCCCTGCTCTCTTATGTGAATGAGCTGGGCTGTGTGTCCATGGCCTTCGAGGGTGGGCAGCACGGCGAAGCCGAATCGGTGCAAAATCACGAAGCCATGATATGGCTGTCTTTGGTCTACTCCGGGGTGATGAAGAAGATGGAAATTCCCCATTTTAAGAAGCATTACGAGCAGCTGCTCAATGCTGCCAAGGGAGACCGTAAAGTCTATGAAATCCGCTATCGACAGCACATTGCCGCCGGGGATATATTTCAGATGCTTCCCGGATTTGTAAACTTTCAGAGCATCAAGCGCGATCAGCCCTTGGCCAAACACAATGGGCAGACCTTGAGGGCCACAGAGGATGGAATGATCTTCATGCCGCTCTACCAGGCGCAGGGCAATGATGGTTACTTTACCATTCGGCATATCAAGCGCATTTGGCTCTATGTGTCTTATCTGTTTCGAGGCCTAGGCCTGTACCGCATGCTGCGCTTTCTGCCAGGGGTGCGCTGCTACATGCAGAGCGATGAGATGATGGTAGTAGACAAGAGCATCGCACGATGGTACAGCACAGAGATACTCCATTTGATGGGCTATCGCCGCAAAAAAAAGTACGGAGATCTCACCCTTTTCATTCGACGTAAGTACGACTTTCGTGGCCCGGGCAAAAGGCCGACAAGCAATCTGCAAAATGCGGAGGCTGGCAAAAGCAAAGAATGACAGATTTGCAATCGCATCCTAAGAGTCTTGCTGCCTCCATCAAGCAATTGGCTAGTGGCAAAGGCAAAGAAAACAAGCGATTCTTCCAGTCGCTGAGAACCATCAAGGGCAATGAGCTCGATGCTGCCTTCCACCAAGCTCATGAGGAGGTCTTTGCCCACACCAACTGCCTGGAATGCGCCAATTGCTGCCACGGTACGGGCCCACTTTTCCTTCAGAAGGATATCGAGCGATTGGCCAAACATTTCAGAATCCGACCCGGGCAGTTTGTCGAGAAATATCTCCGTGAAGACGAAGAAGGCGATATGGTTCTCAAAGCCACTCCCTGCCCCTTCCTTGCCACTGACAATCGCTGCACTGTGTACGAAGTACGCCCCAAGGCCTGCCGCGAGTTTCCCCATACCGACCGGAGGAATATGGGCGAAATACTGGAACTCACCAGAAAGAATATCGCTGTATGCCCGGCGGTATATGAAATTGTGGAACGCATCAAAGTAAGTCTCAAAAAATGAAAGATGACTCCAGAAGCTCTGTCAGATGGCGCTTGAGAAGCTTGCCTGCCTTCGCAAAATGGGTCTTCCTGGCAGAGGCTGAAGAGAAAATGTCCATAAGAACTGTCCTGCTCGCTGCTACCCTCATTCTCTCGGCTGCCTTACCACACAAAGCCCTGGCTCAGTGGAGCTTTGATGCGGAGTTTGGGCTGGCATTTCAGAATTACAATGAGGTGCGCATCCCCAATGAAGGAGGCACCTTGTTCGACTTCAATAAGGATTTCGATCTGGAAGGCCCTGTGCTGCCATTTCGCATCAGGGTAGGCTACAGTCTCAATGAGAAAAATCACTTTTTCGCGCTGTATGCTCCTCTCACCGTGCGCTATAGCGGAGCTGCCCCGCGCGATATACAATTCGAGGACTTGCTCTTTGCGGAAGGGAGCGATATCGATGGCCTGTACCGCTTCAACAGCTACCGCCTCACGTACCGGCGCGACTTGTTGATAACCGATCATTGGGTGCTGGGCTTGGGCTTTACAGCAAAAATTCGTGACGCGCGCGTGCAACTCGAAAGCCAAGGCGTAATTGATCGCTCTGACGATTTTGGTTTTGTTCCTCTGCTGCATCTCTATGCCGCCTATCGCAGCGGGCCGTGGCAAGTCTACTTCGAGGGAGATGGGCTCGCGGGCGGGCCCGGCCGTGCATTCGATCTTTTCGGGGGTGCTCTCTATCAGATCGATGATCACATACAGGCCAAGGCCGGTTACCGACTGCTGGAGGGCGGCGCCAATGTGAGTCAAGTCTACAATTTTACCCTCGTCCAATTCGCCATTGTGGGCCTCTTTATCACCATTTGACGCTTTTCGTCTTGGGCTGTACAATTTCTTCCCCCTACATTGCGTAATTTTAAGGCGGCATTTACCAGATGGGTCTTCTGCTCAAGCTATATGGACAAAGGCTAACTTGGTTCACTTATATTTGCCATGAGCGATACAGCCATAGAAAAGAACTGAATGCCGGAAAAAAGATCGGCATAGTACAATGGAAAAACGCAATACCAAACAAAAGCAGGGTGTGATGGAGGTGCTACAGAGCAATGATGTAGCCCTGTCTGCCGATGAAATCCTCGAACAGCTCAGCACCAAAGCCAACCGCGTAACTGTATACCGAATACTCGAACGATTCGAAAAAGAAGGGCTCGTTCACAAGGTAATAGGCCTGGAGGGCAAAAGCTATTACGCCAGCTGTGGTGAGCATTGCGATGAACATGATCATCAGGATATGCACGCTCACTTTCAGTGCAAGAAGTGCAAGACCTTGGAATGCGTCGATGTGGAAATTGTACGTCCCCGCATCTCCCAGCACCATGTGGACGAGGTTCAGGTATTGCTATCTGGCTATTGCCAAAATTGTAAGGGAGAAATCGGCTGAGACCTTGCAAGCGATGGCTTAGGACGTGCGGCCGAGTCTCTCTCAATCTGCCTAGAGCGCCTTTCTCCAATAGCGGTTCATCTCTACAATATGCTGTATGCTGATGCTTTGCGGGCACACCACCTCGCAGGCACCGGTAAAGGAGCAGGCTCCAAAACCTTCGGCATCCATTTGCTCCACCATCTTGAGCGCCCTCTGTTGGGCTTCGGGCTCTCCCTGAGGCAATGAGTTGAGGTGGTGCATTTTTGCAGCTGTGAAGAGGCTGGCACTGGCATTTTTGCAGGTAGCTACACAAGCCCCGCAGGCTATACAAGCCGCTGCGTCCATGGCTTGCTCGGCCCTATCGTGGGTGATCAAGATGCTATTGGCTTCATTGCCCTGCCCGGTATTGGCACCAATGTATCCACCAGCTGCCACAATGCGATCAAAAGCAGAACGATCTACAATCAGATCTTTCTTTACAGGAAAGGCACCGGCCCGAAAAGGCTCCAAATACAGCTCCTCGCCATCTCGAAAACTGCGCAAATGGGTTTGGCAAGTGGTGCAATGCGATTCAGGACTCTGTACTTCACCATTGATCACAATGCCGCATTGCCCGCAAATGCCCTCCCTACAATCGCTCTCAAATGCGATGGGCTCCACTCCTTTCTTAATCAAGCCCTGATTGAGGTGATCGAGCATCTCTGGAACGCTCATATGCGGATCCAGGTCATTGGCCTCATACCGCTCAAAAGCACCTTTGTGCTCGGGACTCTCCTGCCTCCATACATTCAGTATCAATCTCATGTCCTTATCTTCTGTGTGTGAATGTCTCCATCTATGCTTCCGGCAATGGATTATTTATAACTGCGCTCACTTACTTTTACAAATTCGAAATCAAGATGTTCACGATGCAATTCGAATTCGTTGCTGCCCTTGTACTCCCACACGCTCACATATTGAAATTCTTCATCATTGCGTTGTGCCTCTCCCTCTTCGCTCTGATGCTCTTCGCGAAAATGGGCTCCACAAGACTCCTCCCTCTGCAGGGCATCTTGGATGATGAGCGGTGCCATCTCCAGGTAATCCCTTACCCTTCCGGCTTTTTCAAGTTCAAAATTGATATTTTTCGAAGCACCCGATACCAGCAAATTTAGATCGAATTCGTCTTTTAATTTGCGCAGTTCTTCCTTTGCTTCGAGCAAGTCTTTGCGATTGCGCGACAGACCACATTTGCCGTAGAGCACTGCCCCCAGCTCTTTGTGAAACTCTTCGGGCGTTTTGTTGCCCTTGCGATCGAGCATCTCTTTCAGATCTGCTGAGCATTGCTGCAAAAGGCGCTCACCGACTTCCTGAAGCTGCTCTTCCTGAGGCCCATCGATTCTTTCACCGGCGAGGTAATGCATCACCGTATGCGGGGCGATGAAGTAGCCATCAACACAGGCCTGGAGCAGGCTATTGGCGCCCAGGCGATTTGCTCCATGATCGGAAAAATTGGCTTCGCCCAGCACGAAAAGCCCTTCCACATTGCTCATGAGCTCATAGTCCACCCAGAGGCCCCCCATGCTAAAATGGGCTGCAGGAGCTATCATCATGGGTTCTTTGTAAGCGTCAGATCCAGTGATCTTTCTGTACATATCGAATAGATTCCCATAGCGCTGGCGTATGGCATCGAGCCCGAGTCGCTGTATGGCATCACGAAAATCAAGGTACACGGCATTGCGCATGGGTCCTACCCCGCAGCCCGCATCAATGCGTTCCTTGGCAGCCCTTGATGAGATATCCCTCGGGGCCAAATTGCCAAAAGAGGGGTACCTGCGCTCGAGGTAATAGTCGCGTTCGGCATCGGGAATGTCTCCCGGCGCGCGCTGATCGCCTGGTGTTTTGGGAACCCAGATGCGGCCATCATTGCGCAGGGATTCGCTCATCAGGGTAAGCTTGCTCTGATAGCTCCCCAACTGGGGCAGGGAGGTGGGGTGAAATTGGGTCCAGCTCGGTGCGGCCATGTAGGCACCGCGCTTGTGGGCCCTCCATATGGCGCTGGCATTGCAGTTCATGGCAAGGGTACTCAGGTAGTAAATCTTACCGTAGCCCCCTGTGGCAAGGACAACTGCTTGGCCAAAATGGCTGCTGAGCTCACCGGTATCGAGGTTGCGTACCACCACTCCCCTCGCCTTGCCTTCGTGTACAATCAGATCCAACACTTCGTGGCGGGTGTGAAGCTGCATGCTCTTACGGGTCGACTGCCGCATTAAGGCCTGATAAGCGCCTAGCAAGAGCTGCTGCCCAGTTTGGCCGCGGGCATAGAAAGTACGGCTCACCTGCACCCCACCGAAAGAGCGGTTGCTGAGGTAGCCACTGTACTCCCTGGCAAAAGGCACACCTTGTGCCACCGCCTGATCGATCAAAGAAGCACTGCACTCAGCTAGGCGGTATACATTGGCTTCGCGCGCTCTGAAATCTCCGCCCTTAATGGTGTCGTAAAACATACGCCACACGCTATCTCCATCGTTCACATAATCTTTGGCAGCATTCACGCCACCTTGAGCCGCTACCGAGTGGGCCCTCCTGGCCGAATCGTGAAAGGTGAAAACCTCCACCTGAAAACCAAGCTCACAAAGGCTGGCAGCAACTGAGGATCCGGCAAGCCCGGTGCCAACCACGATCACCTTGTACTTGCGACGATTGGATGGGTTTATCAGGCGGCATTTCGCTTTGTAATTCCTCCATTTCTCTTCGAGTCGTCCTTCTGGAATCTTTGCTTCGAGCATGGCATAAAGATAGCCAAGATGAATGAATGTAGAAGCTGCCCAAGTGCTGGTGACCGGAAAAATGATAATTTCGTCAGCATGAAAATGCTCTATCTACACCGCCATGCCAAGTCGAGTTGGGATTACAGCGAATTATCTGATTTTGATAGGCCTCTGAATTCCCGAGGCTTGAGGGATGCTCCCAAAATGGGAGATCGGCTCAAAGCCCGTGGTGAAAAAATATCGCTTATCGTAAGCAGTCCTGCAGTCAGAGCGCTGAGTACTGCTCGCCTTGTAGCCAAGGCTATAGACTATCCTGAAGCTGACATTCGGGAAGAACGCAAGCTCTACCTACCGCGAACCCGCACCATACTCGAAGTGATACATGAACTGGATGATATGCACCCCAATGCCATGCTTTTTGGACACAATCCCGGATTTACTGAGGCTGTGGGTTTTTTGAGTGCCCATCGTCTGGACAATCTCCCAACTGCGGGACAGGTTTGCATTTCTTTTCCCGTAGACCACTGGAGTGAGGTGCAGCCTCAATCTGGAACGCTTAAGTTCATCGACTACCCAAAACGCATCGGCTGAGA
>SLDS01000156.1 GCA_007125175.1 Flavobacteriales bacterium
AAGCCCAGGACTTCTGCACCTTTCCGGAAGGTACATGGCTCAACAGCGATATGAACTACCCGGCTGGCAGCATGCAAGGCAAGCTCAGTATCGTGCAGTACGGCTCTTTTGACAATGTATTTTTCCAGTACAATGCCGAGATGCTCAACCGCATACAGGAGGCATTGGGTGAGATCACCGTCATTTTGGTCAATAATCCAAAGTTTTCATTTCCGAAAGACAGCCTACATGTAGATCGATACTTAAAGGCACTGGATCTTTCACCACCCATGTACCTGGATAGCGAATATCAGTCCTGGGAATGCAATAGAATTGATACCTGGCCCACCACACTGCTTGTGAGTCCTCAAGGTAAGGTGATCGATCGCATTACAGGGCCTCTGAGCTATCGGGAAATGGAGCTCGGGCTACCCCGTATAATCACCATGCTCAAGCGCATGGGAGGCTACAATGATTCTCCCAGCCTGAGCAAGAGGCCATCCCTGAACAGGAAAATACCCATGATGCGCTACCCCATTGCCATAGAGAGAAATCGGGAAGCGGGACTCCTCTTCGTAAGCGATTTTGTGGGCAACCGCATATGGGTGCTCAACAGCCTGGGAGATGTGGTCAACGTGATAGGCAATGGCGAAGCAGGTGATGAGGATGGCGACTTCAGCTCAGCCAGCTTTGATGGTCCCTGGGGCCTCGCCTGGGATGGGGTGAGCAAGCACCTCTACGTAGCCGATCACCGCAATCACACCATCAGACGCGTGGACTTCAACAACGCGACAGTAAGCCGTATCTGGGGCAATGGAAATGTGGGCGAGCGCGGCCGTATCAAAGGCACAGGTAAACAAGCTGCTATGGGCTATCCCACCCAGTTATTGCTCGACGGGCCCAAGCTGCTCATATCTTTGGCTACAGCCGAAATATGGAGTGGCGACACCCGCACCGAAGTTGCTGAAAGGCTCGTAGGCACTGGTCATATCGGCTTTGAAGATGGCCCGGCTATCGAAGCCAAAATCGGCCAGGTGCTCGGCATGGCCAAAGACCCCAGTGGCCCTGTATTCTTTTCCGACGCGCAGAGCTCCAGTATCCGCAGCTTGGAAAACAGACAGGTAAAAAGCATCTTGGGCCAAGGACTTTTTGATTACGGATATGAAGATGGACGGGGCGACAAAATTGCCTTCCAGGCACCCATGGGAATGGTCGTGGTCGACGAGGAGCTCTATATCGCCGATGCCTTCAATCACAATATTCGAAAGCTTGATGCCTTCAAAGTAAAGAGCGCCACCGTCGCAGGCAGCAATGAGCCCGGCCACCGCGACGGAAGGGCCCGCTCGGCACAGCTCTTAGCCCCGAGCGACCTCACAGTTTTGGATAGAAAGCTCTTCATCACCGATCCGGCCACAAACAGCATCCGCGTGCTCGATATGAATGAAAATGAGCTCAGCAGCTTGAGCTTGATAGGCTATGAGGAACTGGCCCGTGGCATGATGCCCGCCATCCACTCCATTGTAGAAACTTCCGGCATCGAAGTGCGCAGGGGCAATAATGACATCAGGCTGGAGCTCTTGCTGGCCGAAGGCTATGAGCTGGATCCGGCAGGTTTTTCCAATTTTGATGTGAGCTCGAGAAACGATTCCATATTTGTGCGAAAGCAAGATCTGATAGAGGGAAAGATTCAGCTAGACTATCAGTTGGAGCCCGATGACCGGCACAGCGACCTGCTCATCGACTTCCACCTCTACCTTCGTAGAAAAGAGGGAGCATTCGGGCAATACTACTACGGACTATCTTTCCTGATACCCGTAAGCTACAACGATGAAGCGCCAGAGATACAACGGGTGACAATGGAAATTGATCCCGACCTCGATGCCACCCCGGCGCAAACAGAGGGTGGCGACTTCATGGAATAAAGCAATAGATGAGAAGCGCTAAAGCTAAATCTCGTCCGGGCCATTATGGCAGGGTGCGCTCTACGCCTTTTGCCGCAAGGGTATGCTGCGGATCCATAGACAATACCTCCCGAAATACATCGTGAGCAGTTTGGGTGCGGCCCATCTCTTCGTAGCATACACCCTTGTTGTACAGGGCGTCCAAAGCTGCCGGCTGCACCGCAAGTACCGAGTCAAAATAGGCCAGAGCAATGTCATAGCGCTCGGTTTCGGTGAGGTAGAGGTATCCGAGATTGTAGTAGCCCAAAAATGAACCGGGATCTTCGCGCACCAAGCTCTCATAAGCATCGGCAGCTTCGTCGAGCATGCCCTGAGATTGGTAGAAGAGTCCAAGCTGGTACCATGCCTCAGCACTTTTGGGATTGATTTCCAAAGCAGTATTCAGGTACTCAAGTGCAATCGGATCTTTGCGGTAAGCATAAAGGTGGCCCAACTCCATGAAAGCTTCGAAGTATTCCGGGTCGACTTCGGTGGCTGTTTGAAAAGAGCTGATGCTGCGCGTAGTATCACCCAGCTCCTTGAAAATATATCCTTTCAGAAAATAAGCTTTTGGCAGACGCTGCTTGATTCTGAGGGCATCATCGATTCGGGAGATGGACTCCGGATAGCGTCTCAGCAAAAAGAGCACCTCTCCCAGCTTGAGCAAGGCTTCTATATTTTCATCATCGTACTCAATGGCCCGCTCTAGCGATAGCCGCGCCGAGCGCAAATCTCTGGTGAGGAAGTACAGCTCCCCCTTGGTAGCGTAAAAGAAAGACACCGTACTATCGATGCTTAGTGCGCGGTCTACATCGCGCAGGGCCAGGTTGTACTTCTGCTCATCGGCATAGGCCAGTGCCCTGGATATGTACAGATTGGGATTATTGGGCTTTTCCAATATCTTGGAGGTAATGCGCTCTACGCGGTTTCCCTCCTCTGACGATTGCCTACCCGAATCAACTGCGCGGGCCTCACCCTCTCCCGACTGCTCAGAGCAAGCTTGAAAAGCATGCATAGCCAGCATAAGCAGCAAAATTCCAAGGCTTCGATATGGCATCACTCTATCCATTGTAGGCTTCATACAGCGTCTCCTCACAAAAGGCGAAAAAGGCCCTCGCAGGCCTCTTCTCCTTCAGTTGATTTTCAATTTTTGCCGAGGTGGTCTTTGATCTTCCCTTCGAGCTCCTCCATGAGCTCCGGGTTGTCCTCGATGAGTTGCTTCACAGCATCGCGACCCTGTCCGAGCTTGGTTTCGCCATAGCTAAACCAGGATCCACTCTTTTTTACAATACCCATCTCTACGGCCATGTCGAGTACTTCTCCACTTTTGGAGATTCCCCTGCCGTACATGATGTCAAACTCGGCTTTGGCAAAAGGTGGAGCCACCTTGTTTTTGACAATCTTCACCCGTGTGCGGTTACCGACTACGGTCTCTCCGTCTTTGATCTGTGTGGCACGGCGGATATCGATGCGCACCGAAGCATAAAACTTGAGGGCATTACCACCGGTGGTGGTTTCCGGATTGCCAAACATCACGCCGATCTTTTCACGGAGCTGATTGATGAAAATGCAGCAGCAACCGGTTTTGGATATGGCACCAGTGAGCTTGCGGAGGGCTTTGGACATGAGCCGGGCCTGTAGGCCTACCTGACTGTCGCCCATCTCACCTTCTATCTCAGCTCTCGGGGTGAGGGCAGCTACAGAGTCTACCACCAGCAGGTCAATGGCACCGGATCGGATCAGGTTTTCAGCGATTTCAAGTGCCTGCTCTCCGTGGTCGGGCTGCGATATGAAGAGGTTCTCTGTATCCACACCGAGGTTTTCGGCATAGAAGCGGTCAAAGGCGTGCTCGGCATCCACAATGGCTGCGATGCCACCCATGCGCTGCACTTCAGCAATGGCGTGAATGGCCAGGGTGGTCTTACCCGAAGATTCAGGCCCGTATATCTCTACAACCCTGCCTTTGGGGTAACCGCCTATGCCGAGAGCCAGATCCAGCCCGAGACTGCCGGATGATATGGCGTCTACCTTTTCTACGGCATCGTCGCCAAGTTTCATTACAGCCCCCTTACCATAGGACTTTTCCAGTCGGTCGATAGTGAGTTGTAGTGCTTTGAGTTTCTCTTTGTTTGCTTCTACAGCCATGGCTTTGGTTTTAGTTGTTCATGAGCTCCATCACTTGTTCAGTGGGAGTTTTGGTTTTTACTTTTTCAATCACTTCGGCGATCTTGCCTTCTTCATCAATCACGAAGGTTATGCGGTGTATGCCGTCATACACTTTTCCCATGAATTTCTTCTCGCCCCACACACCGTACTTCTCTATGATGGCTTTGTCCGTATCGGCGATCAGGGTAAATGGAAGATCGTGCTTATCGATGAACTTTTGGTGAGATTTCACCCCGTCGGCACTTACACCAATTACCTCATAACCATCAGACCTCAGGGAGTCATAATTATCCCTAAAATCACAGGCTTCATTGGTACACCCCGGGGTTAAGTCCTTGGGATAAAAGTAAAGAATAACTTTCTTTCCGCGGTAATCGCTGAGCGAAATCTCTTTACCCTCGTGATCTATAGCGGTAAATTCGGGTGCTTTGCTGCCCTTTTCAGGCAAATTCAGTGCTTTTGACATGTGTCTATCTGCTTTTTATTGTTCATTATCATTGTTAGATACAATGTGTTTCTCCATTTGTTTGTTTCTGCCTTTCGGCAAAAAAGGAGGTCGCGTCTATCATTGTGCTTGCAAATGTAGGCAGGTACTACGCCCTCTATCTGCGCAGTTCCTTATTTTTTGCAAAAGCGAGGGTAAAAGTAGGTCCGGATCTGCTGAAAAGCGGTTATGATTCTGATTACAATTTTTCTAGCGCATCTGTAAGAAGTCAAAAGCGAGGATTTTGAAAATGGAAGTCAAAGGGCATGCAGATGTACTACTCTCTACCATCGCCTAATCAGCAGTCCCTACTTCGCTCCCAAATGCAATCACCTGCGGCCCTCACATTTGCCCTCAGTGATGGAGTACATATATGAAAGGCTTACTTTTGTGTCATGGATCACACCCCTCTGGCCGAGCGCATGCGGCCTAAAAATTTGAATGACTTTTTGGGACAGGAGCATCTTGCCGGTGAAGATGGCATTTTCAGGAAGGCGCTGCAAACCGGTCTCATTCCCTCGATCATTTTCTGGGGGCCTCCGGGTGTGGGCAAGACCAGCCTGGCCCGCATCCTCGCCGCCTCGCTTGAGCGGCCATTCCACGCCCTGAGCGCTATCAATTCAGGGGTGAAAGATGTACGCGAAGTCATTCACAAGGTGGAGCATGCAGGTCTTTTTGGCACGGGCAATGCCATACTTTTCATCGATGAGATTCACCGCTTTAGCAAGTCACAGCAGGATTCCCTGCTCGGCGCGGTGGAGAAAGGTATCATCACCCTGATAGGCGCCACCACCGAAAACCCCTCCTTCGAAGTCAACTCGGCCCTGCTATCCCGATGCCAGGTATATGTGCTTAAGGAGCTGAGCGCCGAGCATCTACGCAGCCTCATGAACAAGGCGCTTCAAGAAGATACTTGGCTGGCAAGTAAAGGAATCAAGGTAGCCGAAGACGAAGCCCTGCTGCGCTTGAGCGGTGGCGATGCAAGGCGTTTGCTCAATGTGCTGGAAACAGTGGTGCAAGGCATGGCAGAACATGAAAAGTCCATAAACAATGAACTGGTCAATAAAATCATACAAAACAATCCCAGCCACTATGACAAGGATGGGGAGCAGCACTATGACATCATATCGGCTTTTATAAAATCGGTGAGGGGCAGCGATCCCAATGCGGCTGTCTACTGGCTCGCCAGGATGCTCGAGGGCGGCGAAGACCCCAAGTTTATCGCGCGCAGATTGATCATACTGGCCAGCGAAGACATCGGCAATGCCAATCCCACAGCTCTCGTGCTGGCCAATGCCTGCTTTGATTCCGTGCAAAAAATTGGCATGCCCGAGGGACGCATCGTACTCAGCCAGTGTACCACCTACCTCGCCTGCTGCCCCAAGAGCAATGCCGCCTATGCCGCTATCGGTTTGGCACAGCAGGTGGTTCAAAAAAGTGGAAATCTCGCCGTACCTCTGCACCTGCGCAATGCCCCCAGCAAGCTGATGAAGGAACTCGGCTATGGACGCGATTACCAATACAGCCATGCGCACAGCCAAAATTTTTCCGAACAGGAATACCTGCCCGATGCCATTTCCGGAAGCTGCTTCTACGAGCCCGGCAGCAATGCCCGCGAGGAGGAAATGCGCAAGCGCCTTCGCTCACTCTGGGGCAACAAATATTCGTACTGATCTGTAGGGCTTCTGTGCCCTGAGCAGCCTTATCCAGTGACTGGACATAAAGTCAAGAAGCTGAATTATACAACACTTACGGCATGCCACTAGCTGGCCTCTTCCCACTGCTCAGAGTGCAACTCAGCAAAATGATACACCAGTGCCACCACCCCAGCACCAAGGGCCTGCTCGAGCATTTGCCAGCTAAAGTCGAGAAGGAGATGCTCCGTTCCGCTGCCCTTGAATGAAATGCCAAACACAAAGGCTATGAGATAAATGCAGAAGCCACAAAGGGCTCCAATCAACAAGGGGTTGAGTCGCCACTGAAGGTGATGGCGCACAATGACATAAACTACGCTAATGAGCAAAGCAATGGCCAGATATGCCATAGCGGCAAATGCCATGAAGAGCGAGCGGGGTGAAGGTATGTGCTTCAGATCGGTGAGCAGAAGACCGTGCCAGGCATAGCTCAAGGCCATCATCACCAGAGCCGAAAGCAAGCAGGCAAGAAAGAATCTCCGCTGAAGGCGCATAATAGCGCAAAATTAGCACTGCAAGGGGTGCAGCTCAAGTGAAAGGCCATAAAATTATCAACGAAAGAGAGCTCAAGGATGGATCCTTGCAGAAGTCGATGCTAATCACCGGGGAGCACGTGAATTTCGGTGCGCCGATTGAGCGCCCTCCCCTCCTCGGTGTCATTGCTGGCAATTGGCTGCTCCTCACCCATGCCCTTGCTGCGCATGCGCCCGGCTTCGACATCAAACTGTGATTGCAGGTAGCTCTTCACTGCTTGTGCCCTTCGGGCCGAGAGGTCTTTATTGTAAGCCGGATCGCCCTTGCTATCCGTATGGCCCACCACCTCTATCTTCATATCGGGATTGCTCATCAGCATGTCGGCCAGCAGTTGAAGCTCCATCTTCGACTCGGGCTTGAGCAAGTCCTTATCGGTATCAAAAAACACATTGCGCAGCACCAAGGCTGCACCTGCCTCAGGCTTTTTAAGTCTAATCTCCAATTGGTAGGCTGACTGATCATCTACTTCCAGGAGCTCAAACTGCTCAGAGTGAAAAAGGTAACCAGAGGCCTGTGCGGCCAATCCATAGCTATGGCCCTTCGGCAATGCGATCATGAAGCTTCCGTCTTTTGCATCCGAACGAAACCGCATCTCCTGATCCGGTTTCTGTAAGTCGTAGAGCCTGAGCTCGGCTTGCACTGCCCTGCCGGTGGCATCATCGAGCACACGGCCCCTAGCATAGGTCACAGGTGTAGGTCGCGCATCCTTATGCAGTTCGAAGCTGTAGAGATCCAGTCCGCCGAAACCACCTTCCCGATCACTGGCAAAAAGCGCAATACGTCCATCGGGGCCCACGAGCAGGCTGTTTTCATCTTTGTGGGTATTGATGGGATAGCCCAGATTCTGCGGTCGGCCCCAGGAGCCGTCATCCTGCTTTCGCGAAACGAAGAGGTCGAGGCCTCCCATACCCGGATGGCCATCGGAAGAGAAGTAAAGGCTGGTCCCATCAGGGTGGATCATTACCGATTCCTCGCGTCCCGGAGTATTGATCTCAGGGCCCAGAGGTTTTGGTATACTCCACTTGCCGCTTTCGAGGCGCTCGCTCACGTAAATGTCTTGATTTTTCACTCCGCGCCGGGTTTGCTGCCCCCGAATAAAGTAGAGGGTGCGGCCATCGGCCGAGAGGCTGGGCTGCGACTCCCAAGCCTTGGTGTTGATGGGATTGCCAATGTTTTTGGGTATGGACCACCTCCCTCCTTCCCTTTCGGAAATGAAGAGATCGCAGGAGCCAAATCCCTTTCGCCCATGCCCGTAATCGCCCATGGTCTCGCAAGCGGTGAATACCAATATCCTTCCATCAGCCGACATGCTGGGTGCACCCTCATTGTAGCTGGTATTGATCTCGTGCATGGCCCGGCTGGGCTCCCACTCTCCATCGCGCAGCTGGCTGATGAAGAAGTCTTCCTGCTTACCGCGAAAAGCTTCTGGATCATTTACCAAGCGGGTGTAGAGCAGGGTTTGTCCATCGGCGGTGAGACAGGGGTAGTACTCAGGCAGCTCGGAATTGATGGCGGGCCCCATGTTTACAGGTTCGAAAGCAACTGGATTCTTCATGGCTTCCAGAGCCCAGAGGCATTGATCGATGGTAGTTTGGGCCATCTCACGCAATTCGGGGCTCGTGGCGCGGTATTGCAGGAAGGTGCGGTGGCTCTTCATGGATTTCTCATAAAGGCCCTCTTTGTATTCCAGGTCGCCGAGAAAAAACCAGGCATTCGGAAAAAAATCAGGGTTTATCTCCACTGCATCCTGAAGGGCCTTCATGGCCTTGGTCAATTTGCCCTGATCGGCAAAAACCTCAAAGCGCATTAGCTGGGCCTCTACAAATTTCGGTTCCCGCTTAAGGGCATCATCGAGCAGGCTGATGGCGAGGGGAGCATTGCGCCCGTCGAAGGCCGTACGCGCCCTCTCGAAGTCTTTGATGGCTTTCTTGTTGCTAATGCTGTACTGCTGCGCCTGTGCAGAGCCTTCAAAGCTCACAAAGAAGAAGGTGCAAAGGACCATAAATCCAAACAGCCAAGATGTACACAGAACATTGCTACGGTAGCCGGGCATCAGGGTATGTTCATGAACTTGTGCGTTTGGAGGGAAATGTTCCATCTGGGATTGGCTTTTATGTATTCCACTATCGAGGGCATCATCTCTTCGGCCCGGCTCCATTCCGGCTGCAAATACAGCTTGCAATGAGGCTTGACCTGTGCAGCGTGTTCTTCGGCCCATTTAAAATCGTGTCGGTTGTATACCACCACCTTCAGTTCATGGGCCTGGGAGTAAATACCCGGATTTGGTTTCTTAAATTTCTTGGGTGAGAAGCAAATCCAATGCCAAGAGCCGCTGAGGGCATAAGCACCAGAAGTCTCAATATGTGTGCGAAGGCCTTGCTCCCTGAGGGCATCACAAAGCCCATCGAGCGGGTACATGGCCGGCTCTCCGCCTGTAATCACTGCTATCTTGGCACCACTATCGGCAGCCCTGAGGGCCAAATCTTTCACAGGAATGATGGGGTGCTTTTCGGCATCCCAACTCTCCTTTACATCACACCATACGCAGCCCACATCACAACCGGCTGTGCGGATGAAGTAGGCCGCACTGCCACTGTAGGCACCTTCGCCCTGCAGGGTGTAGAAATGCTCCATGATGGGCAAAGCAAATGACGAAAGGCCGGGCCCGGAAACTTGATCTTGAGAAGTGGACATGAAGAAACGGAGAAAAAAAGCTAAGAAAGGGGCCCGTGCGAGAAAGGGTTTAGAAAAACTCTAAACGACATGGCTGGAGCTGCCATTTCAGATCGGTAATCCTCTCGCCCCATATGGGGAATCCACATTCATGGATTGAGGCCCGCCCTAGCCGAAACGAGCTTATCTCCAATTTCAATCTTGTTAGTTTTTCAAACTGTATCGCTCTCGCACGGGAATACTTTAATCCCCTCTTGTACGAAGGTAAAAAGAAATGTACAAATTACCTACATCGAAAAGGAATTACTTACTGCTGAATTGATCCTCCTTATCGGCAAAGAGGACATTGAAGGTGGTAAGCGATCCGTATGCACGGCTAATGTACTGCTGCATATGCACTTTATCTTGATCGTCAAGCTTGTCGTGGCTATTGATATTTTGCTCCAGCACCCGCAATCGGTCCCTCACCATCACTATTTTGTGCCAGAAAGTGTCCAATGGGATTTCCTTGGCCTGTAGCTCTTCGTTTTTAGGCTTGATCACCATACTGCCACCCTTCCACTTCTGGGCCATCTCTACAGTGCGCGAAATGTCCGACATCTCTGAAAGTACCCGCTTCAGTACCTTTTCGACTGTGGGCATATCCAATGTGTTCGAAGGTTCTTTTGCGGAAGCGATGACCTCCAAACCGGTGAATGATCGCGATATAGGCTTGTCGCCCTCTCCCTTGAAAAAGACCTCCAGGCTCGTGGGGCTCATGTCGACCACGATGCCCACGCCAAATACGGGATGCTTCACCCGGGCTCCTATTCCCAATTGTGCTTCGTTCAAATCCATGTGTTCATTTGTCTTGTGAAATACCAGCCTTGATACGTTTTTTTTGATTGAGGTTTCCCAAAAAACGTTGCCAATATACGAAGTAACTCAATCGCGGCTCTAGATAGAGTCTGTCCATAAAGTCCATTAGCGGCGTTGCACTTGGATTGAAAACAGTCATTGACTTTAGTCAACTCCTTGTTTTTCAATCCTGCGTGCGCCTTGCTACTGAACTTTATGATCCAGCCTCTTGACTATATGGACAGACACTAGATAGCGGCTCGATGGGGATTTTCATCCATTCATCTCTTAAAATTCTCTTGCTCGCCAGCTTAAGAGCGATGCTTGGCAGCCTTGAGCGTATTGAGCAAGAGCGCTACGCGGGTCATGGGGCCCACACCGCCCGGTACCGGAGTAATGGCCTGACAGATAGGAGCGACTGATTCGAAATTCACATCGCCTTTGAGTGAGTAGCCCGATTTTTTCAATGGATTGCTCA
>SLDS01000211.1 GCA_007125175.1 Flavobacteriales bacterium
CCAAGGTTGAAGGCCAGAAGCGGCACGAATAGCTCACCCTCTCCGCTGAGGAGCATGCGCAGGTGATTGCTGAAACCCATGCCGTGAATGAGACCAAAAAAGGCCGCCAGGGAATAGTGAAGGGCCATGCTGCCACGCGCGCGCTGACGTGCGCGGGCGATATTGAGCACCGCCGTGATGAGGATGGTGATTGGAATGAGAAATTCCACCAGATCTTCATTGATGCGAATCACATCTACCGTGGCCAAAAATAGGGTGAGGCTGTGCCCAAGCGTGAAGGCAGTCACGAGTATCAGCACCTTGAGCGCATCGTAGAGCTGGTATAGGCACACCAATGCCAGGAGGAAGAGCATGTGGTCATAGCCCTCAAAGTCGGCGATGTGACGCAGACCCAGCTCGAAGTATGTGGAAAATGAATGCACGACGGGCCCAAATGTGCGCATTGCGCTCCGATTAAATGGCCCTTTTCAAATTACTTTTCACGAAAAGAGGGTTAATTTTCGACGGAATGCTCCATTTTTGTGCAGTGAAAGCCTTCTACCTTCTGCTCTGCCTTGCCTCTTGCTGCTTTTGCAGCTTTTTGACAGCCGCATTGGCCACCTCGGCCCGGGTCTGTTCGCAGGCGCCACACTATTGGTCTGATTTCGAGGCTCACGAGTTCTATGTTGGTTTGGGGCAGATCGATTACAATGCGGAGGAGGGGAGCTATGAAATCACCCTCAAGGTGTTCACCGACGATCTGGAATTGGCGCTGGAGGGCGCCTTCGGCGAGGCCTTGCGCCTCGACGATATGTCTTTGGCTTCGCATCACGACAGCCTGGTTTTGCGCTACGTGTCCATGCATTTTCATTTTGGCGAAAGCCCAAATAAGCTCATGAAAGTGGAGACGCTGGGCCGCGAAACAGAGCTGGACATCACCTGGATATACCTCGTGGTGCAGGCTGCTAAACCTTTGGGGCATGTGTACGTTCACAACAGCATGATGATGGAAGTGTACAGGGAGCAATCGCATGTAATTCATCTTCATCAGGCCGGTGAGCGCTATAGCACCTTATTGCACCGGCGGCGCAAGAGCGATACCATCCAAACATGAACAAGAGCGAGAAAGCAGATTACCTCATCAAGACCCTCAACGAGCTCTACCCCGAGATACCCGTGCCTCTGGATCATCGCGATGCCTATACCCTGCTGGTGGCCGTGCTGCTCTCGGCGCAGTGCACCGATGCACGGGTCAATCAGGTGACTCCGGAGCTCTTTGCTCGGGCAGCGCAGCCCGAGGCCATGGCGGCCCTTGATGTGGAAGAGATACGCGCCATCATACGCCCTTGTGGCCTCTCTCCGCAAAAGAGCAAAGCCATACACCGCCTCTCACAGATGCTGGTGGATGACCATGGCGGAGAGGTGCCCCCCGATATGGACTACCTCGAGAGCTTGCCTGGTGTGGGCCACAAAACGGCTTCAGTGGTCATGTCGCAGGCTTTTGGTGAGCCGGCCTTTCCGGTAGATACCCACATACACCGCCTCATTTACCGCTGGGCCCTGAGCACAGGAAAGAATGTGGTCAAAACAGAGATCGATGCCAAGCGCCTCTTCCCCAAAGAGCACTGGAACCGCCTGCACCTGCAGATCATCTACTACGGCAGGGAGTACAGCCCGGCGCGCGGATTCGACCTGCGCAAAGACTTTGTGACCAGACGTATCGGTCGCAAATCGGTCATCGAAGCCTGGAAGAAAGCCAATCCCGACAAGGCTGCCGAGTTATGAGCAGCCGGCAGCGCTACGATGACTCTCCAGAGGTGATCGATCAGATCGCTCCGGGCTACAGGGTGTCGCCCCATCCGCGGGCCTTGCAGGCTTTCTCCATTGCACGTTTTTTCGAGCGGGTGGCATTCTACAGCATGCGCCACTGGCTCATCCTTTATTTCATGGGCATGATGGACGGTGAGAAGCCACTCGATGAGGCCTATACCAATTTTCAGTACATCATTCTGGCCTTTGTGCTTTCGCAAATTCCGGGGGCAATCGCTGTCGACTTGGGCTATAAGCGCCGCCATGCCGTGGTGTGGGGAGGGGCTCTGCTGGCGGTGGGTTACTTCAGCCTGGCCCTGCTGCCCTATGGGCTCAGCTGGATATCACTCTTGGCTTGCTGCCTGGGCTTTGGCTTGTACAGCGCGCCTTCTATCACCTCAATGGCATCCTTTTACCGGGGGCGCGAGGCCTATCTGGAGGCCGGTATGTCCTATTACTTTGGTATGCTCAGTGCCGCTGCGCTCATCACCAGCTTCTTGCTGGGCATTGGGCTGCGATCTCTCGATTGGCAGCGCGGAGCCATGGTAGCGGGCATTACCATGATGCTGGGCCATGTTTATCTCCTGGCTGTGGCCCGCGTATTTCGCGAAAAGAAGCTTCCGCAAGCAGCAGCTGCCCGGCCTGAGAGTCGTCGCAGTACTTTCTGGCTGAGTTCGGTAGCATTCGGGGTCTTGCTCTCCTATTTGGCTTACAGCTATTTTACACAGGAGGCTTCCGGCTTCTTGCGCATGCTCAGCATGGGTCGTGGTGAGTTGGGGATATTCGGTCAGACCAGCCAGTTGGTGAGCCTCGCGCTCACTAGCCTTGCACTCTTTGCGAGCAGTTGGTGGATTACACGCCACGGAGCGTCTACCATGCTGCGATTGGGGCTGGGGCTGCTCCTGGGTGCAGTAGCTGGAGCTTTGCTGCCGGGAGTCCTGCCAGCTGTGGCCGATGGCCTGCCCTCAGCATCCATCTACCTCATTGCTGCGGGGCTCACAGTCATGATAGTGGTCGCCGAGGTGCTCACGCTACCCGCTGTATTTAGCGTGGTACTGCACCTTCCGGTAAAATGGAAGAATACACTTATCGCTGCACTGAGCAGTATTTCCTTTCTGCCCTTGCTCATGCTGGGCAGCGATTTGTCAGTATGGCAGAAGCTCTTGTTTGGCGGCTTGGGCATTGCTGCAATTTCACTCATGGCCATCTGGGCCATCAAGCACCGCAGGCAGAGCTTGTACTGAAGGTGATGGCCCTGGACCGATTATGAATCCTTTACCCGGTTGAATCGAAAGCAATTCAGAAGCCATTTTGGGAGGGATTTTCCTTGCTTGCGTTTCCGCAAATCGACATACCATCCCCACTTCTCCACAATGGGCAGCTTATGTGTTTCCACAAATTCGATGAGCGTACCGTCCGGATCTTCCACATAGCCGAAGCGACCCGCAGCCTTGCCCATGTCAAAGCTGTCGGCACTGTCCACGGTGAAAGGATGGCCCAAAGAGGCGCCGCGCTCCTTGAGGGATTCCATACCGCGCACATCGAAACATAGGTGAATGAAGCCGAGATCTCCCCAATACCGATTGGCGAATACATGCTCCCCGGGAGGCTCCAAGCACTGTAGCAACTCGATATGGCTCGATCCGAGCAGCGGGGTGAAAGGCCCAATGCCTTGTTTGCTTTGAGTGAGCAGCACCCGTCGATAGGCCTTCTTTTGGCCGCTCACTCCAGGCAGGTCGGCAGGAACTCCTTCCAGATCGGCCAGCACCTTGTCAAAACCCAGCATCTCTTTGTAAAAGTGCATGGATCGCTCCATATCGCTCACCCCAATCACCACTCCCAAAGCACCTCCGCTCAGGCTTTCATTTTCCCGAAACCACTCCTTGCTCTCCTCCACATCAAACCAATTTCCGGCCGGATCGCATACCCAAAAGTGCAATGCACCAGCGGGATTGCTCTGTACAGGGCTGAGTATTCTTACGCCCTTTTGGGCAAAGGCTTCGGCAGCTTTGGTCGCATCAGGGCTTTTCATTTTTACGGCCAGTATGCCCAGCTTATCCAAGCTTATGGCCGAAGCCGGTGCGGCCGCTTGTCGGCTTGTATACTGCCATATTTCAAATCCGCCACCACCGCGCATGTTCATGGCCAAGGCTGCCACCCGCTTGTGCACCTTTCCGCCTGTGTATTGAGTCATCAGGGGTGCTTCTGCGGCATCTTCAAAGATGCGTATGTCCATGGAAAACACTTCCCTGTACCATTTCCAGTACTCGTGGAGATCCTTTACTCCTATTCCAACTTGCTGTATGCCACAGATGTGTGCGCTCATAATACCATTACAGTTTGACTTCAGCTCGCGGGTTTTGCTTGAGGGCCATGCGGAAAAAGAGTGAGGGCCACCAGGCTTTGAGGTATACTCCGAGTTTTTCCTTGAAGGAGCCTACCAGTACTTCCCGTCTTTTTTTTCGAATGGCATCGAGCATCACTGCTACAGCCCGCTCTACAGGCAAGCCCTTCAGCTGCATTTCATCCATTTCACCCGTTGCCTGTCCGCTGCCATCGAGGGCGTTTACGGAGATATCTGTTTGCACAGGGCCCGGGCAAATCATGGTCACCTCTATGCCTTTGTGCTTTAATTCGATGTGCAAGGATTCAAAAAAGCCGTGAAGGGCATGCTTGCTGGCGGCATAGGCCGATCTTACGCCAAATCCAAATTTGCCGACAAGGCTGCTTATCACTGCAAAGTGGCCCCCTCCTTGCTCAAGCATGTGGGGGAGCACCGCTTTGCTCAGAGCAATGGTACCAAAATAGTTCACTTCCATGATGCGTCGGTCTACCTCCAGGCTTGTTTCGGCGGCGTAGGAGCGTTGGCTTATGCCCGCATTGTTAATGAGGTAGTCGATGCGCTTGTAGCTGTGGAGCACCGTTTGGACGGCTTGGCCAAAAGTAGCCGACTTACTGAGGTCGAGTGGTATCACAAGAACAGATTCCGGACGGGGCAGGGAGCTTCTCAAGCTTTCCAGGGCCTCGGCTCTGCGGGCCGAAAGCACCAATAGCGCCCCTTCCTTGCTGAACTGCCGTGCCATTTCCGCACCAATGCCCGAACTGGCTCCAGTAATCCAAACCACCTTATTTGCGAAGGCTTCCATTAAGGCGGCGAAGATAGAACTTTGCACCCGCATTGCCGCACCCCGCTGAGGCATTTTTTGCGGAAGCGCCTATATACAGCCAGCCCGGAATACAAGGACGACATGCAGAAATGCCTTCGCCGCTTTGGCCAGGCCTATCCCTGTAGAGAGCCCAAATAATGAACTGGTTAAGTGACAATGAATCAGAGATAAAAATGGCCATTGGAGGAAACAAAAAAAGCTCCCGCGATGGGAGCTTTTTTTAAACCAAATTCAAAATGCTATGTATGTAAAGATGCTTACCGACTCTGTATACTGCATCCTGTGGGCTGGGGTTTCACCTTTTCGGCAAAAAAAATGCTCATGCCAGATATGTCTCAGAATATGAGTCTGATATGACTTGAAAAAAATAAGTTTTTCTCCTGTTTGCCATATTCCAGGCTTGTTTCAACCAGAAATTTTGTGAGGCTCTCAGGGGCATCTTTGGGTTTAAGAGCTTTTCATAAAAGCTTTACTTGCAGTAAAGCATCGAAGTATTACTTTTGGAGCAGAAAGTGTAGTGCTAACACCAATTCTTAAAATACCTTGACAATGAAAAAATTAAACTTCCTGATGCTGCTTTTGTCTGTGCTGAGCATCACCTGTGTGCAGGCCCAGACCAATCCGGCACCCTTCGATCTTTCATCGGGCGATTTTGCCTTCACCGGCTTCACCGACCCGGAGTCTACTACTTATCCCAATCACACTCAGGGTTGGAGCTTCAGCATGGAGCCCGACGTTTTTACCCTTGAGCCGGCTTCGAATGACCGATTGCTGGTAGGTAATAGCGTGAGTGCTACTGCCGGCAATATCCGCAATGAGGGTGCCGAGGGTATCTCTTTTTTGAATTCTTCCAGCAACCACATCGGTGCTTTGGCTGTGGCTCTCAATACCACTGGACGTGAAAATCTCACTGTGAGTTGGGAAGCTGAAGACATCCGCGATGGCGACACCCGCCAAAACGGACTCATTCTGCAATACCGCGTAGGTGATGAAGGTAATTTCAGCAATGTGAGTGGAACTACCTACCTCAGCGACCCTACCGGTTTGGCGGCGCTTACCGTTTTTTCAGAAATCGAACTTCCGGAAGCTGTAAATGACCAGCCACTGGTGCAGCTGCGGTGGTTGTACTTCTACGAATCAGGTGGAGGAGCCCGCGATCGCATTCGCCTCAACAATATTCTGGTAGAGAGCGAGGGCGATGTAAACGGTGGGGAGGATGTGCTCATCACCTTTCAAGTAGACATGTCGGAGTTTACCGGTACCATACAGCCCGAGGGCATGCATATTGCGGGTAATTTTGACGAAAGTCCATGGACACCTGGAGCACGCGCCATGAGCGATGAAGGCAATGGTATATGGAGCTGGACCGAAGCACTCAGCCCCGGGAGCGAATTGGAGTACAAGTATGTGCTCGGACCTGACTGGGTTTTTGGCGATGAAAATATGGGGGGGCAAAGCTGTGCAGCCCCGGGTACCACCAACCGACTGCTCGTGGTTCCTCAACAATCCGGCTCTCTCGACCCCGTGTGTTACGAATCCTGCAATCCCTGCGGAGCGGCGGTCGAAACCAGTATGGTCACCTTTCAGGTGGATATGAGCCAGCAAGTGATTGCTCCCGAGGGTGTAGGACTTTCGGGCAGCTTTAATGGTTTCGAATTTGAGGCCATGGAAGATCAGGGCGATGGCATCTACTCCCTGCAAGTTGAGCTGGAGCAGGGTATCACAGTTGAATACAAGTTCCGCAATGGTCCCGAATTTGAAAATCCCCCGGCAGAGTGTGGTACGGGAGGCTTCAACAACAGAGAGCTCCTCGTGCCCGATATGGATGCGGAGCTTGAAGTGGTATGCTACGGAGAGTGCGCACCTTGTATTGATACAGGAGAAGACTTCGAACTCACTATGCAGGTGGATGCATCAGAAATTTCTATCAATCCACAGGGTTTGTATATTGCAGGTAGCTTTAATGACTTCCTGCCCGAAGCCATGAACGAAGACGGCGATGGCCTTTTCAGCTTTGTAGCCGAAGTGGAGGCGGGCAGCACCGTAGAATGGATCTACCTCAATGGTTCCGATTTTAATGATCAGGAAGATGTGCCAGCAGAATGTGGTGTGGAAGATGAAGTTCTCGGATTTCGACGCTTTTTTGAAATGCCGGCAGAAAATGTAAATCTGGATCCTGTTTGTTTCTCAAGCTGCGAAGCTTGCGAGGGCGAGCCTGTAGAGGATGTTTTCATCACCTTCCAGGTGGATGCTTCCAACCTGCCCAGCATCGATCCGGCCGGTATCCACATTGCCGGTACCTTCAATGGTTTTAGTCCGGAACCCATGAACGATGCAGGAAACAATATCTTCACCTTTACCGCGCAGCTACCCGCCCAGAGCACGGTGCTATGGAAGTACACCAATAGCCCCGACTTTTCCCAAGTGGAGGATGTGCCCGCCGAGTGTGGGGATGACGATGGCTTCGGTGGCTTCAACCGCATCTACCAGACCTCTGATGAAAATGAAATCCTCGACGTGGTATGCTTTAGCAGCTGCGAGGCTTGCACTGAGCCTGGAACCAATTACACCCTGGTGCTTCAAGTGGATGCTTCGGAGATCGACATTTCTCCCGAGGGCATTTTTATCGCCGGTAATTTCAATGGCTTTACTCCCGAAGCCATGACTGCACAAGGCGATGGGCTATACTCCATCAGCCTGCAGCAGGAAGAAGGTAGCCTCGTGTTGTGGAAATATCTGAACGGAAGCGGCTTTGACGGGCAGGAAGATGTGCCTGGCGAATGCGGTGAGCCCGATGGCTTTGGCGGTTTCAACCGCGACTTCGTGATGCCCTCGGCCGATTTCACCTTCGATCCGGTATGCTTCTCATCCTGCTCGGTATGCGAAGGGCAACCTGTAGACAATGTGATGGTCACCTTCCAAGTGGACGGTTCAGCCCTTGTTGGTATTGATCCTATGGGAATCCACATTGCGGGAAGCTTTAACGGATTCAACCCCGAGCCTATGGAAAATATGGGCGGTGGGCAGTACAGCATCACTGTCGAGCTCGAAGTGGGTTCCACAGCCCTCTACAAATTCATCAATGGCGATGACTTCGAAAATGAGGAGGAGGTGCCTGAGCAGTGTGGCGAGCCCGATGGCTTTGGAGGATTCAACAGGGTATTCAATGTGCCGGCAGTCGATCAGGTGATCGATTTGGTATGCTTTGACAGCTGTGATCCCTGCGTTATCAATGTTTTCAATGTGGGAGAGAAGGAGAATTTCAAGCTATTCCCCAACCCTAACAATGGCGATTTCTCCATCGTGGCTCCGGCTACCGGTGCTGTGGATTTGCGCATCTTCGACCTCAGCGGTCGCCTGGTTCACGCCAACCGCTTCAACAGTGCGGAAGGTGAGGTGCAAGCTTACTCCCGAGCCCTACTCGATCCGGGTTATTACCTTGTGGAGTTGCGCTATGCCGACAAGACCTACAGCGCCCGTATGCTGGTAACCCGTTGATGGGCCTGGCGGAAGGGCTTTAGTCCAAAAGCCCATCATGAACAATGATCAAGGGCCGCATTGCACAGCAATGCGGCCCTTGATCATTTACAGTAATTTTTTTGAAATCAAGCTGCACCCGGCTTTTGGCCCTCCTTCTCAGCGAGTCGGTCGCGCACGTATTCCACACGTGTTTTGCCATGGGGAGTGGGTTTGCCATCGGCACCGAGGTTTACCATGACGATCTGTTCGATTTCGAGTACCTGCTCCCGGCTTATCTTATTGCGCACCTCGCAGCGCAGCGTGATGGAACTTTTGCCAAAGCGCACCACCTCAATTCCCATCTCGATGATATCGCCCTGCACAGGAGCGGCGATGAAGTTGATTTCCGAGATAAACTTGGTTACGATGCGGCGGTTTTCCAATTGCACGATGGTGTACAGCGCCGCCTCCTCATCGATCCATTCCAGCAGGCGTCCGCCAAAAAGGGTTCCATTGGGATTGAGATCTTCGGGCTTGACCCATTTTCGGGTGTGGAAGTTCATTATCCTTTGATGAAATCTTTGTCTGCAAACCGGCTTGCAGGTTTGACAAAGGTAGTATTTCGCGTATTTTTGGGGCATGAAAAGCTTTCTCACCTCCATTTGTGCACTCTTGGTTTTGCAGCTGGGTGCACAGATTCCCGGCTATTACGATGATGTGGATTTGACCCTGACTGGCTTAGAGCTCAGGGATGCCCTTTCGGCAAAATTGCAGAACAGCACCTTTATCCCATACACTGCATCCGGTACCTTTGATACCTGGGATGCCCTGCGCATTTGCGATGAAAATCCCGACAACAGCAGTGAGGTATTGATGGTGTACGGATGGGCCGAAGGCAGTGGGGGAGATGCCACAAAAGACCGCAGCCGGGGAAAATTTCAAAACGGCAATGGCCCCGGTCTTTGGAACCGTGAGCATGTTTTTCCCCGATCGAGGGCTGTGCCCGTACTCACCGTTCAATTGCCCGGGCCTGGTACCGATTTTCACAACCTGCGCCCCTGCGATGTGGAGACCAATACCCTGCGCAGCAATTTGAAGTTTGTTGCCGGTAGCGGCAATTCGGGCATTGTGGGAGAGGGCTGGTACCCCGGTGATGAGTGGAAAGGAGATGTAGCCCGCATGGTGATGTACATGTACTTGCGCTACAATGGCAATGGCTCTTCTGTGGAACAAACCCGATGCCTGCCTACGGCCACTGCCATGGGCAGTACCACAAGCATTGATCCCAACATGGTGGAAGTGCTGCTGCAATGGAATGCGGAGGATCCTGTATCGGATATCGAACTGGCGCGCAATGATCTGTCGGAAATTCATCAAAGCAACAGGAATCCCTTTATTGACAATCCGGTGCTGGCCACCCTGATCTGGGGAGGCCCGGAGGCCGAAGATACCTGGGGCCTGCTGGGTGAGACCGTCGATCCTTCCACCTTTCAGTTTGAGTTGGATGCCTTGATCCTAAGCAATGGAGTGCTGCTCACCTGGAACACCCTGCCCAATTCGGCCGCCTGCCAGGTGAGGGGAGGCCCACTTGGAGGAAATGATCCTGTAAGCCAAAACCTTATCGGCAATGAGGTGGGGTCTTTCTTCGTGCCCCAAGGCCAGCTTAAGGTGGGCAATTCGTATCAATGGCGTGTGCGTTGCGCATTGCAAACTTCGCCTCCGGATGGTGTGACCCCCTTCTCGGATTATCACACTTTCACCTACAGTCCCTGATTTCGGTTTTTTTCTTGTAGCAAAGGAATTTATCTATCCTTCTTGCCCGCCCAGACACACATCGGGCGGGCCTGTCAGGACGTCTAGGCGACGGGCCTGTCCGAAGATGGAACATTCGCGGGCTTGCCCGGCCTTGTCATCATTTTTGCAAAGCAAAAATGTCGCCAAGGCCTATTCTTTGGCTTGACCCATATCCCAGGGCTGCATTTCGGCTACGCTCAATGACCGACCTTGGGATATGGTCATGTCACCCACTTCGACTGCGCTCAGTGTGGCAGCTCCGCGGTTCTTTTAATGTTTTTCGAATCAACAGGGCAATTAGCGGGTGTGCTTCGCTCCCCCTCAAGCGAGCGACGAAAACTATAGCCTCCGGCTTACCTCGTTCACTTCACGAAATTTTCATCGCATGTCCTTATTCCGTTTGGCGAAATTTATATCCTCCTAATTCGGCCTTGGCGGCATTTTTGCTCTGCAAAAATGCCGCCCAGGCCTATTCTTTGGC
>SLDS01000210.1 GCA_007125175.1 Flavobacteriales bacterium
CGCGCTCTAGGGCGAGCATGTGCAGTGCGGTGCTTCCATTGAGGGCATGTTCGGGCCCGGTATTGAGGCTGCGCCACACCATGGATTTGCGCGATAGGCCTGCCAGAATGGGGCAATCGAGCACTTGAAGCTCATCCAGCCGCATGAGCAATTCGAAGTTTTGCTCCACCGTTTTGGAAAAGCCGAATCCGGGGTCAATAATCACATCGGCCACTCCCATGGCGTAAAGGCGATCGAGCTGCTGCGAGAGTTCCAGCACCACGTCATTGACCACATCTCTGTACTCACTCAACTCCTTCATCTGCTCAGAGGGCCCGCGGTTGTGCATGAGAATGTAGGGAAGGCCCAGCCCGGCCACGGCTTCATACATGCGCGGATCGAGTTTGCCACAGCCCACATCGTTTATCATATCGGCACCGGCTTTGGCGGCAGCCTCAGCCACATCGGCCCTGAAGGTATCGGCGCTGATGAGCAATTCTGGAAAAGCCTTTTTTACGGAAGTGATGCCCTGCACGAGGCGCTCCCGCTCGAGCCCGGAATCCACCGGCTGGGAGCCCGGACGCGTGGAGCAGGCGCCCAAATCGATGAAGCGCGCCCCCTCTTCCTGCATCTGCCCGACCTTTTGCAACAGCTTGGATTCCTCCTGTATGCGGCTTCCGGCATAGAAGGAGTCATCGGTGAGGTTGATGATGCCCATGGTTAAAGGCTTGTTAAAATCGAGGAGCTGCCCGCGGCAGGTCATACTTTGGCTTTTGCAAAAAAGAGTATCTTTCACGGCGATAATGGTCGAAATGAATGGGCGTAAAGCCACACAAGGTATGACGAAAAACACATCCCGGCAATACAAGGCTGCCATGGATAGCTGCAAGGAAGTTTTTTTCAAAAAGATGCACGATTATGGCACTGCCTGGCGCATCTTGCGGACAAGCTCCCTCACCGATCAAATTTACATCAAAGCCAACCGCATCCGCACCATACAGGAGCTCAAAAAGAGCCTGGTCAATGAGGGCATCCGCTCGGAGTTTGTCGGCATTGTGAACTACTGCATCATGGCACTCATACAGCTGGAACTCATGGACAGCGAGGAGCTCCGCCTCGATGTGGATCATGCCGAGGGCCTCTACGACAAGTATGCCAAGGAAGCCTATGAGCTGATGCTGCGCAAGAACCACGATTATGGCGAGGCCTGGCGGGATATGCGCCTCTCATCGCTTACCGATCTCATTTTGATGAAGATTCTGCGCATCAAGCAGATTGAGGACAATGAGGGCCAAACCCTTGTTTCGGAAGGCATTGATGCCAATTATTACGATATGATCAACTACGCCGTTTTCTCCCTCATCCTGATCGATGAGGAGGATGAAGCGGTTCAAAATACAGCCCGCTTATGAAGAATGAACGCATCCTTGGCATGGCCCTTATGGCCATTTTTGCATTTATGCTCATCTACGGTTTCGTGCAAAGCGAGGCGGTAGATGCCTTCAAGATTTACTGGATGGCGGCAGCATGTGCAGCCATACCCGGGGCTTTGCTTCTCGCAAATCAGGGAGCAGCTGCCCGCTATTTTTCGCGCATTGTGGTGGGCTCCATCTTCATCGTTTCCGGACTTATCAAGGCCAATGATACCGTCGGATTTGGCATCAAGCTGGAGGAGTATTTTGACGAGAATGCCCTTGGGGCTTTTTGGGCCCTCTTTCACGACTGGGCTTGGGCGATCTCCTTCTTTGTGAGTGGGCTGGAAGTATTGCTGGGTCTTGCATTGCTATTCGGTATACGCGTGCAATGGGTGTCTTACGCTTTGCTGGGTATGACCCTTTTCTTTGGCTGGCTCACCTATTTCACCGCCCAGTGCAATGATGCGCAAATGGCGGCCATTCGCGCCGGTGAAGACTTCAATCGGGTTTGTGTGACGGATTGTGGATGCTTTGGAGATGCCCTGAGGGGCTCGGTGGGGCGCTCCCTCACGCCATGGGAATCATTCTACAAGGATATCGGACTGCTCTTCATGGTGCTGGTATTGGTGGCAGGTGGCTCTCGAATCCGGCTCAATGTGAAGCGGGATGACCTCATCATCTTCCCCTTCTCCCTTCTCATCACCCTGCTCTTTGGTGGCTGGCTCTTCGGCTGGATGCTGCCCACCTACTTCCTCCTGATCAGCATCGGTATCTACTACCTCTTCAAGGTTTTGAGGATACGCGGCATCATCCTGCAATGGGCTGTGGCTGTGTTTTTTGTTATGCTCACCTATGGATTCGCCTCTTACACCTACCTCAACCTGCCGGTAAAAGACTACCGACCCTATGCAGTGGGCATTAACATCAAAGACCAGATGAAAGATGCTGCTGAACTGGGTTTGGAGCCCACCATCGAAGCCACGATTTACAAACTGGAAAACAAGCGTACCGGTGAGGTGAAGACCGTCAATAGCCGGGAATACCTGGAGCAGGAGATTTGGAAAGATGAGGACTGGAACAATATCGTGTACAGCAGCCCGGAGCCCATTGTTCTCAAACGCGGTTATGAACCGCCCATCGCCTCTTTCACCGTCTTTGATGAGGATGGCATCGATATAGGCGATGAATTGCTCAATGATGCCAATTACTCCTTCATGGTGGTGATGTACGATGTGGAGAAGGCCAATACGCGCAGGCATCTGCGCGCATTGAAAAACCTGATCGATGGGGCCACAGCTGCCGGCCACCGTATCTACGTGCTTACAGGTTCCTCTTACGATGAGTACGAGCCTTTCCGTCATGAGCATGGGCTGGCCATACCCTTTTACGAGGCCGATGCCATTATGCTCAAGACCATTGTGCGCTCCAATCCCGGGCTGTTGTTGCTGCGCGATGGGAAAATTTTGGAGAAGTGGCATGGCAATAACATTCCCCTCTTCAAGACCGTCGAGATGAAACACTTCAATCCCTCTTAAGTGTGCTGAGCTACCTGCTGCGAAAGATCGCTTATGGACTGGTGGTGCTCTGGGGGGTGATCACCCTCGTTTTTGCCATTTTCAGCATCAATCCCGGCGATCCGGCGCGCATGCTGCTGGGGCAGCGTGTGGATGAGGAATCCCTGTCCAAGGTGCGCAAGGAGTTGGGCCTGGACTTGCCCTGGCATCGTCAATACCTGCTCTACCTCAATGATATCAGTCCGATATCCCTGCACCCATCCGAGCCGGGATCGGGCTATGCATCTCTGGATCCCGGCAAGTACAGCTTCCGCAAAATCATCGATACAGGCAGCTCCACCCTGGTGCTTAAGTGGCCCTATCTGCGGCGCTCTTTTCAGTCGCGCAAGCCCGTCACGGAGATCATCAAGGAGGCCTTTCCCGGCACATTGGTACTTGCGCTCACCGCCATTGCCTTTGCCCTGGTTTTCGGTGTGGCAGGAGGCATCGTGTCGGCGGTGTACAAGGGCAGTTTTTTGGATGGTTTTTCCATTTTTGCCGCCGTGCTTGGCATGTCGGCTCCTTCTTTTTTCTCCGCCATCATCATTTCATGGCTGGGCGGTTACCTTTGGGCTTCCGCTTTTTCCATGCCTGTGCTTCCGGTGGTTTGCGCATTGTCAGGGGTATTGCTTGGTATTTTTAGCAAGAGCGCTTCCGCAAAAAGCATGGCAGCGCTCAGTCTCGGTATCAAAGGTGCCCTTCTGGGTTTTGCTCTGCACCTGGCCCATGCGGCCTTTTTTGCCTTGAGCGGCCTATCGCTGATGCCGCATAGCCTGGCCTTCCTGGATTTGCCCGGCACAGGTCTCAATATGACGGGTTCACTCTACGATGTGGACATCATCGAAGGTGAGTACCTCGCCTTGCACAACCTCATTCTGCCGGCCATCACGCTCGGCATCCGTCCTCTTGCCGTTGTGGTGCAGCTCATGCGCAATTCCATGCTCGATGTACTGCAGCAGGATTTTGTGCGCACGGCCCGCGCCAAGGGCCTGAGCGAGTTTCGCATTGTGGTGGGACACGCCCTGCGCAATGCGCTCAACCCCGTGGTGACAGCCATCTCGGGCTGGTTTGCGAGCATGCTGGCCGGAGCCGTATTCATCGAGTTTGTTTTCAATTGGAAGGGGCTTGGCCTGCAGGTCTTCACCTCCCTGCAAAACGATGATTACCCTGTGGTGATGGGGGCGGTGCTGGTGATAGCGGTGAGCTTTGTGCTCATCAATATTTTGGTAGACCTCATCTACGCCTGGTTGGATCCCCGCATTCGTCTTGCCTGAGCCTCCCGAGCTTTATTCAACCACAATTTCATCGGCAAAGATCCAGCCTTAGGGTGAAAATATGCTACTGATCAGTGATTTAATATTTTAACTTGCGCAGCCTTGCAAAAGCCGCAATATACAAATGCATGCATACCACACGTTTGCAATGAAGGTAGTGGAATTCTTGCTTTGTGCTTATTCTTCAATCCATGAATCGCCACACACCAGACTGGCGCAGCGAGGAATGAGCAGGCTTTACCCACTCATTATCTAAAAATGAACTATTCCCAATTACCTATAGTCGTCAGCTCCAAGACGGTACATTTAATTCAAAGAGTCAAACTTCGAATTGGGAATCTGTATGGCAGGTGGTTAAAATACAACACGCTCAAAATCTTGCAGATAAAGAAATGTTGGGCACAAGGCTAATTTGCTGCACATAAGGAATTTCAGAAATTTTTAAAAGGATAATTCTTCGTATATTTGAAGTATCAAACAAAGAATTTATATTGACACCTCAGTGGTAGGCGGATACTTCGATGAAGAATTTGAAGAGCCTACCAGACAACTGTTTGACCGACTTGATAGGCAGGAAATTATTTTCATTGTTTCCGATTTACTTGATTTGGAACTGACATTTGCTCCTGAAAAAGTAAAGCAATTATTACATACATTCTCACCCGAGAATTTTGAGAGAATTAGCCTGACCGAAGAAGCAATTGAATTGGCAAATGCTTACATTGAAGAGAAGGTTGTCGGAAAGACAAGCCTTGAAGATTGCAGACACATTGCACTTGCGACCTTGAATAAGGTTGATGTACTTGCAAGCTGGAATTTCAAACATATCGTGAACTTAGAGAGAATAAAGGGATACAATTCTGTTAATATGCGGAAAGGCTATCAAATTCTCGAGATACGAAGCCCCAAAGATCTTTTGAGATATGAAAACGACTAAGAATAAAACATCTGACCGTACGACAGGCAGCTTAGACGCTGTGAAAATTCAGCGTGAAATCCGGAAGAAAATAAGCTCCGAGACTGAGAACATGAGCTATGAAGAATTATTAGAATACATAGAGCAGAGAGTTAAAAAAGCTGGAACCAAACCAATCGGACAAAAGTAAGTCCAGTATTCAATATGATATATCTAATCAGCTTAAAGTCAGTGAAATAAGGCGAAGATTATGCCTCATTGGTGTTGATTTTTCAGACCTGGTACTGTATGCCAGAGCCACGATAAGGCCTCTTCCTGAAAAAATGAAAAAGCACTTTTCAAGACATCCATGGTGTGGATGACGCTTTTTTATTCCACCAACCAAAGCCAGTGCCTCAGTCTACGCCACATGAGATTCTTGCTATATCCCTTGCAATGAGCTTATTGAATCATAATTTCATCGGCGAAGATCCAGCCTTTCTCACCTGCCCCGGGATGCCAATTGGGTATAGGTCCGTAGCTCAGGGCATGCAGTCGAAAGTAGCGGGCTGTATCGCCGATGGCCACTTCATAGTCGTGGATGCGCGAGCCATGCTGATCGGGAGGGAGGGGAGCTGCCACCGGTTCAGCTCGCTGCCACTGCTTGCCATCCCGGCTCCACTCCACCTGCAGCTCTTTTGGGAACCAAATCCAGCTGCCCACATCCTGTAAGAATCCCATGGCCAGGCCCTCCACATGGCGCAGTTCGCCCAGGTCGACGGTGGCCTTGAGGTCTTGGCCCTGATAGCCTTGCCATCGCCCCGTTTGGTAATTGTTGCTGCCCCTCAGATGGTCTATCAGGGCGCGCTCGCCTCCGGCATTGTAGGCATTGTGGTACTCGGATTCGAGCTGAATTTTTCGCGAGGTATCCACCTTGTGCCAGGTATTCACGGCTTCTTGGCTGCGCAGTCCATTTTCCCATTCGCTCCAGGCAAGCACAGTGCTGC
Source organism: Flavobacteriales bacterium (assembly GCA_007125175.1). GTDB lineage: Bacteria > Bacteroidota > Bacteroidia > Flavobacteriales_D > Cryomorphaceae > T3Sed10-241. The sequence goes on from SLDS01000210.1 coordinate 6,124, forward strand.
TCTCCCTCAGCAGGAAGGGCCCTTCATAGTCTGTCGCTTCGCCATCATCGATGCGGTAGCGGATGCGGGCATCCTGATCCACACAGCCCAGCGCGATCTGCACGCTGTCGCCAAAAGCGATGCCATCGCTCTCAAAGAAGGGTACAGCCGGACGCGGTGCGAAGCCGGCCTTGGCTTCAGATTGGCTTGATAAGCCCTCGTGGAGCAATCCCCAATTCTTATTGGGTAGATCGGACATGCGCAGCCGCAGTTCGCCTCCATCCATCAGCGCCCCATGCGGCAGGCTGTGAAAAGGCCATTCCTCGCCATTGAGCAAGGCCCTCTCGATATAGGGCCGGTCGGATCCCTGATTTTCGGCTACAATGCGGAAGTGCTTGCCATCGCCCAGATGCAAGCTCAGGCTGTCGAAGAGGGGAGACGCGATGGCGTAGTGATCAGAGCCGGGCAGCAGGGGGTAAAGCCCCATGGCGCTCCACACGTACCAGGCGCTCATTTGTCCGCAGTCTTCATTGCCACTGAGTCCATCGGCGGCGCTGCTGTACTGGCTTTCGAGTATTTGGCGTATGCGCTCCTGGCTTTTCCAGGCAGCTCCGGCGTGATTGTAGAGGTAGGCCATGTGGTGGCTGGGCTCATTGCCGTGGGCGTACTGCCCAATGAGGCCGGTGATATCGGCTTGTTCGCGGCCACTGGTTTTGCTGGAAGCGGAAAAGAGGGCATCGAGGTGGGCCTCCAGCCCTTCCGGGCCTCCTATCAGCTCCATAAGTCCTTCGATGTCGTGGGGCACGAAGAGTGAGTACTGCCAGGCATTGGCTTCCGTGTAATGCTGGTTGACCTCTGCCGGGTCAAAAGGGCCCGCCCAGGCCCCATCCATGCGCGCCCGAAAAAAACCGCTTTCGGGATCGAAGAGGTTGCGGTAATTGCGGGAGCGGTGCATGTAGTCGAGGTAAGTTGCAGTATCGCCGAGGGCCAGGGCGTACTGGGCAATGCACCAATCGTCGTAGGCGTATTCCAGGGTTTTGCTTACGCTCTCGGGCTCATCCTCGGCGCGCACATAGCCGTAGCGGCGGTAACTCTCCAGTCCGAAGTGATCCATCTCGGCACTGGCCCGCATGGCTTGCAGCAGCAGGTGATGATCGAAATCGCGGAGCCCTTTTAGGTAGGCATCCCAAATGACCGGCACGCTGTGGTAGCCGATCATGCAATCGGTCTCATTGGCGGCGAGCTCCCATACCGGCAGGCGGCCGGAGTGCTGATAGTGCAGCTGGAAGGTGCGCAAAAAGTCGAGACTTCGCTCGGGCTGCAAGACCACGAGCAGGGGATGCAGGGCGCGGAAGGTGTCCCAGAGGGAAAAGACGGTGTACACATCGTGACCTGCACGGTGCATGGCCCCATCCATACCGCGAAATGCTCCATTGGCATCGCTCCAAAGATTGGGGGCGATCATGGTGTGGTACAGTGCGCTGTAGAAAATGCTCCGCTTGTCACTGTCATCGCTATGGAGCTCAATGGCCTCTAGTTCCCGCAGCCATCCCCCGCGGGTAGATGCGTGCAGACCTTCAAAATTGAATCCTTGCAATTCCAGATCAAGGTTCTCCCGCGCATTGTCGACGGACACGGCGGAAACGCCCACCTTGATTTTCAATTCGCGATCCATTTGATCGGGGTCAAAGCGTATGGCCGCGATGGTTTCCTTGCCGCGGCTTTGCTTGAGCTGTGCCGGGCTGCCTTCCTTCGCCATTTTGCGCACCGGCCCTGGGTGGTACTCCGCGATATCTGCTGAAAATTGTATGACAAAGTAGAAGTGCTGTTCTGGGGCCCATGCGCGGGAGATGCGGTAGCCGCTTATTTCACGCGATCCGCTTTGGCTCAGGCTGTAATCCAAGAGGGGGTCACGGTGCTCCAGGTCGACGATGAGGTGAAAATCTGTGTCGGGGAGCTGATAGCGGTGCATGCCCACGCGCTGACCGGCTGTGAGCTCCACATCGATTTCGTAATCATCGAGGAATACGGCGTAGTATCCCGGCGAAGTGCTCTCGTATTTTTTGCGGAAGCTGGAGCCATAGCCGTTCTTGCCATCGCGCTCTGCGCCATTGTTCCAGCGTATGGGGCCCGTACAGGGCATGAGGAGCAGATCGCCGTAATCGCTCACTCCGGTGCCGCTGAGGTGGGTGTGGCTGAAACCATAGACCACATCATCGCTGTAGTGGTATCCGCTGCAGCCATCCCAGCCTTCCAGGCGTGTGTCGGGGCTGAGCTGCACCATGCCAAAGGGGCTGCAGGCTCCAGGGAAGGTGTGCCCATGCCCGCCGGTGCCGATGAAGGGATTCACCTCGTCGAGAATTGGCTGAGGCTCCCATTGCAAGCGATGCACAAGGCGGGCTTCGGGCGGGCTGTCGCATTGGCAGAGTAAGAGTGCCGCCAGGAGGGCTGTGATGCAGCCTAGGTGATAAGAAGATTTCACAGGGCCTTCGTTTTATGTTTTCAATCCGGTGCCTGAGCGTACTCGGGCCAATTGCTGTGCACTGCCATCAGCGCTCGCGAAAGAAGATCTCCACGCGTCGGTTGAGGGCGCGGCCTTCCTCGGTTTCGTTGCTGGCGTAGGGTTGTATTTTTCCGTAGGCTTTCGTGAGGATGCGCCCTTCGTCGATTCCGTGTATCAGGAGGTATTCCTTTGTGGATTGGGCCCTGTTTTCGCTCAGCACCATGTTGTAGGCTTGTGAGCCCACGTGATCGGTATGCCCTTCGATGAGCACATTGAGGTCGGGATATGCGTCGAGCAGACGGCCCACATCGTCCAGCACTTCGATGTACTTGGCGGTGATATTGTATTTGTCGTAAGGGAAGTATACGAAGCGGATGTGCGTGGCGGCATCGAGCAATTCCTCGCGGCTCATGGAGCTGAGCCGTCGGTCGGTGCTGCTACCGTCTTTGGTGTCGATGATGAGTACGGGTTCTTTGTAGGGGTCTTTTTCAAGCTCATCACCGGGGTCGAGTCCGGCCAGTTCGTTTTCTTCATCTTCTTCATCATCGGCTTCCTCATCCTCCTCGGTATCGCTGATGTCTCTGTAGCTGCTCACGTAGATATTGGAGAGGCTATCGCTGCGGTTGCTACAGAAGTAGAGCGAGCCATCCACATCGCTGAACAGGTAGGCCTCAAATTTGGCGCTATTGATTTCAGGGCCTGCATTCACAGGTTCTGACCAGCTGCTCCAATCCTCACTCAGCTTGTGGGAGTAGAAGATATCGTAATCACCGAATCCTCCACGGCCATTGCTGGCCCAGAAGAGCACCTTGCGGCGGCTGTCGAAGAAGGGACTTATCTCGTCGAGCTCGGTATTGATGGTAGAGCCGAGGCTTTCTGGCTTGGTCCAGCTTTCGCCTTTGTCGCTGGAGTGGCTTATCGCCAAATAGTTGCTGCTGTCGGGTACATTTCCCGGAAGGGACCAAAGAATAAAATCCTCATCGGGCGATACATAGGCGCTGTAAAAATTGCCCTCTACATTGAGCTCAGGTATATCCACAGCAATGCGCTGACCCCAGGAGTCGCTCTCCTCCACATAGTCCACCCGCGTGATGCCGGGGATGCTCCTCCGCTTGCCCGCGAGCACATTGAGCAGGTAGAGCCTTCTACCGTCCCGGGCTATGCCCACCACCACATCATTGGTCTTGGTATTCACCCCATCCAGCAATTGAGCTTCCTGCCAGCTGTCATCGAGGTAGCTGCTGCGCCAAATGTCCTGCCCTCCGTGCACGCCTCCTTGGTTTTTGGGATGGTAGGTGCGGGAGAAGTAGAGGTATTTGCCCTTCTCATCTATGATGGGCAGGCTTTCTTCGGCACTGGAATTTACTTGATTGCAGAGCCGCTCAGCCGCTGTGAAGGTAAGGCTGTCGCTTTGGCCGGGCAGCTGTATGATGAGGCATAGAAGGCTAAGCAGTAGCAAGGTGTATTTCATCAATGGGCTTATTTGCGGTTCATCTGAAAGCCGAGCACTATTTCGTGGCTTCCGCTGCTGAGGTTATTGATGCTGGAGGTGACGTAATCGTAGGCCCATGCCACCCAGAAGGCATCGTTGATGCGGTAGCCGGCCAGCAGTGACACGGCATCCTCGTATCGGTAGGAGAGGCCTCCAAATACGGAATTGCGGTAATCGAGTCGAAGGTTGATATCGAAAGAGGCCGGGGCCGGACTGCGAAGCTTCACAGCAGCGCTTGGCGTGAGATCTACACTCTCGCTGAGGCTAAAACGGTAACCCGCCAGAAAAAATTGGTGCACCGCCAATCGGGTATCCGCAAGACCTGCCGGACTCGTTTGGTTGCCGAGCTCGATTTGGTTTTCTCCGATCTGATACACCGAATAGCCCACAAAGGCCCGGTCGCCGTAGAGCATTACTCCTGCGTTGATGTCAAAGAGATTGGCTCGTGTGCCTCGGGCTACAAAGTCATTGTACACATTGTCTACAGGGTTCTCCAGCACCACCTGATTGGCACCGAAGTTCATCCCATACCAACCCATGCTGGTACCCACTGCCAGATA
>SLDS01000027.1 GCA_007125175.1 Flavobacteriales bacterium
CTGCGCCTCGTAGAATTGCCCCAGCACATAGAAGGCTTCGACAATTCCAACCTGCAGGGGAGCAATGCCGTCTCGGCCTGCGTGGTATTTCGCGATGCCAAACCCAGCAAAAAAGAGTATCGCCACTTCAATATCAAGACCGTGGAAGGGCCCGACGACTTTGCTTCCATGCGGGAGGTGCTGTACAGACGCTACAAGCGCTTGATGGAGGAAGACTCAGCCCTGCCTCAGCTCATCGTGATCGATGGTGGCAAGGGCCAGCTCAGCGCTGCCCTCGAGAGCCTCGATCGACTTGGAATTCGCCATAAAGTTGCTGTGATCGGAATTGCCAAGAGGCTGGAAGAGATATACTATCCCGGCGATACGGCTCCGCTCTACATCGACAAAAAGTCGGAAACGCTCAAGGTGCTTCAGCACATTCGCAATGAGTCGCACCGTTTTGGCGTAAGCCACCACCGCAATAAGCGCAGCAAAGCGGGTATCAAGACAGAGCTTACCGACATACCCGGCATCGGTTCGGAAACAGCCGCCAAGCTACTGAGTCGCTTCAAGTCCATCGCGGGCATCAAGCGCGCAGCCCCATCCGATATCGAAGCCGAGGTGGGGGCCTACCGGGCCCGCGCCCTGCGCGAATGGTTCAGCCGGGATTCAGGCGCATGAGGTGGGGCTTTGAATCACAAAAGAATGTGAAGCAGGGGCCGGGAGATGGACGCTTTTCTTTGTGCAATCATTTTGCCGTATATTCGTTTTGGAATGGAATTTGGTTACCCCTGTCTATGATGCGTTATGTATTGATGGTATTCTTGCTCGTAAGTGCTCTGGCTCTCCGGGCTCAGGAAAAGGCGCCAAAGGTGCAAATCGACACCCTGGAGATGCGCGATTTGCAAGAGGTGGATCACAGCGCCTTCGAGGTTGGTGAATACCTGCGCTTTCGCCTGCATTACGGCATGGTGGATGCGGGGGAGGCCGAGCTCACCATACACCCCTCACCGAAAAAATTTAAAGGCAGGGATGCCTACCACATCGTGGGCAAAGGCCGTACCCTCGGTGCCTTCAATTGGTTTTACAAGGTCAATGATACCTATGAAACCTATCTGGATCAACATGGTGCTTTTCCCTGGGAGTTTGTGAGAGACATCCGCGAAGGTGGCTATACCAAGTACCAGAACTACCAATTCCATCAAGACCGCGCCGCAGTGATCACGCACAAGGGCGACACCTTTGGCAGTTTGGATTTCGCGCAAGACATGCTCTCGGCTTTCTACTATGCCCGCACCTTTGATTTCAGCAATGTGAAGGAGGGCGATATCTTCACCATTCCCACCTTTGTGGATGAGGAGAATTATCCTCTGCAAATCAAGTTTATAGGTCGGGAGGTGCTGAAGAGCCGCACGGGTAAGTACGAGTGCCTGAAGTTCGTGCCCGTACTGCAAAAGGGGAGGGTCTTCAAGGATGAGAATGACATGATTGTATGGGTAACCGACGATGAGAACAAGATTCCAATTTTGGCGAAAGCCAAGGTGCTCGTGGGCTCTATCAAGATGGAGCTGGTCGAATACAAGAATATACGCAACCCCCTCGCCAAGCTTGACTAGAGTCTGTCCATCCCGTACTTACGGGATGGACAGACACTCGACTGTATTGACAGCCACTGACTGCTGTCTGTCCATCCCCTTGACTGCCGATGCCCAAGCCTGCTTCCTTTGGTAGAGGGTAGTGCGAATGGTATTTACAAAGCCTTATTGAGGCCGGGGGCACAGCTGCCATGCCTGCGGCCGACGAAGCTTAGGGAAATTGCCAAAATAGACTTAGCTTTGCGGCTTCATTTGCAGCCCTGCCCATTTGCATGAGCGACCCCATTAAGCACGAGTGCGGCATAGCCCTTCTCAGGTTGCGCAAGCCGCTTGAATATTACCGCGAAAAGTACGGAACTTCTTTCTACGGCCTCAACAAATTGTACCTGCTCATGGAGAAGCAGCACAACAGAGGTCAGGATGGGGCCGGTGTGGCCAATATCAAGCTCAATATGCCTCCCGGGCAGCGCTACATAAGCCGCTACCGCTCCAATAGCCCGAAGCCCATTCAGGATGTATTCGACTACATCAATCAGCGATTCAAGGAATTGCAGCGCGATCAGCCCGATGTAATGCGGGATCCTGCCTGGCTCAAGAGCCATGAGGGCTTTACCGGAGAGCTCTATTTGGGGCATGTGCGCTATGGCACTTTCGGCAAAAATACCATTGAGAGCTGCCATCCATTTTTGCGTCAGAACAATTGGAAAACGCGCAACCTCGTGGTGGCCGGCAATTTCAATCTCACCAATGTCGATGAGCTTTTTGACTTGCTGGTGAGCATTGGTCAGCACCCAAAAGAGAAAAGCGATACCGTAACCGTGCTGGAAAAGATAGGTCATTACCTCGATGTGGAGAACGACCAGATCGTGGAGAAGTACAAGGCCCTGGGATACTCCAAGCAAGAGATCACGGAAAAGATCGTGGAGCACCTCGACCTGGGCAGCATCTTGCGCAATGCCGCCGACGATTGGGATGGGGGCTATGTGATGGCCGGCCTCCTGGGCCATGGCGATGCCTTCGTATTGCGTGACCCCAATGGCATCCGGCCGGCATACTACTACGAGGATGAGGAGATCGCTGTGGTGGCCTCTGAGCGACCGGTGATTCAGACCGCCTTCGACCTTAAGGTGGAAGATATTCAGGAGCTGCCTCCCGGGCAGGCATTGCTTATCCGCAAAAATGGAAGCATCGCTCTGGAGCAGGTACAGCCTGCCGGAGTGCATAAGGCATGCTCATTTGAGCGCATTTACTTTTCCCGAGGTTCGGATGCGGACATCTATCAGGAGCGGCTTGAGCTGGGCCGCCGGGTGGTACCTTCCATTCTGGAGTATATTGAAGAAGACCTGCAGCACAGCGTATTCAGCTTTATTCCCAATACGGCCGAGGTGGCCTTCTTTGGGATGATGAAGGGACTGGAAGACCATCTCAATGAGGTGAAGAAGAGAAAAATTTTGGCGCTTGGCTCCGGAGCCCCGGCTGAGGCGCTTAGCGAGATACTCTCGACGCGTCCGCGCATGGAAAAAATTGCCGTGAAGGATGCCAAGCTACGCACCTTTATCACCCAAGATGAGTCTCGAGACGATATGGTTGCCCATGTGTACGACATCACATACGGCACCGTGGAGGCCGGCGTTGACAGCCTCATCGTGATCGACGATAGCATCGTGCGCGGCACCACGCTCAAGCAGAGCATCATTCGGATTTTAGCGCGTTTGCACCCAAAAGAGATCATTGTGGTTTCCAGCGCTCCTCAAATCCGCTATCCCGACTGCTATGGCATCGATATGGCCAAGCTGGGCGACTTTATCGCCTTTCAGGCTGCGGTCTCGCTGCACGCGCAGAGGGGTAGTTCAGAGGTGCTGGCAAAGGTGTATGAGAAGTGCAAGGCGCAGGGATCTCTGCCAAAGGATGAGGTGCCCAACTATGTGCAGGACATTTACGCCGCCTTCAGCTACGAAGAAGTGAGCGAGGAGATCTCCCGTTTGCTGACGCCTCAAGGCGTGGATTGCAAGGTGAGAATCATCTTTCAGAAGCTCGAGGATCTCCACATGGCTTGTCCCGGGCACAAAGGCGATTGGTACTTCTCTGGCGACTATCCAACCCCCGGGGGTCGCAAGGTGGTCAACAAAGCTTTTATCAACTTTTACGAAGGCCGCAACGAGCGCGCTTACTGATGGGCCAATCGGCCCTGTGAGAGCGCAGGTGCAGATGGCTCTGAGCTGTATGTAGCCTACAGCAGTGAGGCTGCTTGGATTCTGTCCATCCCGTACCTGCGGATCGAACACACTCTGCATATAATCAGCCCATTACCCACTTGAACGGGATGAAAAACCAAGGCCCCGGCGCATTGCGCCGGGGCCTTGGTTTTGGTGATGGGCTCTTGATCAGTTGCTTTTGTTCTTGTCGAGCAAGAGAAATTCGGAGACATGCACCTCTGTGATGTAGTTCTTCTTGCCTTCCTTGTTTTCGTAAGAGCGGCTTACCAGCTTGCCATCGATGGCTACTTTGCGGCCTTTGGAGAGCAGCTTCTCGGCGAGCTCTGCTCCCTTGCCCCAGATTACCAAGGTGTGCCAATCGGCTTGTTCTACTTTTTGCCCCTGCTTGTTGCGGTAGCTGGAGTCGGTGGCAATGCTCAGGCGGGCCATTTTGCTTTCGCCAAAGCTGCGTACTTCCGGGTTCATGCCAAGGTAGCCAATGAGTTGTACTTTGTTTGAGAGTCTCATGATTTTATGCTTTTAATTGATTGTCTTGATTTTTTTTGGTTTTCATTTGGGGCTTTGGCAGAAGGGCTCAGGCTGCTTTGCTCTGGCCCTTCTGCAAGTGCCGCCTGCCTGTTCAGCCTTCTTTCTTTTCGAGAATCATGAAGTCATGGGCCTGTACATCTGTGCTGTAACGGGTCTGCCCGTCCTTGTCGGTATAGCTGCGCTGCACGAGCTTGCCCTGTACCATGATGAATGTTCCTTTGTTGAGGTACTTTTCAGCAAATTCGGCTTTGGCGTTCCAGGCCACGACATTGTGCCATTGGGTGTTTTGCACCTTTTGACCCTTTGCGTCGCGGTAGTTTTCATTGGTTGCAAGGCGCAGTCTTGCCAGCTTGGATCCTTTTTCGATGGTGCGCACTTCGGGATTGCTTCCCAGATTTCCTACGAGTGTTACTTTGTTAGCGAGCGTGTTCATTTCTTCAACTTTTTAGGCCCTTTCATTCGCTGCATATAGCGATAGGGCGTGGGTTAAAACTTGTTTTGAATTGCTGCCGGCCATGCAGCATTTCGATCAATCGACAGGGCAAAGGTGGGGCAGGCTCCAAATGGAAGTCGTAAGACAAACGTTTACTTCCGTTTGTAAACGATTAAAAACGAATAAATCCCCGTGAACACTGGGGTTCGTTAATATTAGCTGGAATAGATAAAAACGTTTGCAGCAGCTTGGAATGATGGTTTTTCATGCTTTTGGGAAGGAGTTTTTGCATCCAGTTGCCCTGAAAAATGGGTTTTGCGGCAGCGAAGCCTTTAGCGCAGCGATGTGCTCTCGGATGTGCTCTCGGAGCCATTGAGTAGCGAATATTAGGGATGGGAATATATGTGTTTGAGCATAAAGGGTGTCGGCTCTTGTATGTCGCTTGGCGGCTGTGGTGGCTTTGGAAGGTGTTAAGAAAATGTTAAATTCGATAGACCAACCAAAAACCTTAAGCCATGAAGTATTTATTCCATTGGCTGTGGGCGTGCTTCTTACTGTGCGCACAACAGCTTCAGAGTCAACCTTTTTCTTGGGGCGGCATCGAAGTCACCGATTCCGACATCAGTATTGAGACCTTTGCACAAGCCGATGATGGCTGCGTGCCGGGGGTAGACACCGATCAGAATGACCTTAGCAATGTCCAGTTGACCCCTACCGGGCCATTGATGTGGCAATTATTGCCCACTTCTTTGGGAACCCGGTATTTGCGCTCCAAGGCAAGCCAAAAGGCTCATTGTATCAACAATGATGCCCGCAGCTTTGCAGGCTGCGAAGTTGGCGGTTCCAGTGATGGGATGCAGATAAGGCTGCAAATGTTTAGTGGTACTTTCCACAAAAGCGAATGCGTTCCCTATGCCAGCATTGCCGAGGGGAATATCGAAGCGAGCATCGAGCTCACCATTCCCTCCTCGAGTTTGCCGCCAGGCACCCCGCCGATATTGTACTACAGCTTGAATGCCTGGATGGCTGCCATATCGGTCTCTGAGTCCGGTCACGAAGATCCTGCGTGGGTGAGTTTGAATCAGCTGTCATTGGGGGGTGTCGATTTTATACAGGCGGGCAATTTTCCAACGGGATATTCTACAGGCCCTGGCTTTTCTGGCAATGGAGGTCCGCTCCTGCTCGATGGCTTCCTGGTATTCACTCCCGATGTGCCTTTCACATTGAATTTTTCAGCGGAAGCATACAGCGAGTTGGCGCCTACAGGCAATCCGATTTTCAACTTTACATGTGGCGATCGCTTGAAAGATCAGGGTGGAGCTTGTGTGCTTGGCACACTCACCCTAAGTTTGGACCCCGTAAATATTCCAGGCCCGCCGCAGGAACAGCCTGCTCTGAGCTATTTTTCGGTTGATATTGGAGGAGATACCGAGCTCAGCGACCCCAATCCTACGGGCACAGAGGTATTTGATCCGGGAGATGCCTATTTGGTACGTGGGCCGGCACTGCCTTTTGGCGGGCAGAATGGCCCCATAGATGATGCCGACTTTTTCTTTGGCATCGATATTGCACCCTCTCCGCCGGATATAGCCATTCCTTCGCTCACAGCGGCCCCTGTTGGTTCAGGTCTTCCGCTCTCGTCCATTCAAACCTCCTATTTCAATCTCGATGGACTCTCCCGGGCGCCCATTGACCTGGAGGCAGCCGATCCGGATGACTGGCCGGGCCCTATTCCCATGAGCAGTGTAACGGTGCCCGGTGAAATTCCTTGCATTTACAGCCCTACCTACGTTTACGTATCCTATGATGATGATGCCCCCGGGCATTATGCAGATGCGAATCCCTCGGTGCCGGCAAACTCTACCTACACCTACCTGAACAAAACCTTTGGCAGCACCGCAGATCGGGATGAGGTCGTGCAGCTCGTCTTTATGCCGCCTGCTCTCGGTGGCTTTTCGGGAGTGCAGCCGCTTGCGCGCGAAACGGATATACACCAGAGCCTCGCGCCAAATCCTCAGCCCACAGGGCCCGACTCAGCCAATGATGACGTAGATGCCCTGAGCCTGGGCTATTCCGGAACCAGCTGCGATGTGGTCTACATTTCGGTCGATCATGAGGCCACCGGTGAAGATCCCAATGGAAACCCCTTGGATCCGGGCGTGATATACCGCGTAAGTTCCGCAGCAGGGGCCGGGCTTGTTCCAGCAATTTTGCCCGAGCATATGGGACTGCTGCCCGGTACTGATGTGGATGCCTTCGAGTTTACCAGATCACAGACGGTCGCTGAAGATGGCACTGCTTTTTCTGTATTGGCGGTGCTCTTTAGTGTGGATGTGAATGATCCACTTACGCCAAACGATGAGTCGGGGGGGCTCGATCCTGAGGCATTGTACATTTCCGTGTTGGATGGTAGCCACGCCATATTCGACTCGAGCTATACAGCTGAGGGCAATATCGACGCCATTTCCATACTCCCGGTTCCGCTTACCTCTTCTTTCTCACCTCAAACCTGCAACTCCTACAACTTCAGCCAGCCTCCCAGCGGCTTGCAGGTTTCTGTGTCCACCAATTCGGTCGACATCACATGGGATCCATACCCATACGCAGTGCAGTGCCAGATTGCGGGCAATAATGTCAACCAGGCCAATGACCAAACATTCCTCGTCAATGCCGCGTCGCCGCCCAATGTGAACAGTTTTAGCATTCCTGCATCGCAGCTTTCCGCAAATCAGGTATACCGTGTACGGGTGCGTTGTGGCTGCTCGTTGAGCAATGTCTCGCCCTTTACGGCCTATGAATTCTTCACCATGCCGCCGGGCCCCACACCTCCTATGGACTTTTTCGAGAACGAAGGGAAGGAATTGCATCCCGAGTACCTTGACTTTGTTGTAGAAATGTTTCCCAACCCCGCAAGGGACTTTACCGTCTTGAGATTTGATGAAGCCATCCATGAGCCGGTGAGCGTATTGGTATACAATGCTATGGGCCAACTCGTGAAGCAGGAGTATCTGCAAGAAGGAGTTTTGTCTGAGCACCGATTGCAGCTTGGCGACTTAAGCCCGGGCATATACAATGTCCAGATCATGACCGTGGATAGACGGCATACCCTATCACTCGTTAAGCAGTAGGGCTAGCTATCATCTTGCCATAGGCTTTCGCCAAATTTTTTCAAAGAAATGCTTCAAAGGATGAGGCATTTCTTTTTTTGTTCACAAGCGCGAAAAGGATGTGCCGGCACTGCGGCGGCTTTGCAAAAACCGGAGGCTAAATGTAAACTGGGCACAGCAGGGAGCCAGATAAAGCCGCTAATCCTTGTTGAGACATCTTTCAGGGATGCCGGGCCCTTTTTAATTCACCAAAAAGTATGTTTTTTGGTGAATGGATTCACTGAAAAGCATTGCATTTGGTGAATACATGCCTTCAATGATCGAGAGAATATTAAAACCCACATTTCCGAAAGGCTCTTCAAGCGCAAAACCATTGTGCTCATAGGTGCACGGCAGGTGGGCAAAACGACCCTGGTGCGGGAAATACTGAAGGGGCACGATTTCCTGTTTCTCAATGGTGATGACCCTATGGTAAGACAAAGACTTACCAATCCCAATATCATTGAAATCGCCACGCTCTTAGGCAATGCAAAAATCGTGTTTATCGATGAAGCCCAAAGGATAGAGGACATCGGCTTAACGGCAAAGATCATCCACGACCAGTTCGAGCAGGTTCAGATGATCATGAGCGGTTCATCCGCATTTGAATTGCGAAACAGCACACATGAGCCGCTCACGGGCCGCAAGTTTGAGTATATGCTCTATCCCATTTCCTATGAGGAATACGAGAAATCTGCGGGCTACCTCGATACCATACGCGACTTGGAGAATCGACTTGTCTATGGCTTTTATCCGGATGTAGTGAACAACAGAGGGAGCGAGCGGGCGCTGCTCAATGAAATCACCCAGAATTGCCTGTTCAAGGACATTTTGGCTTTCGCCAACATACAGAAACCCGAAGTGCTCGAAAACATACTGAGGGCGCTAGCCTTTCAGGTGGGCAATGAAGTAAGCTACAACGAGATTGCGCAGCTTACCGGGGTCGATAAAAATACCGTTTCGAACTACATCCACCTGCTGGAGCTCGCTTTCATCATTTATCCCCTCACTTCCTTCAGCCGCAATTTGCGCAATGAAATCAAAACCAATCGAAAAATCTACTTCTACGACAACGGCATCCGCAATGCCCTTATCCAAAACTTCAACCCCTTAGAGCTGCGCAACGATATCGATGCTTTGTGGGAAAATTTCCTGATGACCGAAAGGCGCAAGTACAACCACTACCACCGGCAGTATAGCAACACCTTCTTTTGGCGTACCAGGCAGCAGCAGGAAATAGACTATGTGGAGGAAAAAAATGGAAAAATCACCGGCTATGAATTCAAGTGGAATCCCAAAGCAAAAGTGAAAATCCCCTCCGCCTTTGTAGAAAGCTACGATGCCGGTATTGAAATAATCACGAGAGAAAATTTCAGACAGTTTGTTGGGGAATTTGAGGTGTGACTGAAATGGAGATTTTTGAAAAATCATTTCCCCAACTTAAATTTCCGGCAAAGTGATTTAAAGAACCCAGAGTATTAGACATGCTCAGCACCACTTCCGCACCCATACGGACTTCCGTCGGTCGTCGGCACCTCGCTACAAGGCTCCCCTTACATCAGCTTCCTTACCACTTCCAGCAGCTTGGGGCTCACAGCCCCAAAAGCCGCATCATTCAAATCCAAGTTGCCACCTACTGTTGCGATCATAATGGCGACTCACAAGGCATCATATAGCAATTGATCCATCTTGCGAACGGCTCGGGGTATGCTTAGCCCATTGCGTGCAGCTGTAAAATCACTAAATTTGACAAGCACATTACAATTACGGCCATGAAGATATACTCGACATCAAAGATGATAAAGCCTTGTACTTGCTGGAAGTACTCAAGGGCTTGTCTTTTGTAAAAACGAAGGTGCTTACTGACGAGAAAGCATTGCTGATGAGTGAAATTCACGAGTCCGTTGAAAATCTCAAGCTTGTCAAGGCCGGTAAGCTCAAGGCGCGGCCTGCCAAAGACCTGCTTGATGAGCTATGAAGTTCTAAGCATCCCGCCTTTTGACAGGCAGTTGAAGCGGCTTGCAAAGAAATATCCCTCTTTAAAATCAGATTATTCTGCCTTCGTGGATGAGATTGCACACCAACCACAGCAGGGAAAAGCCCTTGGGCTGACTTGAAACTGCTCTCCAACAAACAATGAAAAATGACAATGCCTCGGAAATTCCGCAAACCTTGCGTGTCCGCAAGCATTTTGAAAGTAGCCCCCTCATAACGTACCTTGCACAAAATTCAATCCGTGCACATTCGCCTTCTATGCTCCCTGCTCATTTTCTTGGGCACATCTTTCAGCCTGATGGGGCAGCTGGGTGACATCTACATCAAAGCCGGCCAATTTTACGACAGTGAAAAGAGCGTGCTGCACAGGGATCAAGTTATCCGCGTGGAGGGCAATGAGATTGCTGAAATTCTCGATTTTCAGTCGATACCGGGTGGTGCCGAGATCATTGACCTGACAGACTACACGGTACTGCCCGGCCTGATCGACGCCCATACCCACGTCCTTTTTTCGCAGGATGCCACTGCTGATTTTGCAGAGCACAGCATCCACACCCTTGTGATGGAAAGCGATGCCCTCCGGGCGCTGCGCGGCGCGAAAAGGGCGCGGTCTTATTTGGACGTGGGCATTACCAGCATCAAGGATTTGGGCAATTCAGGACAGTTTCTCGATGTGGCCCTTCGCGATGCCATCAATGAAGGCAGCACCGCGGGTCCCCGCATTTTTGCCTCGGGCCCCATCC
>SLDS01000072.1 GCA_007125175.1 Flavobacteriales bacterium
AAAAGGGGGGCAGATAGAAGCGAAAGGATAAGTGCTACATTAACAGATTAATGCATTGATGATGTTTTAAATTTCCTTTTTAAAGTTTTTGATCAGATTATGCCAAAAGCGTGTATTTTGATCAAGTGTAGAATAATCAATTAATTCCTCACACATTTCTTTCAGGTAATTCTCCAACCATAATCTGTCTTTTACTGATCGAATAACATTTATTCTGAGGTGCTCAAGTAGATTAATTAAGACATCACGAGTATATTTTTCAAACTCAACGAGGCAATCCATTAGATTGTATTCTTCCCAATTTTCGTTCGAATCAACCAAACAGATTCTTTCTCCTCGCGCGGTCAAATAATGCTGCACAAGCCTATAACTGTCCCTTGTTTCTCGATGATTGCCCTTATCATTATAATCCATTGAATGAGCCCCGGCTTTATGTCTTAATTGGATCAAATCTAATCGGTCGAACTGGTTCTCGGTATCTTTCATTTCTGGATGCTTGAGCAAGTAGCGAAGTCTTTTGTATGCGCCATATTGCATAAAAGCTGTATCCAATATTCCGTAGAGCCTTAAATACATATCCTCGTAGCTCCTGGACTGAGAGCTCATATCACAGAGCTGAAATTTAAATGCATTGATTAAAGCAGCATCGGTATCTTGGAGAATGTTGATACAGGCTTCGTAATGCTTTATTTGATTATTATTTTTGAAATTGAAATATTGCCTCAGATCAAGTTGGAGTCGTGATGGTGAACTTGAATTGCTTACTACCTGAATCGGTATTCTAAACAGGTAATGCAAATCAGATAGATGTCTCACTTTTTCCGCCATGGGTTATATTCATTTTCGCTAGAACCGGTATCAATTCGTGCTAAATAACCAGGATAAGTAAACGCTCTTTGGGTAAGTTTAGACTACAGGTTGGACGGATGGATACAAACACTCGCAATCTTCTGGGTTCGTGATACACCCCAACCTAATTCCAGGATTATTCACATCAAATTGAATTCCTTTAATGTCATCAAAGAGGTCTTTTCCTAGCTTGTTGTTTTTTAGTAAGTAAGGAAATATTCCAGTAGTACATTTACCCTGTTTGAAGAAGGAAAAATAAGGTATGCGATGCTTTACAATGGCGTGCCTTAGATTTTGAGTTGTCAAGTTGATGCTCGGGTAGCTCTGATAAAATTGTTGATCTACGTAAGCTTCAACCGTCATTGACGAGTCAAGGCAAAGAAACAGTCCTTTTTGTAAGACAATATTCTTGTTGCCTAAATTTTCTTTTGGTTTGTATAAGTAAAAATCACCATGCATTAGCTTCTCCCATTTATCAAAAGTATCGTCCTGGGCAATTTGCAATATTTCTTCTGTAATAAGTTTCTCCGTTCTCAACTCGAAAATGGTGACATAGTATTCAGGAATCGCACTCCATCTTTTTCTCTCAATGTTGAGTTCATGTGCAATCCCCGAATACGCAAAGTACAGTGCAACATCTTTATCCGTTGTAAAGTCAATCAAAGGCGTAGGTACTCCATAGTGTTGGAGAAAGTGAAGCAATTGCAGTATCTTGATTTCTTGAACTTCTTTTCCGTCCAAAAATTTTTTCAGGTGCTCTTTATATACCACAGCCGAATGCTTAAAGCTTAAATATCGCGATGAGTGCTTCCAAAATTAGTCTTTGTTGGCTCGATGCCAAGTCGAAGACAATTGCCATTCATAAAATTTTCTAGTATCAACGGGATTAAACATCTCAGGATTATAATTCGAATGCCCCCTGTAGATGCTATCTGACTGTTGTGGAAAGTCTAAAAATTCTCTCCATGATTTATGTTCTATGATCTGTACCCGGTCGTCGTTCATTTTTTCATTTCTGTTTCGAATTTTAAAATTACCCCTCCTCCACAATCCTCACCTCCTCATCCGTCAGCCCATAAACCAATTCATCAATTCGCGCTTCCAGTTCTTGAATACGGTAAAGGGCATCCATTTGAGGCAATACTGGCAAATCATGTCCAAGAGTCACCAACTCCCCCTTAAACCGCTCCATATCCGAGCGGTTTACCTTGCTTTTCACGTATGCGGCGTTCAGCGCTTTTCGGAGCGTGAGGGGGCTGCTTTTCATGGACTTGCTATCAGTTTGTAGCCGCAAAAGGTAAGCAAAATCTCTCTCCAACACCGAGCCCCTTCGAGCAGGTTTTGAACAGTACTTCTACAGGGCCTGAGACCGGAGTCTAAGCTGCCCCTACGGAGCTATGCACACGATCAGGCCCATGCAAGGGTGCGGACACCCCCCTTCGACCAAATCGATTTTGCGGCAGCGAAATATACCGTTGAAAAATCGTCATAAAACCTTCATCCCCGGCTATGGACATGGAGACAGTTTCGATATTTTTGTACCTTATTTATCTCGAAATTGATTGCACCATGATTGACTTATTCAAAGAAAAATTGCGCGAAGTGAAAGCCGAAATGCCGACACCTGATTTCCGAAAGGGAAATGCCCTGTACGTTCAGGGGCAATGCCAAGTACTGAGTCAGTCAGGGGTGTTTTTTGAAATGCTGGTCGAGGATGAAGAAGAGGAGAGCGGTGAGAAGGTGGTGCGCATCACCACCGACGAGGAGCTTGTGAATTATGCGCACGGCAAGAAGACCGTGCCCTGGGACAGCACCGGTGTTGCCGCCCTGATGCAGGCCATTGAAGAATACGAACGAACCGAACCCCGCCCCATTGCCGAAGGCCGTGCCTACACCCGAGAGGGCATGATCAAAAGGGTGATGGAAGAGCGCAGAGAGCGGGCGGCTAAGGCAGATTACCACATCACCTTTGCCGACAACATTCACGGGGAGCATACATTGTATAATGAACGCGGGGTGAAATACAAAATCACCCTACGCGACTTTGAGAACGAGACCGGCTACATCGACAACCCTGATTTGAAAACCAATAAACTGGGTACCACGAAGCACCTGATGTATGCTTTCGCAAAAATCAAGGAAAATCCCGAGCGCATGGCCGCCATGGATCAGCATTATCCGTTTATTGAGATATACTGCGATCCCTTGAACGACTACCGAATCACCCGGCATTATCCGCATCCGATAAAGGATGATGTCAAAATACTGATTGATAAGTATTTTGGTGATTCAAAATGCATCAAAGACGGGGAAGAAAAGGAATTTCTCCATTTCATCAGTGCCACACGCGACAATGAGCAGGTGGTAGTGAGGCCCGAGGTAGAAGAGAAGGTGAAAAGAGCTTGGGATGAGGAGCTTCTCAGGATGGTTCGGGAAAAGGAACCGCCTGATTTCACACAGTTTCCCGTAAAGTTGTTTCCCTATCAGGAAGAGGGGGTGCGTTTTGCAACCTATCGTCAGGGGGCCATCATTGCCGATGAGATGGGACTCGGAAAAACGATCCAAGCCATTTGCACGGCAGTGATCAAGAAGCAATTATTTGGTTTCAAACGCACCCTTATCGTATGTCCGGCTTCCTTAAAAGAGCAGTGGAAAAATGAGATTGAAAAGTTTAGTGCCGAAAAGGCTGTGGTCGCGGAAGGCTTTCCCGAAGAGCGCGCTGCGATTTACAGTACGACTCAGGCATATTTCGTCATCGTTAATTACGAAACCGTACTTCGTGACTTGAACGCAATCAATCGAATGGAGCCTGATTTTGTGGTGCTGGATGAAGCCCAGCGCATCAAAAATTTCACCACCATCACAGCCCGACATATCAAGAAGATAAAGCGTAAGCATGCCCTTGTGATCACCGGTACACCTATCGAAAACAAGTTGATTGACTTGTATTCTATTGTTGATTTTGTCGATCCGTATTTTCTGTCGCCTTTGTGGGAATTTTCGCAACAGCATTGCTATTTCGATACGAATTCTCAAATGAAAATTACCGGCTATTACAATCTCCGAGAGCTCCACGAGCGCATGAAAGCTATTCTTATACGGCGCGAGAAGAGGGCCGTGCTTCAAGACCTGCCTGAGCTTACGGAGATGAACGTTCCGGTGGCATTCGATACGGAACAGGCGTCCATGCATGCCAATTTTGCCAACGGTGTGGCAAGAATCCTCAGTAAGAAATTTATCACTCCTTACGATCAACAGCGATTAATGCTCTTGCTCAATAATATGCGTATGGTTTGCGACAGTACATTCCTGATCGACAAAGAAACCAACTTCTCGCCAAAGCTGCACGAGTTGCGCTATATCTTATGTGACAAGCTGGAGGTGAAAGAAAAAGCCACCAAAATCATCATTTTTTCAGAATGGGTCACCATGCTCAGTCTTATCAGTAAAATGCTGAGAGAAGAGGGAATAGGCCATGTGATGCTCAGCGGGAAAGTCTCCGTGAAGAACCGCGGAAAGCTTGTAGAGAAGTTTGAGCAAGATCCGGATTGTAAAATTTTCTTGTCCAGTGAGGCGGGCGGCTCGGGACTCAATCTTCAGGTGGCTGATACGGTTATTAACTTTGAGCTGCCTTGGAATCCGGCCAAAAAGAACCAACGCATCGGTCGAATTGATCGCTTGGGTCAGCGGAGCAAAAACCTCACAGTAATCAATTTGATCACCAAGGGCTCATTCGAAGTGAAAATTGCATCCGGCCTCGTCTTGAAGCAGAACCTCTTTGAAGGAGTGCTCAATGAAAATGAAGATCTCGATTTCGTTGATTTCTCTGCCTCCGGACGCTCACAATTTCTTCAGCAAATTGAGGAGGTCATAAACGGATTCACAGATATTCCCGCAGAGACCGATGAAACAATCGAGGAAGCCGAGCCACCCGAAGAACTTTCTTTGGATATTGTTGTCGAAGAACAAGATACAGAAATTACGGAGGAGGAAAATGTCCCTGAGCGTACTCAGCATGAAGAGCTCGTGCAAATGGAGAAAGTGATGGGGCAGGGATTAGACTTCCTTTCGGGAATGATCAAAATGGCCACCGGCAAGGATGTCGGATTGGAAGGCAACAAAATTGAAGTGGACAAAACCACGGGCGAAGTGACCATGAAATTTAAACTGCCGGGTTGGTAGGGATATAGCCCTTAGAGCTCGAGCATGCCTTGGCTCTCTGAATCCTTTTTATTGATGTTTTCGTCAAGCTAGAGGAAGCGATGCTGGCTTAGCCAAAATCGATGCGTGATTGGGATCTCGATATATGTCGGCTGGTAGCGACTTTTGCCAAGAATGATCTCTCTCCAACACCGAGCCCCTTCGAGCAGGTTTTGAACAGAACTTCTACAGGGTCTGAGACCGGAGTCTAAGCTGCCCCTCCGAGATCCTCGCATGCTCAAGTCCGTGCACTGCTCGGGCACCTGCTTGATTCAGGCTCTTCGGGGCATGCGGCTGCCAATTTCAAATTTGGCTTCGATGGGTTTCTTTTTAAAAATGCGCTTCCAAGTGGTGCCGCAGCAGCGGCGGAAAGACTTTGCCGGGCCTGCTGCTCGCGAATGTACCATCTGGCAAGGTCGTGGCGACAAGAAAGTTTCGCGATCGGTAGCCACTCATCTCCGGCTAGTCCTGAAATGACTGCAGAAGTAAAGAAAGGAGCCCATTTCGCTCTACTTTGCCCTATTTCCCAACGGCCCGGGCCAATCATTTTTGCGGAAAGCCGTGAAAAGGGCAAGCTCCGCTAGAAGATATGCCGACTTTGAGGCAGCGTGGTGGCATGTAATTTTTGTGCATTTTTGCCCTGCATGCCGAAGAGTAGATTCCGGAATGCACAGACAAGTACAGTGATGATATGAGCCATACAGACTTCATGCGAATGGCGGTGGAGCTTTCGCGAAAGGGAATGAATGCCAATAAGGGAGGGCCCTTTGGCGCCATTGTGGTTAAGGATGGAGAGGTGATAGGGCGGGGGCACAACTCGGTGACCTCTCTCAATGATCCTACCGCGCATGCCGAGGTGGTGGCCATACGCGATGCCTGTGCCCGCTTGGGCAGCTATCAACTGCAGGGATGCATACTCTACACGAGTTGCGAGCCATGCCCCATGTGCCTGGGCGCCATATACTGGGCGCGCCCCGACAAGGTGTACTACGCCAATACCAAGGTGGATGCTGCCGAGGTGGATTTTGACGATGACTTCATATACCGCGAGTTGGAGCTACCCATGCGGCAGCGCAGCATACCATTCGAGCAAATGGGCCGCGAGGAGGCCCTGGAGGTTTTTCGGGAGTGGATGCGCAAGGAAGACAAGCGTCTTTATTGAGTCCGGGCTGCGCCTTTAGCATTTGCCCAAGCTTGCATACCTTTGCAGGTCATGATACTACCCATAGTCGCATACGGAGATCCGGTGCTCAAGAAGCGGGCTCAGGAGATTGCACCCGATCACGAGGGGCTGCAAGAGCTCATTGACAATATGTTCGAAACCATGGATGCCGCCCTCGGTGTGGGTCTTGCCGCCCCGCAAATCGGGCAGAGTATCCGCCTGTTCATCGTCGATGGCAGCCCCTTTGCCGAGGATGAGGAAGATGAAAAGGCGCAGTCGGTCAAAGATTTCAGAGAAGTCTTTATCAATGCCGAGATGCTCGATGAGTTCGGTGAGCCCTGGGTATTTCAGGAAGGCTGCCTGAGCATTCCCAATATCCGCGAAGATGTGCAGCGGGAGGGAAGCATCCGCATCCGCTACTTCGACCGGGAGTGGAAGGAGCACGAGCGCGAATTTGATGGCTATGCGGCCCGCATCATTCAGCACGAGTACGATCACATCGAGGGCATCCTCTTCACCGATCACCTCAAGCCCCTGAAGCGCCGCATGCTCAAGCGCAGGCTCAGCGATATCTCCAAGGGATTGATAGATGTGAATTACCGCATGCGCTTTCCCGTAGCCAAGACCAGAAGGTAGAGCATTGACATGAAAAGAGAAATTATGAGCAATTACAGCAAGATCAGTATGTGGAGCTTATTGCTGCTTTCTGCCGGCCTCCTGGCCTGTGGGGGTAGCGGTGAGCCTTCCGGCAAAAATGGTGAGAGCGAAAAGGTGAAGAGGGAGGTGCCCATATTGGGGAGCGATGTGAAGGATAGAAGTAGCCTTGTTCATCTCATTGACAGTTTGGAGCAGATCGTTTACAATGACAGCGCCATCTTCGATAGGGGCAGCGTGGTGGCCCTGCGCGAGCTATACGATACATTTGCTCAGCGCTACGGTGGCGACAAGGCCAAGGCACCCGAGTACCTCTACAAGTCGGCGGCGATAAGCCGTGGCCTCGGTCAGCCCATCAGCGCCATCAAGACCTATGACCGCATACTGACGAAGTTCAAGAATTTTGAGCGCAACTCGGAGGTGGGTTTTCTGATCGCCTTCACCTACGACGAAGACCTCAACCAAAACGATCTGGCCAAGGAGCATTACCTCAAGGTAATTGACAAATACCCCGGCGATCACTGGGCCATACAGGCGGAAAACCGCCTCGAGACCATCGACATGAGCGATGAGGAGATGATCGAATACTTCATGCGAAAAACGGGGGAGATCAATTGACTCCCTCGCCCTCGGCAAGGTAGCGCAGCAGCTCCGATGCAAAATCCGGCTCCGACTCACGCCCGGCTACTGTGATGGCGAGCGAAGGCGCGCTTACAGCCTTGCCTATGCTCTGAAAGCCTACAGTGCCCTTGAGTGCTTCAAAGCTGCCGAGATACTTGGGGGCTCCACCTCTCGAATCGAGGGCATAGAGCCGGTACTGAAGGTGACTTTCCAGCGAAGTGGCATGAAGGGGATCGGCATAGTATCGGCCTTTGGCTCTGTCCAGATACAGCCAGCAAGAGCTGCTGTCGCCCGCCAATGCGGCTGTCGCCAAAAGCCTTTGCAATGTGGGAGATGCGGCCATCTCGTAGCGGGCCTGCGCTCCATCGCGCTCCTGCCTGAGGCGGTATACCTCTCCGTGTAGCACCTCATTCTGCTCTTCGAGTCGGTATACCTGAGCGGCCATGCCCCTATTGGCACTGCGCACATAGGTATAGCCCAGCACGAGCAAAACCAGCAGCGGGGCTATGATCAGCAGTACGAAACGGATGTCAATCTCTACGCGGCCCCACTTCATCACTCACACACATCCACAGCTTTCACTTCAAAATCGTCGATCTCGTAGCTGAAGTCACCCGATTTGATTTGGGTTTCGCTCAGCTTTTCAGGAATGAAGTAGGTGCCGCTCACCTTGCCTACCTTCGATTTTCGGCTCTCTATGCACTCTGTTTCCATCACCCCCGATTCGCGCAAGATGCCCTCGTAGTAGAAGCGGATGGCATAGGAATACTCCAGGGCCTGACCGGAGGTGTTTTCCACGGCGATGAGCAGGGCGGTCTTTCTTTGCCCATCAGCATCTTTGGCATTGCCCCACTTGGTGGAGAGGCGCAGGCCTTCCTTTCGGATTTGCTCCGTATAGCCCCTCTGTGCTATACAGGATTGAAGACCTAGAAACAAGACAAGCATTAGTAAGGATGAAGTGCGCATGGAAAGGTGGGTTTAATTTTTATTTTTAGCGAAGTTCGCAAATTCCGTCAAGATTGCGCTTCAAGTGATTTTGATAAAACTTTTTTCTTCCTGATGCGTCCTTCTTTTGGAAGGGTGAAATATTGGCTGAAGAAGCCTCCTTTCATTGCATTTTGTGTAAGTTTACTCCTCCTTGATCGCCGCTATGAAACGAATATTGTCCATCTTGATCTATCTGATGATCAGCTGTCCTGTATTGCTGCATGCCCAGTCCAAATCGGGAGATGATGAGGCGCAGGACGATTTGCAGGTATTTATCCCCAACGCTTTCACACCCAATGGTGATAGGTTTAACGAGTTTTGGAAACCGGTGATATCGGGTGCTGAGCTGGCTTTCTATGAACTACAAGTGGTCGACAGGCATGGTCAGGAGGTATTTTACACCAAGGATCCGAATCTAGCATGGAATGGGCAGATTCGGGGTTCGGGCTATTCCACCTCCACTTCCATGTATTTGTATTACCTCCGGGTGAGACCGGTGGGTAAGCCCGACAATCGGGAGTATAGGGGCTATATCGTATTGATTCGTTGATCGATCTCCGATTTGCTCAGCAGGCTTTCACACCCACAAACCGAACCTTTCTTTCCTACCACTCCGATCGGGGCCATCAATTTTCTTCCTCGTAGTAGATTTTGTAATACTTTCTTCCGTCCGGTTCTCTGCCGCGCTCGATGAGTGAGCGGTCTCCGTGAATGTACACATGGAAATTTTTATCGAGCTTGAGCACACTCTTGTAAATTTTTCCATACTTCTTCACGGCCGTTTCAGATAGGGCGATGGATTTCGTTTCCTGCGCCTCCATGCCCTCGGCTTCGCCGTTTTTATTTTCGCGAAAGCGTTGATATGCCACCACGAGCTCAGGCCTTTGCAGCACTTCTTGTGCAAAATCATCCTCCACGTACATTTCCCTCTGCCTGAAGTAATCGGCCGTTTTGTTCATCAGTTCAGCCTTGTCGGCACCATCCAATTGGGCAGATTCCGGAAGGCTGTGAGCGATAAACTCCCTGGTCTCGTTCATCAGGGTACGGGTGTGGTAATAGGCATCTTCCACGGGCTCCAGCCTCAGGAAGTGGTCGAGCCAATAGCGCGCATCCTGTCCGCGGTTGGTATGGTCCACTGCCAAGACCCGGTAGCCATCTTCCGCTTCGGTATTGATTACCAGGCATCCTTTGTCCAGCTTCTCGGGCGAGATGCCTTTGCTGGCCTCCACATGCAGCCCGTCTTGATTCTCTTGCACCTGGAGAAAAGAGTGCTTGTTTTCAGCTTTGTAAATACCCACAGCATCGCATGACCTGCCCTCGCAGACCACATTTTCAAAATAGGCCACAAAGAGATCACCGGCTTTGATATTGGGGTGCTCGCTGAGCTCGTAGAGGTGCTTGGCCATGTGTATGGATTGCATTTGCAAGGCCTGACCGCCCGGATCGGAATTTTTCATCTCGGCGAATATTGCATGGCAAAAGCGATACACCGCATTGAGCTGCGGGTCTCCATTGCTGAAGCCGAAGCGGTAGAATTCAGGTTGCTTGAATGCCTTGAGAAAATAATGGCTGAGCTGTGATTGCAGCACCTCATTTCTCAGGGAGATCAGGCTGTCGGAGATGACAATGCCCTCCATTGCTTGCCGGTTGCCTACACGATGCACAATGGCTGCTTCGAGACTGGTGAGTTCTGTATTCAGTGGGGAGTTCGTCATTGCTTTTTCTTGTGATTAGTATTCTCCAAGCGCCGCTATCGCGACCTTCCTGCACAGTTTCCAAATCTACATTTTTTCCGAAAGGGAGCATGGGTCGAGAAAGGATAAAGGCTTTGGCTGGTCATTGATCGCCTGCCCGCCCGCCCGTATGTGCAACAGGCGGGAACGCGCAGCTGGCGGGGAGCCGAAATGCAGCCGTGGGATAACGAGGCGAAGGAAGAAAAAAGCGATCTCTCCCTTCGACCGACGGAAGCCCGTATGGGCGGTCACACTGATACCGGAACGTCCCTTTTCGGCAAATGTGTAGCCCCGAAAGTGCATTCGAATTGCCCGAAGCGGGTGCTGTTGCGCGGGCGATCTCTCCCTGCGGTCGAGATGACAGGTAATCAATGTATTGTGGAGGGTCGGTGAGGGAAAAATAAGGGGCGGCGGAGCCG
>SLDS01000022.1 GCA_007125175.1 Flavobacteriales bacterium
TACCGCAAAAACCTGCAGGAAGTGAGCAGGCTCTACACCACAGTATCTCAGGTACGACATGTAGCTCAGGGCGAAGGGATAGGCTACAACCCAAAGCAAATACTGGGGGAGCCTACTCGAATTGCTGTCCTGCCCATTGGCTATGCCGATGGCTTGTCAAGGGCGCTTGGCAATGGTCGGGGAGCGGTGTTCATAGGCGGGCAGCGATGCCCTTTCGTGGGTAATATTTGCATGGACATGGCCATGGTAGATGTGAATAGCATTGCATGCAAAGAAGGCGATCAGGTAGAAATTTTTGGAGATCACATCAGCATCTACGAGATAGCTAAACAAATGAACACCATCCCCTATGAAGTGCTCACAAGCATCTCAGAGCGGGTGAAGCGCATTTACCTGCATCAGTAATTCACAGCTTAGGAATACAAGCCTCTATTCAAATAGCCATGAATCTAAATCACAAAATTGTTAATTTTGAATTTCCTGCTTCCACTCACCTTTTGAAACCAAAAAATGAAAAAAATTTTTATCCCTTTGCTGCTCAGCGCAGCAGCCCTCTTGTGTACTGATATTCAAGCCCAGGTAAAACGTGTGCCTGGAGAAATGCTTATCCAGTTTGAGCCCGGCAGCGATGCCCGGAAAGTCTTGCAAGCATACGCCGCAATAGGCAGTCAGCCAAGTGGACTTGAAATCGGCGACTTGCTCTCCCCTCCGATGAACATCTATCAGGTGTATTTTGACGAGAACTTCTCCGCACCGGAATCCCTCATGGAACTCTTGCGCAGGGATCATAGCGTGAGCCTCGCACAGTTCAATCACTATGTGCATCCCAGGGATACCATTATCCCCAACGATCCCGAATTTGAAGACCAATGGCATCACCTTAACACCGGCCAAACGGGCGGCACCCCGGGCGCAGATATAGGCTCCACAAAGGCTTGGGATATTACTACCGGAGGCCTCACCGCCACTGGTGATACCATTGTGGTATGCGTAATCGAAGGTGGCAATCTCAATCACCCCGACCTCGCCGACAATGCATGGGTAAATCACGGAGAAATACCTGGCAATGGCATTGACGATGATGAGAATGGCTATGTGGATGACTATCTGGGATGGAATGTGAACACCCAGAGCGACTCCCCGGTGCTGCAGGGCAACCACGGTACTCAGGTGATGGGTATGATTGGTGCCACCGGCAACAATGAATTGGGTGTAACTGGCATCAACTGGAACGTGAAGATCATGTCGGTAGCCGGCCAAAGCCTCAACAATGAGGCCTCTGTGGTAGCAGCTTACGCCTACCCCCTCACGCAGCGCAAACTGTATAACGAAACGAATGGAGACCGCGGTGCCTTTGTGGTAGCGACCAATGCCTCCTGGGGTATCGACGGTGGTAGCATGGATGATGTACCCATTTGGAAAGCCTATTACGACACCTTGGGAGCGTACGGCATCCTCAACTGTGGTGCTACGGCCAATAACAATGTGGATATAGATATAGTAGACGACATACCCACAGGAGCACCCAGTGATTATATGGTAAGTGTGACCGCCACCAATCACAATGACATCCGCACCTTTTCGGCCTATGGAGCTACCACCATCGACCTTGCGGCACCAGGAGCCAGTGTGATGACAACTTCGGGGAGCCAGGGATATGGTACCACTTCGGGCACATCCTTTGCTTCACCTCTCACGGCGGGGGTAATTGCATTGCTCTACTCCATTCCATGCGAGTCCTTTATGGATCTGGTTAAGGGCAATCCGCAGCTCGGAGCCGACTATGTGCGCTATGCCCTGCTCGAGGGGGTGGATCCTGTGGAAAGCCTTCAGGGCATGATCATTACCGGAGGAAGGGTCAATGCCTACAACAGCCTTAAAATACTCGAAGACAATTGTGCCGCAGAAGATCTTTGCCTTCCGCCTTTCTCCTTTAACTTTTCTCTGAGCGATGACACCCTTTACTCATTCACATGGAATGCGATCGACACCAATGGGGTGAGCATACGCTACCGAATTGAGGACGAAGAGGAGTGGACCGTTTTGGACTCCATTGCGAGCTCCCCATTCGTATTTGTTCCGGAGGAATTTTGTGCGAATTACGAATTTGAAATTGCCTCCACTTGCTCGTACAATGACAGCACGGAGACCTATCTATGGGGCTCCAAGCGCAGCTTTGAGAGCAAAGGCTGCTGTGTAGCGCCGGGCAATTTTGAGGTCAACCTTCTGGACAGTACTAGCATCGAGACTTTTTGGAGCAGCACTTTCAATCTTGATGCCTATGAGGTATTCTACCGTGAAGAAGGAAGTTCGGAATGGATCAGCGCCGGAGTGTTTGAAGATGAAGAAGCTCTTATCGAAGACTTAGAAGTCTGCACCTTTTATGAAATACTTGTAAGGCCTCTGTGTGCGGAAGATTTTGACGAAAGTGCCCTGAGCGATATCATTCGCACGAAGGGTTGTGGACATTGCATTGACAGCCCCTACTGCGAAGCCGGAGGAGAAAACTCCTTTTGGGAATACATACAGTCGGTGGAAATTGGGCCTTACGTTTTCAACTCAGGAAATGATGGTGGTTATGCTTTCTTTGAAGATACCGGCATAGAATTGGAGGTGCTGGGTGAATACGAGACCACCCTTAGCCCTGGCTTTACCTTTGGCACTTACAATCAGTACTTCCGCTTGTGGATCGATCTAAACCAGGATGGTGAATTTTCAGAGGACGAGCTACTCATGAGCTCCGAAAGCGGTTCCAGTCAAGCCATTACAGACACAGTACACATCCCTGAGACCGCCCTTCTCGGCAGTACCCGTATGCGGGTTTCCATGAAGTTTGTGGGAAATAGCAGTGCAGTGGTGGAGGAGTGCGAAGTGTTCAATGAAGGTGAAACGGAAGACTACTGCCTCACCATAGTAGAGAGCACCCTAAGCACTTCGACTACAGATATGAGTGCAGGCTTCCGGCTATTTCCAAACCCCAATACGGGACAGTTCAGGGTGCAGGTACTGGAGCCCTCGGCAGGCAGCAACTACGTCTTGCATATTTTTGACCTGAGCGGCAAAAAGATTGAGGCGATACCGCTTAATGGCTCCGAAACGGGAATCAATCTCAATAAGCTCGGCAATGGGATGTACATGTACAGCGTTGCCAATGAGCGTGGTGAATTCGTGCATCACGATAGGTTTGTGATCGCCCGCTAGGATCTTCTACAGAGCTTACGAAAAGTGGATGGAATCGGGCCATTTTGCCATGGGCAAAATGGCCCGATTAACTTTAGATCGTTGCTTCAAGGGTCGATGAGTTAAGCCTCTACCGATCGCCCAGAAAACACTCCTCGTGTGCGCTCCGGCATGGATAAGAGGCTGTAAAAAAAAGCAAAGAAGGTAACTCCGGCCTGGGTTTCCAAAGTATCTTCTGTGAGGCAGGAGATAAAGGCAATGAGCAGAAATGCAATGTGCAGGTAGCTCAGAGGGCCATCACGGAAAGGCAGGAAAAAGAGCAGCATGAAGAATAGAAACCCCATCAGGCCAAAAGAGACAAAAAAGGTTAGGAACTGATTGTGCGCTCTGAGTCTGTATTGCTGAGCGAGGTTAATCTTAAGTTCTTCATATACCTCCTCAAAAGCCTTGCGAACATCTCCGGTGCCTGTACCTAACCAAAAATGTCTTTGAATCAATTCGGCGGCAGCCTCCCAAAAAACGAGGCGCTGAAATAGGGATGAGCCGCTCGCGTGACGCCTCAGGCGGAAAAGGTGGTATCCGAAAACGGTGGTGTGCAAGCGAAGGGCCAAGCCTTGCTTGCGTGCATATACGATGCTTGGTACACCGGCTTCTACATTACGCACATCTTCTTCGCTCAGCGCCATTACGCCGCTGTAGTCCTTGGGCAGCCCTAGCGAACTCAGATACCTGATTAATACGGCCCGCTCCATGGCCTTCTCCTCTCCACGCAGGGATAAGGTGCTGCGCTCATCCCATGCATTGAGCATTTCACCCTCGGCGAGGTATAGGAAGGTATAGTGCCCATTCTCTACCTGCCCCACTTCAGTGTAGTGATCATAATCCGATCCCAGGGCGGTATTGGTGGGCAAGTTCTCGAGGGATTCATTCGAGGAGAAATACCGCTGATAGTAGTGATCCAAGTAGATGTAGGTCACGCCAAAACAAAGCAGATTTGCGGCAAGCACAAGCGCCAGACCCTTGAATGCGTAATGGCGATAGGCATAATAGTAGGCGGTAAAGAGGAGCAGTGTGATCAGCGTGAGCACCCCACTTGCCGATTGAATGACGTTGAAAAAAATGAGCACATTGATCGCCGAAGCCAAGGCATAAGCACGCCATACTTTGCTCAATTCAGGCCAGTAGAAGATGATGGCTACCACAAGCAATACCATCATGAGGCTGAGTCGAATATGACTAATGCCACGCACAATGTCACGAAAGTCGATAAAGACGCCATCCATAGCGGCATAGTTTACATAGGCATGGATGCTCGCCACCCACAAGCCCAGGCTCAAGGCCAAAAACACCCATTTGACCTGCTGCCGGGTGATTTGGACTCCGCCTATCACCAAGGCAAAGACAAGCAGGGGAAGCTTGATGCGCAGGTCATTGGCAGCATAATCAAAATCTTCCGTATTGACTAACCACAGCAGATGCATAAGGTAGAGACCTGCCATGGCCATGGCAGGCCTATTGCTTACAAAGCCCTTCCAGCCCCGCTTTGGGCCGGGATGCCACATGAAGGTCAATACGAGCAGGATACTGCCAATACTCATCAGGATGTTGAGATTGGCCATGCCGAAGGCAATAAAGCACAACAGGAAGGTAAAGATGTGCTTCCCTAAAGTATCGCGGCTCGCGCTCTTCATCGCGCCCTTATGCCGGCATTAGGATTTGCTTGTAGCGCTGACTGTCATTGAGCACCTCGAGGGCACTGGCAATGGCTTCATCAGATGAAAGTGAAGCTTCTACCCTGCCTTTCTGGAAATAGTACCGCGAGACGATCTCGTTCTCAAGTATCATCTGAACATCATTTTTGAACAAGAACAAATCCTTGTTCTTCTTCTGGATAAGCTTTTCCTGCAGGTTTTCAAACTCCTCTTTGGCCAGTTCAAAGTACTTCTCCCGCTGCGCAGTTCTCATTAAGTCTTCGAGATCTTTTTCAGTATCGGTGGTGTAGTGATACTCCTTGCCGTCGAGATAATCCACGAAATCCTGATACTGCGCCTCATCGAGAGTGAAGACCCGTGCTTCTGGTATGCTTGGATTCCTTTCGGCAAAATAGGTGGCATAGGTAAAGAACAAACTCTCCTCGAGCAAGCTCCCTATCACTTGCGGTAGCTCGCGATCGTCCACCTCAATATCCGGGTAGATGCCCCGACCATCTATCACCTCTCGCCCATTGCGGGTGTGAAAAACCTTGAGCAGGGAATCGGGCACTTCATCCACCTTGCCTTCCATACCCTTGTGGCTGTAGTCCAGTTTCTGGATGCACCGGCCGCTGGGGATGTAGTATTTGGCAACGGTGAGTTTGAGGCGGCTGTTGTACTGCAAGTTACGGGTTTCTTGCACGAGTCCCTTGCCAAAGGTGCGGTTGCCCACTACAATGCCGCGATCCAAATCCTGTATGGTTCCGGCGACAATCTCCGAAGCCGATGCACTGCCTTCATCCACCAGAATCACCAGTGGTATCTCAAGATCGATGGGCTCGTTCATGGTGACATGGGGGCGCTCCCAGTCGGAAACCCGGCCTTTGGTACGCACCACCTCCTGCCCTTTTGGCACGAAGATGTTGACGATATTGACGGCCTCCGAGAGCAGTCCCCCGCCATTCCCGCGAAGGTCAAAGACCAGCTTCTTCATGCCACTATCTGTCTTGAGCTCTTTGAAGGCAGACTTCACTTCGCGGCTCGCCGAACGCGTAAAACTTGTGAGCCGAATATAGCCCACCTCATCATCGATCATGCCGTAGTAGGGCACATCGGGAATCTTGATTTCCTTGCGGTCAATCTCAAAATCTATGGCCTCACCAGCCCGCTCAACACGCACACGCACGGATGTACCCGATTGGCCTTTGAGCATGGCACTGATCTCCTCCTGATCCTTGCCGTCCACACTCTTACCATCCACGCTTAGTATGCGGTCGCCGGCTTTGAGTCCGGTCTCCTGTGCGGGAAATCCCTCATAGGGCTCGGAAATGTATATCTCATCTCCCACCGCCCTGATGAGACTTCCGATACCTCCATACTGCCCGGTGGTCATGAAGCGAAAATCTTCTATATCGCTTTCGGTAATGTAATTGGTATAGGGATCGAGAGAAGCAAGCATCGCGTCTATACCGGTCTTCATCAGCTCTCCGGGTTGGGTCTCATCTACATAAAAAAGATTCAACTCGCGA
This sequence comes from Flavobacteriales bacterium, assembly GCA_007125175.1. Classification (GTDB taxonomy): domain Bacteria; phylum Bacteroidota; class Bacteroidia; order Flavobacteriales_D; family Cryomorphaceae; genus T3Sed10-241. Next base: position 6,401 of record SLDS01000022.1, read on the forward strand.
TAGAGGGTAGCGAAGATCTCGAGATTCTTGGATATCTCGAAGAAATTGTCTTTGGGAAGGCTTGCGTATATCCCGCTGAACAGGATGGCTATGGTCGCCATGAACACGAGAAGTCTCTTCCTAATCTTTCTGATCATTCCTTTCAAATTTGGTGATAAATTTACAATCTTCATTCCACAAATACGCCCTGTCATTCAGGCAACTCAATTTCCGCTCAATTTTGCTGCAAGCTTTTGGCAAAGCCATTGAAAATCCGGCTCCATCTCCCGGTAGGATCTTGGCTCATTCGCTGAATAAATAACTGCAATGATGAGGGTTTTATTGGCCGGAATAGCCTCCAAGCCCAGGGTGTGTCGATAATGACGGTAGAGCTCGCGCAGTCTGCGCTTGATTGTGTTTCGTGCCACGGCCTTTTTCAATCGCGATTTGGGCACGGCTATCAGCACTCCGATGCGCTGCTCATGGAGGGCTTCTTCAAGCAGCAAATACTTCAAAAGAAGATGGCCCTTGCGCAGGTTTTTGCCTTGAGCAAATAGCTGATCAATGGCATTTTTGCTGCAAAGCCTTTCACTCTTTGGAAACCGCTTTGAGACCATATTAATCTTTGGGCTGCTTTCGCCAAGCATATCAATGCCGAGATCCTGGCCCCTCCGAAAAAGAACTCAGAAACTTCGACCTATTTGTGCTTTTTGATATACTGCTCTATAGCCATGCTCATAGAGGGCAAGCCGGGCTTGGGTGCGTGCACATCGAGCTTCAGTCCCGCTTTCTTTACCGCATCAGCAGTGGTGGAACCAAAAGCTGCTATACGGGTATTGTTTTGCTTGAAATCGGGAAAATTCTTTAGGAGAGACTCAATACCGGATGGACTGAAAAACACCAGCATATCGTAATTCACATCGGCGAGATCGGAGAGATCGCTGCACACTGTGCGATAGAACACCGACTTGGAGTACTTGATATTGTGCTTCTCCAGCAAATCGGTAATGCTCTGCTTGTGGATGTCAGAGCAAGGCAAGAGGAATCGCTCGCTCTTGTGCTTCTTGATCACATCCATGAGATCGCCAAAGCTTTGCTTTCCGTGAAAAATCTTGCGCTTGCGAAATACGACATACTTTTGGAGATAATAGGCCGTACTCTCCGAGATGCAGAAATACTTCATGGTCTCGGGTACCGTAATCCGCATCTCCTCACACATCCTGAAGTAGTGATCCACAGCATTTCTGCTCGTCAAAATCACTGCCGTATGCTCCAGAATGTTCACCCTTTCCTGCCGAAATTCCTTAGCCGAAACTCCTTCTACATGGATGAACGGCCTGAAATCTATTTTTAATTTGTACTTTTCGGACAGTTCAAAATAAGGAGATTTTTCAGAACTCGGTTCGGGTTGAGAAATAAGGATGGACTTCACTTTTTCAGCCATTTGCTCGCCTCTAAGCTTTTTTAAACGAAGGATCGGTGAAGGGCCTTCGCGATTAGTAATAAGGGCAGAATTTCGAGGGTGCAAAGGTACAAAATAATGTACAAAGGCGAAATACGGTAGGCGCTCGCCATGCGCATGCCCTGCACCAGTCTGAACAAAATCGCCGTGAGGGCCAGCAGCCCGGCGAGAAGGAAGATTGGCCACAAATTACCAACATTCAGAAAGGCCAAGGCAAGGGCCAAAGGGATGGCCGATATTCCGAAAGCCTTATTGACCAAAAACACCTCGAAAAGATACTCCCGAATGAGGCCCTCGTCTTCAAAAACCCAACGAAAAAATCGGCTTAGAGCAAGCTTGCCAAGGTAGAGCATAGCAACTGCCGCCGTAATCAGCGAGAAACCCATCCAATCGCCACCCAGGGGTAAGGGCAACTCCAGGTATTTCAAAAGAGAATATGCGATCAAGGCCACCGCGAGGCAAAAATTCAAGAAGAGCAGCACCGAAGCCCTATGCGAAAAAACCAATTCTTCGCGCATGATTTGCCGGAGGATTTGTATGCGCAACAGACTGCTAAACAAACGGTCCAGGCGGCGCTCATAAGAAATCCGAACATAGGCAATGTTGATCAGGATCAGGAGAAAAACGGGCAGCATCCAGCCTTCAAAGAGCTGGGGATTGGGCCGCAACTCGGGACTTATATCAATCTGAAGCAGGGCCTTGACAAGCATATCCATCGGGATGCAAAAGTCGGAAAAAAGGATGAATCAGGTGCAGCCGGGAATCCCTAACTTTGCAGACGAAAAGAAAAGAGCATGCGAACAGATCAATATCAAGGCCACGACTACTACTTAATGGACGAATTGCTCAGCGAAGAGCACAAATTGATCCGGGAAACGGCGCGGGCCTGGGTGAAGAAGGAGATGTCTCCTATCATTGAGGAGCATTATGAGAAAGCGACCTTTCCCATGCACATCTTGCCGGGACTTGGTGAAATTGGCGCCTTTGGCCCATACATCCCCGAAGAATACGGTGGAGCAGGCCTCGACCAGATATCCTACGGCATCCTCATGCAGGAACTCGAGCGCTGCGATAGCGGCCTTCGCTCCACGGCCTCTGTGCAAAGCTCCCTGGTGATGTTTCCCATATGGAAATACGGCAGCGAAGAGCAGAGAAAAAAATACCTGCCCAAGCTCGCCACCGGCGAAATGATGGGTTGCTTTGGCCTTACCGAACCCGATCATGGCTCCAATCCCGGCGGGATGATCACCAACTACAAAGATGCCGGTGACCACTACCTGCTCAATGGTGCCAAGATGTGGATCAGCAACTCGCCTTTTGCCCACATCGCTGTGGTATGGGCCAAGAATGAGGAAGGTCGTATCCACGGTCTCATCGTGGAACGCGGCATGGAGGGCTTCAGCACTCCGGAAACCCACGGCAAGCTTAGCCTCAGGGCCAGCGCCACCGGCGAACTGGTTTTTGACAATGTGAAAGTACCCAAAGAAAATCTACTGCCTGGTCGATCGGGCTTAGGAGCTCCGCTGAGTTGCCTCGACAGTGCCCGCTATGGAATCGCTTGGGGAGCCATCGGCGCCGCCCTCGATTGCTACGACTCAGCCCTGCGCTATGCAAGGGAGCGCAAGCAATTTGGAAAGCCCATTGGCGCCTTTCAGCTGCAGCAAAAAAAGCTGGCCGAGATGATCACCGAAATCACCAAAGCCCAGTTGCTCACCTTCCGCCTCGGCCAACTCAAAAACGAAGGCCGTGCCACCACCGCACAAATATCCATGGCCAAACGCAACAATGTGGACATGGCCCTCAAAGTGGCCCGCGAAGCAAGGCAAATACACGGCGGTATGGGCATCACCAATGAGTACCCCATCATGCGCCATATGGCCAATCTGGAATCGGTAGTGACATACGAAGGTACCCACGACATTCACCTGCTTATCACCGGGATGGATATTACCGGAGAGAGTGCTTTTAAGTGAGGGCAAGGACGTGGAGGGCGTGTTAAGGCAATTGGCAATAGGCAATTGGCAAGGACGTGGAGGGCGTGTTAGAGCAATTGGCAATAGGCAATTGGCAAGGACGTGGAGGGCGTGTTAGAGCAATTGGCAATAGGCAAGGACGTTGATAGCGTGTTAGGGAATTGGCAATTGGCAATGGGCAAGGACGTTGATAGCGTGTTGGGCAATTGGCAATAGGCAAGGATGTGGAGGGCGTGTTAGGCAATTGGCAATTAGCAATTGGCAAGGACGTTGATAGCGTGTTAGGCAATTGGCAATGGGCAAGGACGTGGAGGGAGTGTTAGAGCAATTGGCAATAGGCAAGGATGTGGAGGGCGTGTTTGGGAAATTGGCAATGCTGCCTTCGGCAGGGCAATAGGCAAGGACGTGGAGGGCGTGTTAGGCAGGGCAATGGGGAGGCGAGAAATCAAGTAGTCGCGAGGCCGGCGTCTTTGGAGATGCACTGCCAAATGGCTTCGGGTGCCGGGGCATCGCTTGTGAGGTAGTCATCGGCTCCTAGCTGGGCCAAGCGACGGGCTGTGCTCTCGCCGATGGCCACGAGCCGCTGCCCCGAGCGCAAGCGCTGGACGCCCAGATAAGCTTCGGCATTGCTCGGGGAGGTGAGCACGATGTAATCGTCGTACACAGGATGCTTCGGAGCATCGGGTTCCGGCCGGTAAAATGGAAAGTCGATCAATTGCTCCGATGGCAGCACCTCCTTCATGCGTTTGAAACTCCTGGCACTGCGCGGGTAGAGCACGGTCTCATTGGCTTCTAGCCTTTCGGCAAAATCGATGATGGCCTGCTCGATGCTATCAGACTCCGGTAGGAAATCGACCTCGCGGTTCCAGGCTGCCATCGCAGCAGCTGTGCCGCGGCCTATCACAGCGACTTTTTGATTCTCGCGTAGCCCAAAGTGCTTCATAAACAAACTAAGGCCCATCGGCGAGGAGAAAAACACCCAGTCGCAGGCTGCGGGCTCCTCCTTTTCGATCAATTCCAACTTGATGCAGGAGCGGTATACAAAGGCCACGGGCCACTTTCGCGCCACTTCATTGAAAAACTTCCAGGGCCTGTCGCGGCTAACAAATACCTTGATCATACCTTTTGAGATTGTAAGGTTTCCACTGCTCTTTCAGCCAGCCCACTTGGCGACTTTTGCCTGAGCACAATTTGCGACAAGGAATCCTGCCAGGTGGGGGCCATCGCAACGCGAAGCACAAAGGTATCAGACTCCTTGTGGCAGTAGGCCCCAAGAGGCAATTGGCAACCTCCCTGAAAGAGGTTCAGTACCCGGCGCTCGATGGAAGTACTTTCGGCGATGTCTTCGCGGTGGAGTTGGGCCACTACCCCGGCGATTCGGGCATCCTTATCGCGAATTTGCACGGCCAGGGCGCCCTGAGCCGGAGCGGGGATAAATTCAGTGGGGTCGAGTATGTGGACATGCAGATCGCTCACGTCGTATTCCAAACGATCCAAACCGGCTTTGGCGAGCACAATGGCGTCAAAGCGACCATCCCGAAGCTTTGCAACCCTTGTGGGGACATTGCCACGAATGTCGTCCAGGCTGATATCGGGACGGTGGCTTCTCAACTGCAGCTTGCGTCGGGCGCTAGAGGTGCCTACCAAGGCTCCGCGCTTCAGCTCCCATTTGCGAGAAGCATCAAGGCCTTCCTCGCGGATGAGCAGAAGATCGCGGTGGTCGGCACGGGCACAAACGGCGCCAATGGTCAGGCCCTCGGGGTAATTGGTTTCTAGGTCTTTGAAAGAGTGAACAGCCAGATCGATGCTTTCTTCCAGCAGTTCCTTTTCGAGCTCCTTGGTAAAAAAGCCCTTGCCTTCCATTTTCTCAAAACTCAAGTGCTGTATGATATCCCCTTGGGTTTTGATGATCTTGATTTCGACGGCATGGCCCAGCTCTTCGATGCGGGATTGGACAAATCTGGCCTGCCATAGCGCCAGATCGCTGCCTCTGGATCCTATGATGATCTTTTCGGAGTTCACCTTTTTGCCTTGAGCATGACCTCACGTGCCATCTTCATGGGCACAGAGATGTACTTTTTCTCCATGTAGTCGACAATCTTGTTGAGCACCTCGCGCGACTCGGGATTGAGCGACTCCAGGTCTTTGGCGTAGACCTCCTGCATAGCCCTTTGGCGTATTTCCTTTACGGAAACGGGAATCTGCCGCATGGAAAGCTCTATCTGGCGGGTGTGGTAGAGCTCGTGAAACTCGTGCATCTTGTTGTCGATGATTTCCTCGCAACGGCTGATTTCACGGCTGCGCTCGGCCAAATTTTGCTCGGCAGTGAGGCGCAATTCTTCGATGTTGATATGGGTGAGCTGGGCCTTGGGCTGCGCGAAGATGGACGGCGCAAAGTCGCCGGGTAGGGCAAGGTCGATGAGCACCTTTTTTCCTCTTTCGCCGGCCAGCAATTGATCAAATCGCTCCCGATCGATCACAGCTTCACTGGCTCCGGTGCAGCTGATCAGCACATCAAAACCCTCGGTGTAGTCATCCAAGGCATGCAGCGGAGAGGCTTTTGCACCGAGCTCGGCGGCTAGTGACTCAGCTTTTGATAGGGTTCGGTTGAAAATGTGGATATTCTCAAAGCCGTGCTTGGCCAGAAAGCGTACCATGGCCTTATTGGTGCGGCCGGCACCCACGATGAGCATACGGCTGCTGAGGGGAACCTGCAGGTCGCGTAGGCGGTGGAAGGCGAGAGAGACCACAGAAACGGGCTTCTTGAAGATATCGGTTTCTGTAAAAATCTGCTTGGCGGTCTCTATGGCTTTGCGCATGATGAGTCGGAGCAAATCGCCGCTAAGGCCCATCGCTCGGGCTTCTTCATGGGCGGTACGCATCTGCGTAATGATCTCCCGCTCGCCGATTACCATGGAGTCCAGCGAAGAGCATACCCGAAACACATGCTCCACGGCTTCCTGCCCGGAATACACCTCGGCCTGGCTCAGAGCAAGGGCTTCCTCATCAGGTGAGAGGTCATGGGCGAAAAAGTGAAGTAGATCCTTCACCTCGGGCGCGGATGCTCCATCATTGACCAACAAGAACTCCACGCGATTGCAGGTAGACACATACATGAGCTCGCTGAGGCTCAGACTTTGCTTGAGTCTTTGAAGCTCTTGTCTTTTACTCTCTTCGGAAAGATGAAACCTGCCTACCAGATCCAGCGGTAGGTTTTTGTGTGTGAATGCGACTGTGCGGAAATTTTCCAAATCGATGCTGCTTAAGCCATACAAAGGTCTGAATCGCTTGCAGTGCTATTGTCATCAAATTGTCATACAGCCCAATTTAGAAGGGTTTTAAATAAGTGGGGCAGACGCACAATAAAACCCTAAGTCAAACAAATCTCAAGGTCATAGCTGCGAATTGCTTTATGCAAAAGAAGGGTATGGGCAGCTGTCACTCCTTCACAAACTTCAGTGCTTGCATGGCTCCCTTGGACTCCAATTCCAGAAGGTAGAGGCCAGCCGGCAGGGTGCTGATGTCCAGATGCTCTCCGGGCCCTTGTAGCGTTCCACTGCCCATCACTTGTCCGAGCATGTTGCGGATGCGCCAGGGCTGCTGAGCCTCAAGCGGCCCATCGAGCTGCAGGTGGCTGCGTGCCGGGTTGGGATAGAGCTTCCAGCCTTGCTCCTGCTCAGCAGCCGCCGCCGAGAGCAGTTGATCCTCCACGATAACGTACCACACCGTGCTCCAGCCTCCGGGCGTAGGCTGCCAGGCATTGGGTGTAGTGGAAAAATCTGAAGACAGGCATGGCGCAGAATTAATGTCTAAAATGGCCGTACCTGCAATGGCAAGGCGTCCCTCCCCCACCAGTGCCATCCCATCCATCTGGCAGCCCACATTGAGGTATGTCGACCACTCGGGTTGGGCTCCTTCATCGCTGATAATCCACTTGCTCACATAGGGATTGCCACTGCTGTACATGGGACTGCCGATTGTAAGGCTCGTTTGAGAAGTAGTTCCTGCACCCATGTATAGCACATTGTTCGACACAGCTATATGGGATATGCCCTCTGAGCCTTCCCCTCCGTAATAGGTGGCCCAGAGCAATTGCCCATCGGGAGAGAAGGAAGCCAAAAAGTTATCGCGGTTCCCCATGCGCCAGGTTCTGTAAGCCCCATCGGTGGCAATCGCCATCGCCGACGAGGTCCATCCGCTTATATAGAGCCTGCCAGAGGCGTCAACGGCCATATCTGCTGGAAACTCATCCCCTTCTCCTCCAAAATAGGTCTGCCAAAGGAGCTCCCCATCATCGGCCGATAGGGCCGCCAAATAGGAATCATAAGGCCCACCCCCATATTCAGATTGATAGGGGCTATCGCCAAAGGAAACTTCGCCAATACTCCTACCAAGCACGTAAAGCCTGCTGCCATCCGGAGAGTATTCCACACGGCGCACATTGAAAGAGCCGAAATCACCTTCGAATTCATGGTAATAATAGCTGCGCCAGAGCAGTTCGCCTTCAGCGCTGTAGCGCGCCACAAATGCAGCCGATTCCATGCTATCGGGCAGCTCAATCTGATGGGCTCCATCAGTGCCATAGGATGACATTTGACTGCTTCCTGCTACAAAGACTGAGCCCTCAGGGCCGATTTGTAAGGCTCTCGGGTAAACACTGCCTGTACTATCGCCCAAAAAGGTGCTCCAAAGCAGATCGCCCCCGTGGTCAAGGCATGTTACAAATCCTTTAAAGATGCCGGGCTCGTGCATGTCGGCTGTGCTTTCCGCACCCGGGCTAATGGGATAATCATAGGAAGAACTCGTTCCACATACACAGAGCACCTCTTCGCCAGCCGCCAATCCTCCGACAAACTCTTGACCTGAACCTGCATAAAAGCTGGAATAGAGGGGCAGGCCTTCCGCATCCATAATGGTCAAGAAAGGTGAGGTTGTAGAAGTGCTCGGGTTGGCGGACTGATAGGCATCCGGGCTGGTATAGAGATCGCTGGCTGTAGCAAGGCCGTATATTGCCCATTGACCACCAGGGAGTGGTATTATCGACCTTCCGAAGGTCAATGATTCAACAAAACTTGCACCTTCGAAACTTCCAAAAAAGCTGGCAGATACCAGACTCTGATCGTTTTGGGCGCTGCAGTGCAGTACGGCGAAGAGCATCCAAAGTGCCAAGGTATTCCTTCTCTTTTGTATCATAGCTGGACTCTCTTTTGGTTTATTGTTTCAGGCTTATGCGGGTCTTATAGCCACCATCCCCAAAGAGGATTTTTTTGTGGGGTGAAATCCTCGGGTACACAGCTTTGCGGCAGAAATTGATGGTGGGCCGGATGCTCTTTACAGATTTGAAAGTGTAATCCTGAATCATATTTGCATTTGCTGGTTCATGGCGATTGTAGAGGCACTCGGCATTGTGCAATAGCCACAAAGTCTATGCCCGAAACTACCCAGCACCCTCCTAATTACCAAAATTTTAACATTTCACCAGCATCGCAAAGGACTTGAAATCAAGCAAAAAATCAAGCGCACATCAGGACTGCCGGGCGCTGCGGGTGTTTTCGGGCACAGTAAGAGAAGAATCAAAGCGGGGGTAATCAGGCCAATCATAGCACAGCAGCGATGAGCAAAAAGTAAAAAGCCAGACCCCTTTGGGATCTGGCTGAAGCCATTGAAAATGGCACATTATTCTGGCGTGGAGAGGTGGCCTAGCCGCTGCACATCTCGCAGTCAGGGCCGTTCTCGATGGAACATGCCTGGGCTGCTGCTTCCTGCTCAGCGATGCTCATGGTAGATGGCGAGGCTGCAGTGGCAGACTGCGGCTGTCCGAGCTTGCTCTTATCAACCGTAAACTTGATGGCATCAGCTGCCGCCTTGGTGCGCAGGTAGTACATACCTGTCTTCAGGCCCTTCTTCCAACCGTAAAAATGCATGGAAGTGAGCTTGGCGAAGTTGGCATTTTCCATAAAAATATTGAGCGACTGCGATTGGCAGATGTAGGCTCCGCGATCGGCCGCCATGTCGATGATGGCCTTTTGGCTGATCTCCCAGGCCGTTTTGTAGAGGGCCTTGAGGTTGTCGGGTATCTCAGCAATGTTCTGCACAGAGCCATTGGCTGCCATGAGCTTGGTGCGCAGTTCTTCGTTCCAGAGTCCGAGCTTCACGAGGTCGCGCAGCAGGTGCTTGTTCACCACGACAAATTCGCCGGAAAGCACGCGTCGGGTGTACATATTTGCCGTGTAAGGCTCAAAGCACTCATTATTGCCCAGGATTTGGGCAGTACTCGCAGTAGGCATTGGCGCCAGCAGGAGCGAGTTGCGAACGCCGTGCTCGGCGATCTCATCGCGCAATACATCCCACTCCCAGCGGTCGGTGGGCTTCACATTCCACATGTCAAACTGGAAAATGCCCTGGCTTACGGGAGAGCCCTCATAGGTCTCATAAGGCCCATCCTGCTTGGCGAGATCCTTGCTCGCTGTGAGGGAGGCGTAGTAGATGGTCTCGAAGATCTCCTTGTTGAGGCGTCGGGCATCTTCACTCTCGAAGGGATAGCGCAATAGCACGAAAGCATCGGCAAGACCTTGCACCCCAATGCCAATGGGCCGGTGGCGCATATTGCTCTTGCGGGCCTCGGGTGTAGGGTAGAAATTGTTGTCAATGATGCGGTTCAGGTTGATTGTAACCTGATAGGCAATCTTGAAAAGCTGCTCGTGGTCGAACTTGCCCTCCCGCACAAATTTTGGCAAGGCAATGGAAGCGAGGTTGCACACTGCGGTTTCGTCGGGAGCGGTGTATTCCATGATCTCCGTGCAGAGATTGCTGGATTTGATGGTGCCAATGTTTTTCTGATTGCTCTTTTCATTGGCGGCATCCTTGTAGAGCATGTAGGGTGTTCCGGTCTCGATTTGCGACTCGAGTACTTTGAACCAGAGCTCCTGGGCTTTGATGGTTTTACGGCCCTTTCCGGCTTTTTCGTATTTGCTGTAAAGCGCCTCAAAATCGGCTCCATAAGCCTCTGAGAGGCCCGGGCACTCATTGGGGCACATGAGGGTCCAAGTGCCATTTTCTTCTACCCGCTTCATGAAGAGGTCTGGAATCCAGAGGGCGTAGAAGAGGTCGCGGGCGCGGAGCTCCTCCTTGCCGTGGTTCTTCTTCAGCTCCAGGAAGTCGAAGATATCGGCATGCCAAGGCTCCACATAGATGGCAAAGGAACCCTTGCGCTTGCCACCACCCTGATCTACGTAGCGCGCGGTATCGTTGAATACGCGCAGCATGGGCACGATGCCATTGCTGGTGCCATTGGTGCCGCGTATGTAAGAGCCTTTGGCCCTGATGTCGTGGATGGACAGGCCGATGCCACCTGCGCTCTGGGAGATCTGGGCGCAGCCCTTGAGGGTATCGTATATGCCGCTGATGCTGTCTTCCTTCATGGTGAGCAGGAAGCAGGATGACATCTGGGGTTTTGGCGTACCCGCGTTGAAGAGGGTGGGTGTGGCATGGGTAAACCAACCCTGCGACATCATATTGTAGGTCTCGATGGCGGCCTCTACATCCTGCTTGTGGATGCCAATGGCCACGCGCATCAGCATGTGCTGGGGGCGCTCGGCCACTTCACCATTCAGCTTGAGCAGGTAGGAGCGCTCGAGGGTTTTGAAGCCGAAATAGTCATAGTTGAAGTCGCGATCGTAGATGATGCTGGAGTCAATATGCTCCGCATGCCCGCGGATCACCTCGTATACATCGTTGGCCAGCAGGGCGGCATTTTCTCCCGTATTGGGGTCGATGTATTCGTAGAGCAGCTTCATGGTTTCTGAGAAGCTCTTCTCGGTATTTTTATGCAAGTTGCTCACTGCTATGCGGCTTGCCAGCAAGGCATAGTCGGGATGCTTTACGGTATTGGTCGCGGCTACCTCGGCGGCGAGGTTGTCGAGCTGTGAGGTGCTTACACCTTCAAAGATGCCATTGATTACCTTCTTGGCTACTTCAATGGGGTCTACGGCAGGGTTGAGTCCGTAGCAGAGCTTCTTGATGCGCGCCGTGATCTTGTCAAATTTGACCGTCTCCCGGCGACCATCGCGCTTGATTACATATGACATATTGCGGTTGGATTGAAATTAATGTGCAGTGTTGGGGGGTGCCTTATCGCATTGGATGGTGGAGGCCATCAGAAATCGGCATCTACAGTGAAACTTTTGTCTCCGGTCGAAGCGCTGTTCACACCGGCCTTTTGGTACTCGCCCACGCGCTTCTCAAAGAAGTTGGTCTTGCCTTGCAGGCTGATCATGTCCATGAAATCGAAGGGATTGCTGGAATTGTACACCTTCTCATTATCCAGCTCTAGGAGCAGGCGATCGGCCACAAACTCGATGTACTGACTCATCATATCGGCATTCATTCCGATAAGGCGCACAGGCAGGGCATCGGTCACGAATTCCTTCTCGATATCCACGGCATCCATGATGATTTTCTTAACGGTTTCCTTGGGCAGTTGGTGCTTGAGGTGCTTGGTGTAGAGCAGGCAGGCAAAGTCGCAGTGCATTCCTTCATCTCTGGATATCAACTCATTCGAAAAGCTGAGGCCTGGCATAAGGCCGCGCTTCTTGAGCCAGAATATGGAGCAGAAGGAGCCCGAGAAGAAGATGCCTTCCACAGCGGCAAAGGCCACCAGCCTTTCGGCAAAACTGCCATTATCGATCCAATTCAGAGCCCACTCCGCCTTCTTCTTCACGCAGTCGAGGGTCTCAATGGCATGGAAAAGGGTATCCTTCTCAGCGGCGTCCTTGATATAGGTATCGATGAGCAGGGAGTAGGTTTCAGAGTGTATGTTTTCCATCATCACCTGAAAACCGTAGAAAAATTTGGCCTCGGTATATTGCACTTCTGAGAGGAAGTTTTCGGCGAGGTTTTCATTCACGATTCCATCGCTTGCCGCAAAAAAGGCGAGCACATGCTTGATGAAATGGCGCTCATCGTCATTGAGCTTCTCATTCCAGTCCACCAGGTCGGCGTGCAGGTCTATTTCTTCGGCAGTCCAGAAACAGGCCTCCGATTGCTTGTAAAACTTCCAAATGTCATTGTGCTCGATTGGGAACAGCACAAAGCGGTCTTTATTCTCAGCGAGAATGGGCTCCACTTGGCCCTCAGATTGCGATTGAGTGTTGAGCATTTCTTCCACTTCTGTCTCCTTGTTTTTTGGGGTCACTTCTGCCATGATAAAATGGTGTTTTTATCCTTAAAGGTTTGTAAAAATTAACTATTCAGTTGGTATTCAGCTTCTCACCAAAAGAAGCTGCCCGAAAAGGTCTCGGCACAGGCGGCCTTTTTCCTCTTTGCTCGGACACAAATTTTGAGAAAAAAGACTCCCCCAACAATCTCTTTTAATCCACATTCAATCGAAGTTTTCAACACCGAAAAATCCACATTGCCGCCAGCCCAATCACAGCGCATGCTTCTGGCATTTTGGCTTGGGCCCGCATTGAGGAAAAGTCGTCCTATGCCGGAAAAAATTGGCACAATTTTCCCTGAGGGAAACAAAAAAGACGAAAACAGCCTGGCTAATCAATTGCAGCACTGCCGAATACAGGCTTATCAAGAGATTGTGGAAAATGAAGCCAAAGTTAAGAGAAGATTGTGCAGCAAAGGGTTCAGGGAGCCGCTTCGCGATTTTTGTCTTCCAGGTATTCGGCGGCAGCCTCCAATTTTTGGTAGAACTCCTCCCCGAATTTTCGGATCAGCGCTTCACGCAAAAAACGAAATACCCTGAGCTCTGCCTTGAGTCCGCAAGTGCGCGCGGGATCGCAAATGGGCCAATGGTGGTAATTGAGGGCAAGGTGCTCTCCAATGTCGCTGATGCGAATGGGATAAAGATGACAGGATATGGGTTTGTAGAAATCACTCTTCCCGGCACGGTAGGCGCTTTCCATAGCACACTTGGCCACGCCGCGCTCATCGTAATGCACAAAGGCGCACTCGGCGCCATTGACAAGCGGGCTTACGAGTTCACCATCTACATCTACTACAGCCAGCCCTTGCTCGCGCAGGGCCTCGATGCCTTCCGGCCTCATGAAGGCTTCGATGGCTGGCAGGTTGCGCTCTATGGCCTCCAGCTCTTCTTCTTCCAGGGGTGCGCCGCTCTCTCCTTCCACGCAGCAGGCGCCTTTGCAGGCAGCGAGATCACACAGAAAGTGCTTCTGCAGGAGATCATCGCTCACGAGTACCGAATCAATCTTAATCACGGATCAAAGGTAAGGACTAATCTCATGACTTACCTCTAGCTTCGAAGGTCAGCAAGTATGGAGCATGCATCTTAGGATTGAACCCGGATAATGCATGAGAACTTCGTAGTGAGGGCTTAAAGTGCGATAAAATAAGCCGTTTTCAGGACTGAGGCATAGCATCGCTACAGTGAAGGAGTAAAACGGAGTGAAACGCCTTATTTTGAAGCAGTTTTAGGACGTAATAGATTTTCTAATTCATTATCCGGGTTTAAAATCGGGCCGGATAGCAGTCCGAAAAGAGCCCTCGACACGCGGGGAAAATTGCATTACTTTTGCCGCCATGATTGCAAAAGAAGAGCTTCTCAAAAAGATTGTTGGACACGCCAAGGAATATGGCTTTGTCTTTCCCTCGAGTGAGATATACGATGGCCTGAGCGCCACATACGACTACGGCCCCTATGGTGCAGAGCTCAAGAACAGCCTGAAAGCCTACTGGTGGGAAGCCATGGTGAAGATGCACGAGAATATCGTGGGCCTGGACGCGGCCATCTTCATGCATCCCACCACATGGAAAGCCTCGGGCCACGTGGATGCCTTCAACGATCCCCTTATCGACAATAAAGACAGCAAGCGACGCTACCGTGCCGATGTACTCATAGAAGAACATCAGGAAAAGTACCGTCAAAAAATAGCCAAGGAGCTAGCGAAGGGACGCAAACGCTTTGGCGACAGCTTTGACGAAAGTCAATTCCTGGCCACCAATCCCAATGTGATACGCAACCGCGAAAAGGTAGAGCAAATCGACGCGCGCTACAAGGCTGCCATGGATGCCAATGACCTGGCAGCTGTGAAGGAACTGATTATCGATCTGGGCATTGCCGATCCCGAGACGGGCTCAAAGAATTGGACCGATGTGCGTCAATTCAATCTCATGTTTCAAACCGAGCTGGGATCTGTAGCCGGCGATGCGAGCACCATCTACCTGCGCCCGGAGACTGCACAGGGCATTTTTGTGAACTACCTCAATGTGCAGAAGAGTGCCCGCATGAAGTTGCCTTTTGGCATCGCGCAGATTGGCAAAGCATTTCGCAATGAGATCATCGCCCGACAGTTCATCTTTCGCATGCGCGAATTTGAGCAAATGGAGATGCAGTACTTTGTAAAGCCCGGCACAGAACTGGATCACTATGCCGCCTGGAAGGAGGCGCGGATGGCCTGGCACAAAGCCCTCGGCTTGGGTGAAGGCAGCTACCGCTTTCACGATCACGTGAAGCTGGCCCACTATGCCAATGCTGCTTGCGATATAGAGTTTGACTTCCCTATGGGATTCAAGGAGCTTGAGGGCATACACTCCCGCACCGATTTTGACCTGGCGGCACATGAGCGCTACAGCGGAAAAAAACTGCAGTACTACGATCCGGAGGCCGGTGAGAGCTACGTACCCTATGTGGTAGAGACTTCCATCGGGCTGGATCGCCTTTTTCTCGCGGTATTGAGTGCAGCCTATCAGGAAGAGCATCTGGAAGATGGCAGCAGCCGCACTGTGCTCAGGCTCCCCCATGCCCTGGCTCCGGTCAAAGTAGCTGTACTACCTCTGCTCAAGAAGGATGGACTGCCGGAAATGGCAAGGAAGGTGATCGATATGCTCAAGTACGACCACAACTGCCAATACGATGAGAAGGACAGCATAGGCAAGCGCTACCGCCGTCAGGATGCCATCGGCACCCCCTATTGCATCACCATTGACCACGAAAGCCTGGAGGATCAGAGCGTGACCCTCCGCGAGCGCGACAGCATGAAGCAAGAGCGGGTGGGCATAGATGCACTGAGCAGCATTGTGGCTGACAAGGTGAGCATGAAAACCCTGCTCAAGCAGCTGCCCTGATGCCAAATGGGGCCATGCGGACAAGGTGGAAAGACAGATGTGCTCAGGCCTTCACCTCACCCATTTCAGCATCATTAGCTGCCGCAAAAAGGGGTAAATTGGCCTTTTCGTCTTCGCATTTCGATTCCAGCTTGAGAAAAGTCCTGGGCCGGAGTTTGCAGGCTAATGGATAGAATTTTCTATCAAGAGCGTCATTATCTGATCAATATTTCCCCTTTTTCATTACGGAACAGGCTCCAAAAGGGAGTCCTTCCACGGCCTTGCGAGTGCTAAATCACGCCAAGAGCGCAGTCAGAACAAGAATTCGCAGACTGCAGCCTCCTTCTTTTGCTGACAAGCCTTACTTTAGCGCTCCGAATTATGTCAGACCATCCCGACAAATACGCCAAACGCAGGGCGCGATCCAGTGCCATATCCACTGTCATTGGCATTTCGCTTGTGCTTTTCATGCTGGGCATATTGAGCGTATTGCTGCTCAATGCGCAGAAGCTGTCCAGCTCGGTGAAGGAGAATATCGAAATACAGGTATACCTCGATGATGCCATCAAGGAAGTGGATGTAATGCGCATCAAGAAGGAATTGGATGCCGAGCCTTTTACCAAGCACACAGGCTACATCAGCAAGGAGGAGTCGGCCCAGCGCCTCGCCGAAAGCCTCGGAGAGGATTTTGTCTCCTTTCTCGGCTACAACCCCTTGCAGGCAGTCATTGAGCTGAGATTGCATGCCGCTTACGCCGCCACCGACAGCGTATACATGATCGCAAGCCAAATTGAGGAACGCAGCGGGGTAAGCGAAGTGGTATACAGCCCCAACCTGATACGACAGGTCAATGAAAACATCAACAAGATAGGAATCGTGATCCTTGGCTTCAGCGCCTTGCTGCTGCTGATTGCCATCGCTTTGATCAACAATACCATTCGCCTCACCATATACGCCAAGCGCCTCATCATACGCAGTATGCAGCTCGTGGGAGCCACCTCCTTCTTCATACAGCGTCCATTTATCATCACCGGCATCCTTCAGGGCCTCTATGCAAGCCTTATTGCCATTCTTCTAATTTTGGGCG
Organism: Flavobacteriales bacterium; assembly: GCA_007125175.1. GTDB lineage: Bacteria > Bacteroidota > Bacteroidia > Flavobacteriales_D > Cryomorphaceae > T3Sed10-241. The sequence goes on from SLDS01000022.1 coordinate 22,974, forward strand.
TACTTTACGTGGTGAAGCAGGAGATCCCGGAGTTTTTCGAGATGAACGATTTTTTGACATTCTTGCAGCTCTTTGCATTGGTCGCCTTGCTCGGCATGCTCATATCGGGTCTTTCCACCCTTTTTGCCGTAAGGCGCTACCTGCGCAGAGATACCCGCAAAATATATTGACACAAGCAGATACATCAGCATGAATCCATTGGACAGCAAAAACCGCGCAAGCTCAGCGCCAGGTCAGGCCGAATTTGCCTTTGGCAAGGAAAATTACCGCATACTGCTCGCGGGCATTCTCATCCTCATCCTGGGTTATGCCCTTATGGTGGGCGGAGGCAGCGAGGATCCCGAAGTATTCAATGAGGAAATCTTCAGCTTCAGGCGCATCACCCTGGCACCCATAGTGGTACTGATCGGCTACGGGGTGCTCTTCTACGCCATTATGAAGAAATCGACCGAGCAAGGCGATAAGGGCTGATCATGGGCATACTAGAGTCGATTATTCTGGGTATAGTGCAGGGCCTCACAGAGTTTCTGCCGGTAAGCAGCAGTGGGCATCTCGAGCTCGCCAAAGCCATCATGGGCGATGAGTCCCTGCCCTCCGAAAGCTTGATGATGACCGTGGTGCTCCATGCCGCCACGGCCCTGAGCACCTTGGTGGTGTACCGCAAAGATGTGGGTGAGATATTGGCCGGCTTGCTCAAGCTGGAGAACAATGCCTCCTGGCGGTTTGCCCTTTTCGTTCTTATCAGCATGGTGCCTGCTGCCTTTGTAGGACTGGCCTTTGAGGCGGAGATTGAAGCCCTTTTCGACAAAAACATCTTGCTCGTAGGCTTCATGCTGCTCATTACTGGGCTCCTCCTCTTTTTGGCCGATAAGGCCCAAAAAACCAATAAGGAAGTAGGGCCACTCAATGCCTTGCTCATCGGGCTTTCGCAGGCCATAGCCATACTGCCGGGCATCTCGCGCTCGGGAGCTACCATCTCCACCTCGGTATTGCTACGCATTGACCGTGAAAAGGCCGCCCGCTTTTCATTCCTCATGGTGGTGCCACTGATTCTGGGCAAGATTGCCAAAGACATCCTCTCGGGCGATCTGAGCAGCACGGGCGGCGATTTCGGCCCATTGGCCGTGGGCTTCATAGCCGCCTTCATTACCGGACTCTTCGCCTGCCGGTGGATGATCGCCCTGGTGAAGCGAAGCAAGCTGGTGTACTTTTCGGTATACTGCTTTGCTGTGGGCTTGATTAGCATCCTCTTTGTGAGTCTTTTTCAATGAAGCCCGCCGACCTCAGTGCCCTGAGCGCCGAAGATTTTCAGCAGGGGCAGCTCCTGCTTGTGGACAAACCTTTAGGCTGGACATCCTTTGATGCAGTGCATAAAATCCGCTTTCTCATACGGCACCGCTACGGCCTGAAAAAGATCAAGGTGGGCCATGCGGGCACCCTCGACCCACTGGCCACAGGGCTGCTGCTCATATGCACCGGACGCTTCACCAAGCGCATTGCAGAGCTTACCGGAGCCGATAAGTGCTACACCGGCAGTATGGTACTGGGTGCCACCACACCTAGCTACGATCTGGAGACGGAGGTGGGAGAAGTGCAAGACACCGATCACCTGAGCGCGGAGGATGTAAGCAGGGCCGCTGCAGCAATGCTGGGGAGCTCCATGCAGGTGCCCCCTCAGTACTCCGCCAAGCTGGTGGACGGCAAGCGCGCTTATCTCTCGGCCCGTGTGGGCAAAAAGGTGGATATCCCGGCCCGGGCCATCGAGCTGTACCGCTTTGAAGTGGAGTGCCAGGAATTGCCACGCGTCGACTTTGACATATGCTGCAGCACAGGCACCTACATACGAGCCATAGCCCGTGATCTGGGTGAGGCGCTGGGCTGTGGGGCCCATCTGAGCTCCCTGAGGCGACACTCGGTAGCGGAGTACGAGGTGAAGGACGCACTGAGCATTCCGGATATAGAAGCTGCACTGCAGCCTTAAGAAGGCAATTTGCAAGGCAAAAGCTTGAATTTTTTCGCTACTTTTGCCCCCGCTTTTTTGCGTCCTAAATAAATAGCCCTCCATGAAGCTTTCCAAGTTCAAGTTTAACCTGCCCGATGAACTGATTGCGAAATATCCCTCACACAACCGGGATGAAAGCCGCCTGATGATCTTGCATCGCGACAGCGGAAAGATTGAGCACAAAACCTTCAAGGACATCCTGAATTACTTCGAGGAAGACGACACCTTTGTGATGAACAATACAAGGGTTTTCCCTGCCCGACTGTATGGCAATAAGGAAAAGACCGGTGCCAAGATTGAGGTATTCCTACTCAGGGAACTCAATCCCGAGACCCTGCTTTGGGATGTGCTGGTGGATCCTGCCCGGAAAATTCGCATTGGTAACAAGCTCTACTTCGGTGAAAACGACGAACTGGTGGCCGAGGTGATCGACAATACCACATCAAGGGGACGTACATTGCGCTTCCTCTTCGACGGTGACCATGAAGGCTTCAAGAAAACCATCACCGCTCTGGGGCAAACGCCCATACCAAAATACCTGGAGCGGGAGGCCGAAAAAATTGATGATGAGCGCTTTCAAACCATCGTAGCCAAGCACGAAGGTGCTGTAGCAGTGCCCACTGCCGGCCTGCACTTCAGCAGGGAGCTACTCAAGCGAATGGAGCTCAAAGGCATAAATCTGGCCGAGATCACCCTTCATGTGGGATTGGGCACCTTCCGCCCCGTGGAGGTAGAAGACCTCACCAAGCACAAGATGGACAGCGAGCAGATGTTTATCGATGAGAAAGCTGCCGACACTGTAAACCGATCCAAAGACCTGCGCAAAAAGATTTGCGTGGTAGGCACCACGGCAATGCGGGCTGTAGAGACCTCCGTGAGCACAGAATCGCGCCTCAAGCCTTATGAGGGATGGACGAACAAATTCATTTTCCCACCTTATGAATTCCACATTGCAGATGCGATGGTGAGCAACTTCCACTCACCGGAGTCAACGCTACTCATGCAAGTGGCAGCCTTCGGGGGCTATGAGTTTGTGATGAAAGCCTACAAGGAGGCCATCAAGGAAAAATACCGCTTCCTGGCCTACGGCGACGCCATGCTCATACTCTGAGCCCCGCTATGAGCAGCCGCGCCGTGATCATCGTAGCCGGAGGCACCGGCACCCGGATGAATTCACCTCTGGCCAAGCAATTTATGCTTCTAGGGGGCAAGCCCATTCTCATACACACCTTCGAGGCATTCCTTCGCTTTGATGCTCATATGCAATTCGTTCTGGTGCTCTTTCCCAGCCTTCGCGCGCAGTGGAGAGCCCTTTGCGAAGCGCATGCTTTCGACTGTCCACACATCATAGTAGAGGGAGGAGCCGAGCGCTTCCACTCTGTGAAAGCCGGACTGGCAGCCCTGGACAAGCATGTGAAACTGGTAGCAGTGCACGATGCCGTGCGGCCATTGGTGAGCCATGACACCATCTCCAAGAGCTTTGATGCTGCTGCAAAATATGGTGCCGCAGCCCCTGTGATGCCGCTCAAGGACACCATCAGGCAAGTACAAGTCTCTGGCGATGAGAGCAAAACCCTGCCAAGGGCCAGTCTGGTAGCCGTACAAACCCCGCAGGTTTTCGATCGCAGACTTTTAGACGAAGCCTATCTCCAGCCCTATGAAGTGGCATTTACCGACGATTGCTCGGTGGTGGAGCATCTCGGGCAGCGCATACAGCTATGTCCTGGCAATGCGGCGAATATCAAAATCACCACACCCGAAGACCTGGTGGTGGGTGAAGCGCTTCTGGCACATGCCAATAACTTTTGAAGCCATCTTTTCGTAGGTACAGAGCGGCGTTTTCCCGCTGGCAGCGCTGAAAGGGCGCAAATTTGCTTACAGGAAAATCCGCTTTGAACATAGAATTCTCGAAGAAGAGAAATATGTACCTGCCCCTTAGTCTTCAATATCTGCACTTTGCCATGCGAAGGGCATTGCTTATGCTGCTTCTGTGCAACATCTTGTCCCATGAGGGCATATGCATGACAGCCGAAGGCATGCGCAGCATGGGCATACACCTGGAAGAGGGCAGTCCCAAAAACTGGCAAGAGCTGCAAAGAGACTCGTTCGAAAGTCTGAGAAGCAATGCGATCAGTCTGGGTATGGTCGAGGGAGGTGTTTGGATTCACCTACCTCTGGAGGAGATTCCCGAGGGCTATGCACTGGAGCTGCTTTCGCCAAATCTAGATAGCTTAAAGGTATACCATGTGCGCGGAGACTCCCTGCTAGCAGAATACCTCTGTGGGGAAGCATTTCCCTTTCGGATGCGCCCCGTACCTTCACCGCAATTCGTCTTTCCGCTCCGGCCGCAGGAAGCGGGTTCGGAAGTTTTCATCCGAATTGCAAGTACAAGGCCCATCTACGCACCCATTCGCGTGAAGCAGCTCGAAGGGATTCAGCGCAGCCAACACCGCAAGGATATCTTTTTCGGCATGTATGCCGGAATTGTCCTGGTGATGTTCTTTTACAACCTGTTCGTATGGATCAGCGTTCGTGACCGCAACTACCTGAATTATATCATGGCCATATTTTTCGTCGGTCTCACTCAGCTAGTGCTCAACGGATACGGCAATGAATACTTTTGGCCTGAGAACCCTTACCTCGGATTGCTGAGCGTCCCCATGGTCGGTGTCCTTTCGGGAGTGGGCTCGCTGGTATTCGCCTTGCACTTCTTGCGTACCAAGGAATACAGTCCAAAGCTGCACAAAATTATTTCCGCTGCAGTAGTGCTGTATGCAATCGCCGCTGCAATGGCCCTCGCGGGCTTCCTGGCTGAGAGCTATCAGCTGGTCAACTTATGTGCACTGGCCTCCTTATTACTACTCTACGCGGCATTTCGCTCCTACAGAAATGGCTACCGGCCCGCATTGTATTTCATTTTTGCCTGGAGCTTCTTCCTGGTGGGCGTGACAATCTATTCCCTGAGCGGATTTGGTGTACTGCCTTACAGCACGGGCTCACAGCTTGCCATGCCAATAGGCTCGGCCATTGAGGTGATATTGCTGTCATTTGCCATTGCCGATAAGTTTAAGCGCTACAGGGAAGATGCCCTGGATCAGCTGGTGACCATTCACAAGATGAAGGTGAAGGCAAATGCGGAGCTGGAGCAAAAGGTGCAAGAGCGCACAGAAGAGATTGCCTCGCAAAAGGCCCTTCTGGAAACGCAGCAAGAAGAGATACTTTCCAGTATTCGCTATGCCGAGCACCTGCAAAACGCCCTCCTGCCCAAGCAGAGCGATATGCAAAAGTGCTTTCCGGAGAGTTTTGTCTTTCTGCGTGCCCGCAATATTGTCAGTGGTGATTTTTACTGGTTTGGCGAGGTGCCCGAAGATTGCCACTGGCAGGAAGGCAGGAAGCTCAAGGTATTCGCCCTAGTGGACTGCACAGGTCACGGTGTGCCAGGAGCCCTAATGAGCGTATTGGGAAAAACCGCCTTGGATAAGAGCCTGAGTGCCCCAGAGGTGAAGTGTACTGCATCTGCACTGAAATATATTAACAAGGAAATCATCGAGGCCCTCACCCAAGACAAAGGAGCCGCTCAAGCTCTGAGCGATGGCATGGATATGGTGCTCTGTGCATTTGACACCGAAAGCCGAAAGCTCCACTTTGCCGGAGCTAAAAACAATCTCTACCTATTGCGCGATGGCCAAGTGCATATCGTAAAAGGCGACCGCTACTCCATAGGCGAACACAGCGAAGAAGGCGAGCGCAGCTTTACAGAGCACACCCTCCTGCTGCAGCCCGGCGACATGCTCTATGCATTCACCGACGGCTTTCCCGATCAATTTGGTGGCTGCTGCAATAAGAAGCTCAAGACCAAGACCCTGCTCGGAATGCTCCGCGATCTGGCCGATAAATCCATATGCGAGCAGGAGCGCCTCATTGCCCAGATTTTCGATCAGTGGAAGGGTGAGCAAGAGCAGGTGGACGATGTGTGCCTCATGGGCCTCAGGGTGCGATAAGCGCTTGAAAGAAGGCAAATGTTCACGCCCTCATCTTTTTCAAATCTTATCGCAGCAGGCGTACTTCTTACCGGAAATGAGCCTTATCCGAGAAAATTGGACTTCCAACTCTTGCCAGTATCGTAGCACCCCTCGCGTAGATTCCGATGCAGAGTGTGCATTGTAATGCCGGAACCATCAGACTGCCGAATTTGGGCTTGCGATCGAGGTCTCCTGTAGAATTGCTACTGCATCAGGGCTTTTCGGTCTGCAAAATGAACTAAGTGTCTTTAGTAAAATCCACTGCGTGGATGGCGTGCAGGGCGCTCAGAGGATGTTCGTTTTCAAGCCATCTCGATAATTTTTTTGACCGCAAGGCATTGGAGCACATGAAGATCAGGCATGGCCAAAAAACACCCTCCGTGCCCGTCTGGGATGTGACGATCCCTTGATTGAGGAATATTTACATCGAAAAAATTCAAAGGAATATAATCTCTCTGGTTTAATCATATATTAATCAGGTAAATGAATCGTCACGTCGAGTGATTTTTCAGGCTTGTACAGGCATGCTAATGCAACCAAAAGGCTGCCTGCCTGAAAAATTGAACTAAGCGCCATGCACGCCATCCACGCAGTGGATACCTTTCAA
>SLDS01000050.1 GCA_007125175.1 Flavobacteriales bacterium
GCCAGAAGGGGGCGTACACATGGACTGATGGCGCTAAGCTATCGAGGGGCCCTCACACATTGGGCCTGCAAGTGAACTGACCATATTCTAAAGACGAGCCAGCAGCCGTGATTCCTTTTATCAATGCCTGTGCTCAGGAAGCGGCCCCAGAGGCATCTCCATCTCCAGCGATAGCCTGAGGTTCGGACTTAGAAGCGGTAATTGACGATGGCGCTGAAGTTCCACATATCCACTCTATTGATGCGAAAGATGTCTTCAACCTCAGCGGGTCTTGTAGCGGTTTTTTGAGTGATGATGAGCGCGACTTCCAATCCCTCTAGGTATTTGCGGAAGCGGTAATCGGCGCTGGCTACAAAGTGGTAGTAGGAGGGCACCCCGTACTTGTTCAAGGCGAAGTTGTCGATGCTGGGATTGTCGACAAGTGCAGCGCCCCACAGCAAATGCAGACCTTCCTTACCGTCCTTTACGAGCTGTAGCTCATAGGTGGCGCTGATGGCCCGCACACCTCCGCTGCCCTCGTGGCGCTCCCGGGGCAGGCTTACAAAAAACTGTTCGCGGCCCCATTCCCTAGGGAAGAGGAATCTCCCCCTGGCGTCAATGTAGAGCGTGTTGAGCAGCAAGCGACTGCGGCGATCTTTCCAGCCAATGCGGGTGCCAATGGCCTGCCCTCGAGAAGAAGGATCCATGTAGGCTTGCTCGGGTATGCTATTGCCACCATTGCCTACGGGCAGCTGATAGAGTCCCTGCAGACCATAGAGCCACTTGCCGGCTTTGGCATCGAGGCTGCCCTCTACCTGTGCGAAGCTCATATTGAAGACGCGGTCGCTGTGGTAATTCCAAAACTGCAGCTCACTGCGCTCAGAGGGGCTGTACTGCCAGCCGAGTAGGCCCACGCCACTGCTCTTGATCATGCCTTTGTAAGCCGATGGGTCGCCCAGGGGATTGCGACCAAAGGGGTAGACGCCAAAGGAGTCTTCGATGCGAAACCAGTCGACCGTGCCACGCATGTTGACCCGTTGCAACCAGGCAGCAGTCATTTTGGATTTATGTGAAGTAAAACTTGCTGTGATGCCACTAAAGCTGTTGTGGCGCATTCTGTTGTCTTGAGAATTGAGGAAAGGGGAGTGCACTTCCTGCTGCCCGAAGCGAAAGGCCCAGCCCCGGTATTGGTAGTCGAGATAGAGGTCTTCGAGCCGATCCAAATCGCTCGTATTGCTCAAGTCGTTCATGTCATAGAGCAAGATCTCATAGCGGTTCACATTGCCGGTGCTGGGGTCGGCGATGCGCACATTGTGCTCGTAGACTTGGAAGACGAAGAAGCCGCTCAAGCCCATGCTGAAGCCCCTGAATCGAGGGCTCTGATAGGCCATGCCACCACCGGTGGCCAGTGTGCTGTAGTCGAGTAAGTCACCGCGATTGAGGGTGCTCATGAAAAAGCTACGCGTGTGAAAGCTAAAAGTCCCGGCCCTGAGCTCTTGCTTAAGGCTTGGACTGACCTTGGGGTGGCCATGCTCGATTACATGCAGAGAGTCGCTTGAGGGCTGGGCCCAGAGGCTGCCGAGGGGCAGCAGGGCAAGCAGCAGTAGGATGCGCAAAAGCATGCTGCAAATTTAGACCTGCTGCCCGGCTTGGGCAGTGATAGCGGTCACAGAGCGATTCTCCTTTCCGACTTGCGATGAGAAGGGGATAAGCCTCGAATGATGGCCCTGAGTAGCTCCCTCTCAGGGGGCTTTGCGCAGCTCTTCGCGCTCTCCGGCGGGCCCATCAGGTATGGGCATCCAGTGGCTCACATCCCCGAAGTAATGATTGCTTTGCCCCTCACCGAGCCAGAAGTGTGGCCCGAATTTTTCGTGCTTGGGGGTGCCGGGCTTGAAAAAATTGCGTGCAAAGCGCAGCGGAATTACCGGCAGGTAGCGCATATCGCCACTTTTGCCGGGAAGGTATATCACATTGCCCGGCACGAAGGCCAGCACGCGCTGCTGATCTTCTGGGAGGGAGTCGCTCACAGCGGTCCACTGCATATTGGCTGGGGATGGCATTGCCTGCAAACTTAAGGGCTTTTTTCAAACACGAGGCAATGCTGCCAGGGGAGATTGCCATATCGTTTGCTCAAGCTAAATCCGGCAGCTTCCATTTCCTTCACAGCTTGGTCTTCGCTCATTTTGTGCACCTTCTTGATGGGTACCCAAGCGCTCTCCAGGCGAAACTCCACAAGGTAGAGCAAGGCATCCTCGCGCATTACCTCCCTTATGGATCGCATCATTTCCACTGGGTGCGACATTTCGTGGTACACATCCACCATTAGCACCCGATCCACCATTCCGGGCCCCTTGTCGGGTAGGGCAAAACCTTCCGGATCACCTTTCACGGCTATGAGCTGCTCCAGGCCATGCTCAGTTGCAAGCTGCTCTATACGTGCGAGCATTTCCCGCTGTATATCGAGTGCGTATACCCCTCCATCCTCCAGTATCTCTGCCATCTGTCGGCTGTGATAAGCCGTGCCGGCCCCTACATCCAGCACCCAGTATCCGGCTTGCAGCTGCATATTCTTCAGGAGCTTATCGGCTCTTTCTTCCTTTTGCCTTTCAGGCCGCTCCAGCCAGTCGGCGGCTTGATGGCCCATCACGTGGGCAATCTCGCGCCCCATGTACCACTTGCCGCTACCATATGGATCGCCATTTCGGTAGGTGTAGGTATCGCCTTGCTGTGCCTGGGAGCATGGCATCA
>SLDS01000015.1 GCA_007125175.1 Flavobacteriales bacterium
ACAACTGGCCCTTGGAAGGGCTGACCGTTCTGATCGACCGAGGGCGAAAGCTTGGAGAATAGGGGCAGACGCTTCAAACGTTCCTCATCGCTGATATCAGAGGCAAACTCATCGTCGTCGAAGCTCAGCTCATCATCCTCCAAATTCATGGTATCGCTGTCTGCGAAGAGGTCGTCGAGGGTCTCATCAGAGATTTCGGCCTCCTCGGGCTGGACTTCTTCCTCTTCTTCTTCAAAGAGCTCATCCTCTTCGCTGTCCATGTCCAGATCGGGGTGGTACTTTTCGCTGAGGGCAGTATTGGCCTGATCGAGATAGCTAAGGATTTCGCTGTTCTCGTAGGTATTCCAAAACTCGAGATTGGCAGTGCTCTTGAGCTGTCTGCGCACCCTTTCTTTGTCTTTCACCCCGGGCAGCTCCACCAAAATACGGCCTGTGAACTGCTGCTTTTGTATGGTGGGTTGGGTCACACCAAATTTGTCAATACGCGTGCGGAGGATTCTCTCTGTATTGTTGATGGCCACGCGGGACTCTTCCCTGAGCTTTTCAATGATCTCGGCATTGCTCGCCTCGCGCGGAAAGCGGTCTTTGTTGTCACGGCTGTGAAACACTGTAGCCATCTTCACATCCGGCAATTGCTTTTCCCAAGCCCGGCTAAAGAGGGTAACAAAATCTTCCTGACTGCTCTTGCGCATCTCTTTGGCCTCGGCCACCACGGCCAGCAGGCGCTCATTGCGCGCATTGTTGCTAAGGTTGATGATGAGATCCGGAATGGACACTTCGAGCGTTACGCTCATACCTCCGGCGAGGTCGAGACCCAGATTGATCTGCTTGGCCTTACTCTCTTGGTAGGTATACCCAAAAATCGGGTAAATGGGCTCATTGGCCTTGCGGGTAAGAAATTCGGTTTTGAACTCCTCGAGAAGCTCGCTTTCTGTGAGAAGATCCAATTCCCCATCTACATTGCGCACGGAATCCACCCGCAGCATCGCCTCAGCCTCAGCCTTCTTCTCAAAAGAAGCAGTGACAAATGAAAAAGAGATCTGGAATAAGCAGGCCAGGGTCAACAGTATCGTGAATAGCCAAATAGCGCCTTTGTTTTGCATGCTTTAGAGCAATTTTTTATCGAGCCGCAAATATAGACCTAAATACAGAATTTCCCAATCAAGCGAAAATTAATGGTATTTCACTGATTGAATGTAATTTGCATTCTACACGAATCAGATTTTTGGGATTCTCAGATTCGCATTCCATTTGGCGAAAGCCTGTACATAAATAGTGGTACCTTTATTTCCTGAAAAGTGAGATAAATCCCTGTGAGCAAAACCGCCCTTCTCTCCTTCGTATTTGCCTGTCAGCTTGCGCTAAATCTGAAGGCACAGCCCATCTTTTTCCCGAAAGGGCATATCAATGTAAAAACTGCCGAAGGACAAGTGATGCGGCATCCATGGACTGGTGGCATCAATGCAGTGCAGGTGTCGACCTTTGATGCCGATGGCGATGGTGCTGCAGACGATCTCTTCCTCTTTGACCGGAGCGGCCACAGGGTGCTTGTATTTGTGGCTGAATATCAGGATGGGGAAAGGGTATACCGCTTTGAACCCGAGCTGGCCAAGAACTTTCCCAGCATCTTTCACTGGGCCCTGCTGCGGGATTTCAACTGCGACGGCAAGGCGGATTTGTTCACCTACAGCCCTCTGGGTGGTGGAGTGGCCGCCTACCTCAATACCAGCACTGCAGGCAATATCAGTTTCTCATTGGAGAAGGAGCTCATTCTCTCCCGCTACCAATTTCAAAACAACGATTTCAATACCAATATCTACACCGCCTCCATAGACCTGCCGGCTATCGTGGATGCCGATGGTGATGGCGACCTCGACATCTTCTGCTGGTCGGTGACAGGTACATTTATGGAATACCACGAAAATGTGAGCATCGACAGCACCGGAGCTTGTGGGGTGGAGCATTTCAGAGCGGCCAATCTCTGCTATGGGCAATTTCGCGAGGGCAGCGAAACCAATGAAATCTTTTTGGGAGATCCATGCAGCTTCAATGTGGTAAACCCAAAGAGCGAGACGGAAGGAGCCCGCCATATAGGCACTTCCATTATGGTGCAAGACCTCAATGCCGATGGCATGCCCGATGTGGTGGTAGGGGGCGTGGGCTTCAACAATCTCACCTTTCTGGAAAATGGAGAGGGAAGCAACGGAGTGGACAGCATGGTGGCCAAGCAGATCGATTTTCCGGCGGGTTTTGGGGCGCAGGCCGTCGAGGTCAATAATTTTCCCGCCAGCTTCTATGAGGACATCAATGGCAATGGCATCAAAGACCTGCTCGTGGGAGTGAATGAGCCCAACAGCGCCCGCAACACCCGATCGCTGTGGTATTATGAAAACCTTGGCAGCGATGATGCTCCGATATTCAGCTTTGTGCAAGAAGACTTCATACAGGATCACAGCATTGATCACGGCGAAGTAGCCGCACCGGCTTTTGTGGATGTAAACGGTGATGGCCTGCTCGATATGGTCATTGGCTCGAGGGGCGAATTCGTGCCGGGTAGCGGTTTCCGACCTGCTCTGGCCCTGTATGTGAATACGGGCACGGCTGCAGAAGCCGAGTATCAGCTACTGGATGAGGATTGGCTGCAAGTGGCCGACATTGGTCTCGGGCAGTTTGTGCATCCCAGCTTTGGAGATAT
>SLDS01000020.1 GCA_007125175.1 Flavobacteriales bacterium
AAGGCATACTCCATCTTATTGCGGTAATGCCAGTGCGTGGGAGAAGAGATAAAGCTGTCGAAGCGCGCCTCGGCATCCTGCACGCGGCCTATGCGCTGCATGAGGTCGATGCCCGTATGCTGCTTGTATTTTTCCTGCAGCTGTATGGGCAGCCTGGCGTATGGAGCTCCGGGGATGGGCTGGTAGGGAATGTCCTGCTCTTCGGGACTGCGATCGAGAATTTCGAGCAGCTTGGTCTCAAGGTGCTTCTTGCGCACTTTGATCACCCTTGCCCGCACCTTTTGTCCGGGAATGGTATTGGGCACAAAGGCCACGAGGTCACCTTGTGGTGTATGCAGCCGCGCTATGCCCTTGCCTCCGAAAGCCATATGCTCGATGTGGACTACGATTTGCTCTCCCCTTTTCACCTTGGTTTCTTGCAGCTGCGGCATGGGCCTGGATTTGATGCTGCAAAGGAAGCGAAATTTGGCCGATATGAAGATTTGCCTGACCTTTGTGGATGCGTAAATCCGATATTCCACATCCCATGCAAAACACAGGAGAAATCACTAAAAGCAAAGCCGCCATCGAACGCGAGGAGCAGTATGGAGCACACAATTACCATCCGCTACCTGTGGTGCTGGAGCGCGGCGAGGGTGTGTACCTCTGGGATGTGGAGGGCAAGCGCTACTTTGACTTTCTGTCGGCATATTCAGCTGTTAATCAAGGTCACTGCCATCCGAAGATCATTTCGGCCCTGCAGGATCAAGCCCAAAAGCTCACCTTGGTATCCAGGGCTTTTCACAGCGATGCACTGGGAGACTATGCCGAGTACATCACGCGCTACTTTGGCTTTGACAAGGTGCTGCCCATGAACTCAGGTGCCGAGGCGGTGGAAACGGCCATCAAGCTATGCCGGAAGCATGCCTACGAGCGGCGCGGCATTGACGAAAATGAGGCTCAAATCGTAGTATGCGACAATAACTTTCACGGGCGCACCACCACCATCATCTCCTTCAGCAATGATCCCACTGCCCGCAAGAATTTCGGGCCTTATACCAAGGGATTCATCAAGGTGCCTTATGATGACATAGAGGCGCTAGAAGCTGCGCTTCAGCAAGAGAATGTAGCCGGATTTTTGGTGGAGCCCATACAGGGTGAGGCTGGTGTATACACCCCGGCAGATGATTATCTCGAGCGCGCCGCTGCCCTATGCAGGGAAAAGGATGTGCTCTTCATGGCCGATGAAGTGCAAACAGGTATAGGCCGGACGGGCAGCCTGCTGGCAGTATGTGGCAATTGCAGCTGCGAGGGACACTGCGAGCGGCAGGAGAGTTTTGTAAGGCCGGATATTCTCATACTCGGCAAGGCACTCTCGGGTGGCGTCTATCCTGTATCGGCGGTGCTGGCCAATGAGGATGTGATGGGCGTGATCAAGCCTGGACAGCACGGGTCAACCTTCGGAGGCAATCCCCTTGCCTGCCGCGTGGCCATGGCCGCACTTGAGGTGATCGAAGAAGAGAAGCTTACGCAAAATGCGCGCAAACTGGGCGATATTTTCCGGAAGGAAATGCAAAAGCTGGTCGACGAATCAGAACTGCTCAAGCTGGTGCGCGGAAAAGGGCTGCTCAATGCGGTGGTGATCAATGACAGCCCAGATAGCGATACCGCCTGGCGCCTGTGCCTGGCCCTGCGCGACAATGGCCTACTGGCCAAGCCGACCCATGGCAATATCATCCGCTTTGCGCCCCCGTTGGTGATGAGTGAGAAGCAGCTCATGGACTGTGTGGAGATTATTGTAAGGACGGTGCGGGAATTTCGTGCTTAGGGGATTATGACCTTTTGGGATTCTATTTCGAGTCTTGTGTAGACTTTCCCAAAAGTACCTCACTTGAAAGGTACCAAAATGAAGCCCCAAAAAAGAAGCTTAGGATTTACAAAAGCACAGATCCTAGTGCTCGTGAACCATGCGGAGAAGGGCATGAAAGTGCCGGAGAATTGCTAAGAGCCGGGCAAAGTCCGGCATCCCTGTGATTGCTCTCCCCGGTATTGTAAATCCTTTTTTCTCGCTACAAATCTCTTTAGGGCTTATGGCATTTTGGCGAAAGCTTGCTACTTTAGCTAGCGAAGCTTGGGTACAACAGCACCTACCCAACAGTGGCGGTTTCCCGTATGTACGGGATTAAATCAAGCTATGTGCTTCTATACCCATACTAGTTGGGGATGATTGGTTGGCAGTACCCCTAAGGGCGGGATAAATTCCGTGCTTCGAAATCGCTTCATTCAGGTAGCTGCGAAACGCAACCTGCTAGTAAAAATATGAACAACACATTCTACGCTATATTATCAATGACCCTCTTGTCCTGTGATGGACAGAGCCAGACCGAAATTGATTTCAATTTGCGTTTCACCCCAGAGACAATTTACTCGCAAACAGTTGAACGGACTTCCACCAACGAAATACAATATGCAGGTTCAGTTGAGTTTCTAAATAGTCTGACAGAACAAGGAATTAATAATCCTACTGTTACAGAAGATCGTTCAATAATGGAATCAATAATAATAACAGATAAAGAAACTCAAGGAAAGATTTCATTGGCAATGGAATTTGTAAAAACAGGGAATGAATGGTTACCAGACGGAACGTTGCTTTATGGTTATTGTGTTCAAGAGAATGGTGGAATGCCCGTACTTGACTCTGTCGAATCAGAAGGCATGGACATCGAATCAAGACAAATGCTTCTAAAAAGCCTACAAAGCACATTCGAACAATTTGATTTACCACACAGAAGGATCAAAACAGGCGACTCTTTCTCTCACGAATCACCATTGTCCATTCCTGTGGCTGATGTTTCGGTTGACATGAACGTATCGACTAAGTATGAGCTTATTGAAATAAGAAATGATACGGCAGACTTTGAAGTTACCCAGACCTATACTATGACCTCAACCTTTGACCAGTTGCCAGTAAGTGCTACAGGAAATGGGGATGGTCGGATGTACTACCTTATTTCAAAAAACTTTTATTCTATGTATAGAATGGACATAACCATGGAAATGGGTATGGAAGTCACCGGAATAATACTCGATATGAAAACTACAAGTGGATTTATTCAGAAGAATAAAATAGAAAGAAAAAGAGCCAGCAGGTAACATCTAAAGATCAAATGCTTTACAGTACCTCGAAAAGCTGAGGAACCCTTCATAAGATCCTCTCAAATGCAACTTATGACACCCTTGTGCCGGATAAAATTGCTTCATACCTTGGTGTGGGCCTTTTTTGTGGCCCTGATTGGCCATGTGTGGTACGCGGGCATCACAGGCCATATTACCGTGCTCACATGGATTGCCATTTCTCTGGTATTTCTTGAGGGCGCTGTGCTACTTTTGAGCGGTGGCACCTGCCCCCTCACCCACTGGGCCCGGCGCTACAGCGACAGCACCCGGCACAATTTCGATATCTTCCTGCCTGAGTTCATTGCCCGATACAACCAGCACATCTTTACCAGCCTCTTTTTACTGGGTATGGCACTGGTGTTGTGGAGGCATTGGGCGGGAGTGTGAATATGGTGGCTAAAACGCCTCAAATAGTGCCACCTATTGCGCTGGCTTAGTGCCACGTTTTCCGGTTCAAACTTGCCACTGTAAGCCCGGAATGGCGGGTAAGTTGCTTAATTGAACATTTTGCCTCGCAAGAACCTCGCTTTAGCGGGATGGTGTATTGATCTCGTCTACAAGGCCGAGATGCTCCGTAACGGTTGACACTGTTTAAACCGAAATAAGCTAGCACAAGCCTCGGCAAAGTACCCTCATGACCCCGAGGGCAAGCGTGCACTTCTTGTTAATGGCACATATTCTGTGCTTTGAGCTGTGGGCCGAGCCGGAATCATCATGAGTAGTACAAAAATGACATAGCTATGTTATTTTCGTACCAAATGGTACAAGGAGATGCAGCCTTCCCCAAAACCAGCTCCCTTGAAATCACTACATAAAGCCCCCTTGATCATTCACAATTTGCAGAAGCACAGATCAAAGCGACCTTGACCCAGGCAAAGAAGTTCATGAGGGTATAGGAACAAAAAAAGAGGCCGAAGCCTCTTCTTACAATCCAACAAAACGGAAAATCAATTCAGGACGGAGAGCACCTTGTGCTGCTCACCATTTTGCACTTCAAGTGCTTTGGAATAAGCGAGGATGGATTTGATCACCCTCTTGGAAGGCAGCTTGCGCAAACCTTCGCAGGCAGACTCAGCCCGTCTTGAGATGGGATTTTCACAAAACAAAGAGAAAGTAGAATTAGTCATAGGCTTTCATTTTTCCTAAAACGAAAGTCTCAACCAATTATTTTTCCAAGCTGTGAATTTACTTGGTGAGGATGATGTTTTTTTCCTCAATCATCTTCCTCATATTGATGAGTGCGTAGCGCATCCTTCCCAAAGAGGTATTGATGCTCACCGAACTCTTTTCAGCTATTTCTTTGAAGCTCAGACCTTCATAATGGCGCATGATGACCACGTCTCTCTGCTCCTTAGGCAGTTGATCGATCAATTTGCGCACATCATTTTGGATGATATCCTTCACCCATTTTTCCTCCACATTGAGCTCATCCTGGGCAATGGTTCCAAATACATCGAAATTATCGTCGCTGCGCACAGCGGGCATCTTTCGATTTCTTCGGAAGTGATCAATGCTCAGATTGTGCGCAATGCGCAGGATCCAAGGTAGAAATTTACCTTCCTCATTGTACTTACCCAATTTTAGGGTGCGGATGGCCTTCATGAAGGTCTCCTGAAAAATGTCGTCGGCTACCTCATTGTCACGCACCAGCATGACGATCTGGGTGTAAATCCGCTCTTGGTGCCTGCTGAGCAGCACCTCAAAAGCGATTTCATTTCCATTGAGATAGGACTGAATTAGCTCCTTATCGGAGGTCATTTCCTTTTGCATACTTCTCCTGTTTTATAAGCGTTGTTGTGTTAGGAGTAGATGTATGCTATAGGCAGTCCTTTGTTTGAGTTTGACTTGAATTAAGCTGTCCCTTTTACGAACAGACAAGGATAAAGATATGTTATATCTTTTGAAGCTCCAAATTTTTGGTTCCTTTGCGCGAAAAGAGCCGCGTAATTTATACAGCTATGGCCACAGATTCCCCTACCATTTCAGGCGTAGACGCCAACACACACATCCTTATTCGCGGCGCCAAAACCCACAACCTGAAAAACATATCCCTTGGCCTTCCTCGAAACAAGTTTATCGTGATCACCGGCCTGTCGGGCTCAGGAAAATCCTCTTTGGCCTTTGATACTTTATACGCTGAGGGACAAAGACGCTATGTAGAGAGTCTGTCGGCTTATGCGCGGCAGTTTTTGGGCAAGATGGAGAAGCCACCCGTGGAGTCCATTTCGGGAATTGCTCCGGCCATCGCGATCGAGCAGAAGGTGAGCACCCGCACGGGACGCTCTACAGTTGGCACATCTACAGAGATTTACGATTACCTGCGCTTGCTCTTTGCACGTGTGGGGCGCACCATCAGTCCCCTTTCGGGAAAAGAGGTGAAGCGCGACCGCACGGAGGATGTGGTGCGTGCAGTCGAGGAACTGCAGGAAGGCAGCCGCTACCTCATCGCTGCACCGTATATCAAGCGCGACGACCGCAGCCTTGAAGAGCAATTGGAGCTGTACCGGCAGCAGGGCTATGTGCGCATGCGTTACGAGGGCAAGGTAAAGCGCATCAATGATTTAGATCCCTCCAATATGGATCCCAAAAGCGAGCTGCAACTCATCATTGATCGGCTGGTGCACAAGGAAAGGGATGAAGCATACCTGGCAAGGGTGGCCGATTCTGTCGAGACGGCTTTTTTTGAGGGAGGCGGTGACTGCCTCTTGATACATCTGGAAGATGAGGGCGAGCGACTGCAACATTTCAATACCCGATTTGAGAGCGATGGAATGCGTTTCGAAATTCCTTCAGAGCATTTCTTCAGCTTCAACAATCCCCTTGGGGCCTGCCCTACCTGCGAGGGCTTCGGAAGTGTGATCGGAATCGACCCCGACGCGGTGATTCCCAATAAAAGGCTCAGCATCTATGAGGATGCCA
Source organism: Flavobacteriales bacterium (assembly GCA_007125175.1). GTDB lineage: Bacteria > Bacteroidota > Bacteroidia > Flavobacteriales_D > Cryomorphaceae > T3Sed10-241. The sequence goes on from SLDS01000020.1 coordinate 6,076, forward strand.
TCGCAGCCTGGAGGGGCGAGACCATGGGCGAATGGAAAAAAGACCTGGTACGCCATGCTGAAAAATTCGATTTTCCGGTGCACCGGCCTTACCGAGAGCTTTCTGATGAGCAGCAAGAGCTTATCTGGAAAGGAAACCGCTACTTCAAGGGGCTCGACACCTTTTTCCAATACCTCGAGTCAAAGTCATACAAAATCCAGTATAGGGTGATGCTGAGCCGCTACCGCGGAAAGACCAGCTGCCCCGAATGCAAGGGCTCACGCTTGCGCAAAGAGGTGAATTATGTAAAGGTAGGCGGGCACAGCATCATCGACTTCCTGAGCAGCACTGCCGAGCGCAGCCTCGAGATGGTTCGCAGCCTTGAATTGAGCCCCGCAGATCGGCACATTGCCAAGCGCTTGCTGCTGGAAATCGAAAACCGACTGGATTACCTCTGCCGGGTGGGCCTCTCCTACCTCAGCCTCGACCGACTGAGCAACAGCCTCTCAGGGGGCGAAAGCCAGCGCATCAAATTGGCCACCTGTTTGGGAAGCTCACTGGTGGGATCCATGTACATTCTCGACGAGCCCAGCATAGGCCTGCACAGCCACGATACCCAAAAACTCGTAGGCGTGCTGAAATCCCTGCAAAGCCTCGGCAATACCGTGATTGTGGTCGAGCATGATGAGGACATCATGCAAGCTGCTGATGAAATCGTAGATATAGGCCCGGGCGCCGGCAGCCACGGTGGTGAGGTGGTGTTTCAGGGCGATCATGAAGCCCTGCTCGACGCTCCTCAATCCATTACAGCCGCTTACCTCACCGGCAAAAAACAAATCCCCATACCCTCCAAGCGCAGAAAACCCAAGTACAAACTCAAGTTGACAGCTGCGAGCCAGAACAACCTGAAGAATATCGATGTGGAATTTCCGCTGGATTGCCTTGTAGCAGTGAGCGGTGTGAGCGGCAGCGGTAAGAGCACCCTCGTGAGGCAGATACTTTTTCCGGCTTTACAAAAAATTCTTGGAGCCTATGGCGACAAGGCCGGAGAGCACGATGATCTCACTGGCGATCTCAAGCGTGTAGCCGCAGTAGAGATGGTTGATCAAAACCCCATTGGCAAAAGCTCGAGGAGCAATCCCGTCACCTATGTGAAAGCCTTCGATGAGATCCGAGCGCTCTACGCCGATCAGAAGCTGGCAAAGACTCGGAATTACAAGCCCGGGCATTTCAGCTTCAATGTATCAGGAGGCCGCTGCGAAACTTGTGAAGGCGAGGGTGTAGTACGCATTGAGATGCAATTCATGGCCGATATCGTACTCACCTGCGATTCCTGCAAGGGCAAGCGCTACAAGAAGCAGACCCTCGAAATCCAGTTTAAGGGCAAGAGCATCGCCGATGTGCTCGACATGACTGTGAGCGATGCCATTGTATTTTTCGGCAAGGAAAAAGATCACCGGATTTGCAAAAAGATCGTTGACAAGCTCCAACCACTTGAAAAGGTGGGCATGGGCTATGTAAAACTCGGACAATCGTCCAGCACCTTGAGCGGTGGGGAGGCCCAGCGCACCAAGCTGGCTTCCTTTCTGGCCAAAGGTGACAGGGAGCCCAGAACCCTCTTCATTTTCGATGAGCCTACCACAGGCCTGCACTTCGACGATGTGGCCAAGCTGCTCAATAGCTTTGAGGAACTCATCCGAAAGGGACACAGCGTATTGGTGATCGAGCACAATCTGGATGTAATCAAATGCGCTGACTGGGTGATTGACCTCGGTCCAGAAGGCGGCGCTGGCGGTGGAGAGATCGTCTATGCCGGCAGCCCCGATGGGCTTGCTGAGTGCCCCGACTCCCTCACGGGAAAATACCTCCGCGAAAAGATCTGATAGGCTCCCGCTAAGAATCGCCTGCTCAGATGGTCTTATGGTAGCTGGCTGATGGACTCAGCGCTCCTATTGTCGAGCCACACCCTTCTCAAGTCCAGCACATTCATGGGATTGCGGTCAAGTCCTTTCACGTAATGCGGAGCGAAGCGCATCACCACATCGTAGTACAATGGCACCACGGGAGATTCTCGCATTACGAGGCTATCCATCTTCATGTACAAGTTCTTGCGCGCTTCAGGATCGGTGATGCTCAAAGCCTCCTTATACCAGGCATCGAAATTTTCATCGCCGAAGAAAAAATAATTGGGGCCTTTGGGGCTTTCGTTTTCACTAAAAAAGAGAGCCATAAAATTTTCATCATCGGGATAGTCGGCGAGCCATGATTTCCTGAAAAAGGTCAAATCACCCCGGGCAGAAAGCTCGCGATGCACCGAAGCAGGCAAAACATCCACCTTCAAATCGATGCCAAACTCACCGAGCTGGTGTTGCACAAATTCGCAGAGATCCACATAATCGGAGGTGGTGCTGAGACGCAGTGCCGGTATTTCCTCACCGGGATGCTTTGCACGCCATCTGCGGAGTATATTTCGCACCGAGTCGGCTTGATAGCTGTAACCAATGCTCGGCTGATGCGCGGGCATGCCATGCGGAATGAAGCCACCCTCAGCAGCTACATACACATTGTTGCGCAGGTAGCGCACCATGGTTTTGCGATCAATGGCATAGTTCACAGCCCGTCGCAATTCCGCATTTCTCCATATCTCCCGCTCTCTTCCCTCCTTTTCACTGTGGCTCGATCCGGGCCCTTCATTGACCAAAAATCCCAGATAATCCGTTTTCAGAAAGGGCTGCTTCTGAAGGTAGAAGCGATCGCGGTACAGGTCTTTGAGCTCACCCTGTGCATTGAGCAATTCATCCTTGTAGGAACTGTGCAAGCCGGAGACCAGCTCGTAATTTCCCTTCAGGAAATCCAAGTATGCAGAACCCTTGTCGGGAACGAAAGAGACGGCCACTGCATCGAGGTAGGGCAAAGACCGGCCCTCTTCGTCACGCTCAAAATAATGCCCGTTCTTCATGAGCACGAGGCGGGCATTTTCTATCCAAAAGTGCAGTCGGAAGGGGCCTGTGCCTATCGCCCGGCTGCGGAAATCATCGCCGTAATGTGCTACAGCTTCCCTGGGAACTACGGAGCAATACGGCATGCCGAGCAAACCCAAAAATGGCGGGAAGGCCTGCCTGAGGTGAATGCGCAGGGTGGAATCATTGAGCGCTTCGAAGGGAGCTTCCTCTCTCAACCATGCGAATACCCAGACTCCGGGGCTCGATACCGATGGGTCGAGGATCCGCTCGAAGCTGTATACGAAATCCTCGGCCACCACCCGGCGTCCCTGCCCACCCTCAAACAGCTCATGATCGTGGAATCGAACATGCCTGCGAAGGTGGAAGGTATAACTCGTACCGCTGCTGTCTATTTCCCAGCTTCGGGCGATGGCAGGCTGAATCCTGAGCGAGTCATCGACCCGTATCAGCCCATCAAAGAGCATATTGCAGGCCCAGATATTCTCGAGATTGCGGCTGTAGGCAGGATCGAGGGAGGAAATACCCGCAGACTCATTATAGCGGAATACCATAAGCTCCGAATCGCTGCTCACCGAAGAGCAAGCACCAAAGAAGAGCATAAGGAGCAATCCCGCAGCAGCCGCCCAAAGTGGGCCAAGCAGCTCAATCTGCTTTGGTGGGGCAGCATAGAAACCGGGCCTGAAGGAGCATGTATGCATATTTGAATTTGTATACTATTACGCATCAAGGCAATGCCACACTACTGAAAAGCTTCATATGAAAGCGAGCAATTCGAGGTGCTGCAAAGCCATGGCTGTGGCGAAGGTAAGCAGTAGCGGCCTCACAGGAAAGCCTAAAGCCGCACAGACTGCCCTGAACGAGAAGCAAAGCTCTGAACCCGCTCATATAGCCAAGTGCTCAAAGACTGCACAAGGAGCTTTGCAAATGGAGGCTTACTACCGCAGGGCGCGTACCACCGATGTGCGCTGCTCGGGAATGGCGATGTGGATAAAGCCGTGCTTCTCCGCCTGATGGCATGCATTGCAAGAGGCATTCAGTGCCTCATACTTCTGCAGGAAGAGCTCCGAATCTCTCTTCTCAATGGCCTCATTGATTTCGGGCAGGGCCACCTGCAAGAAGTGGGCGGCCGATCGCTCCCGGGCAGGCCTGCGCTCCAGAGCCAGCTCAATAAGTTCTTCGATCTCTTCAGCCTGATGCTCAGCATACTCCCAATTGGCATCCCTCCCGGCCCAGTACAACTCATTGTAGCGATATCCCATTTCGGCCATGGCCACACCAAAGCCCCTAAAATGCTTTTCGATCTTCTCGATTTGCTCCT
>SLDS01000006.1 GCA_007125175.1 Flavobacteriales bacterium
AGTGAAGAAAGGCCAGAGGCGACACGAGGATGAGCCCTGAAAGGGCGGCAATACATTAGCCCAGGGTGCTAACCCTGGGGTATGTATCGAGCCAAGTAGAAGGCCTTGGCGGCATTTTTGCCACTGCAAAAATGATGACAAGGCCGAATTAGCAAGATGTAAATTTCGTCGCTCTCCCCTGTCGACGAATGCAAGGAGTGCGTCTGTAGCGCAATGAGTCCCAAACGGGCACGGCCGTCTGAATTCAGATCATCTCAGAAATTAGCCCTGGGGCTTGGAGGCTGCATCGGAATCACCGCTCGGCTCGCTGGCGGCAGCTTCTGCTGTATTTTCATCCGCGCTTGCATCCCCGGCAACTTTGGGAGCCTTGTCTTCCTCCTGATCGGCATCGCTTGATGCAGATTCGGAACTGAGCTCTGCAGCGGCATCTTCGTCCTTATCGAAGCTCAGCAATCCCTTTTCAAGGAGCAGGTTAAACCACTTCACCACTTTGCGGATATCGCTGTGGTATACACGCTCCTGATCGTGCTCGGGCATCACCTCGGTGAAGAAAGTACGCAGGGCATCATCGTCTTTGGTATTGATGCTTACAGCCTCACCATCGGTGGCTGCATGGATGCGCTCGAAAATGGTGTCGAGGGGCATATCGCCGTCGTCGGTGTATACCGAAATATCCGAAAGGGCGCTCACCCGCTGGGTTTGACCAATGGCCATCTTCTTGCCCGTATCGACCGAACTCACCAAAATGCCGCCGCGCGATTGGTTGATAATCCTGTAGAGGCCGGGCTTGCCTGCAATTGAAATGATCTTAGAAAAATCCATGTACCTTGGAGAAATAAGGGCACAAAGCTACAGCTTTCCGCGCTTATTTGACGAGTAACTTTCGCTGCCAATTTTGCGAGCTCCCTTCGAGGGAAAACAGATAGACCCCGGGTGCCAGCGATGGCAGTGAGATGCTGTGCCGCTCACCGGCCGCCATAGGCAGGCTTTGGCGCATCACGGTCTTGCCACTCAAATCGTAGATGCTGTAGCCCTGAGCCGACACCGTGGATTGTACGAAAAGGCTACCGGAAGCGGGATTTGGGAAGAGGCTGAAATCCCCTGGCTCCGATTCCTCATCCAAGGAAGCAATTCCGATAAGGAAAGGTTCTGAAAAGCTGCTACACCCATTGGCCGCTATGGCTTCTGCGGTATAGGCCCCCTCATCCATCACTTGGAGGGTGGGCTCATTGGCTCCCTGAATGGCCACATCATCGAGGTACCACTGCCAGGTATCGGCTACACCGGAGGCAATGAGCAGGTTCTGGACCTCATCAAAGGTGAGCAAGGGTACATCGGGAGCTTCGAGAAAATCCACCCATACTTCCGGACTCTTCTGCAGGCATTGCCGCATATCCGAGGCTTGAACCTGATAGGTGTCGGGCATATTCACCGCAATACTATTGCCTTGCTGACCATCACTCCACTGCACATCGGTATAGCTGCCAGATACGCTCAAGGTTAAGGCTTGACCCTCACAAATGGGCTCGGGAACTTGCAAGCTTATCGGCTCCACGCTTGTAAGCAGCAAGCTGTAGGCATCCAACTTTCCGTGGCCGAAGCGATCACCCGGTAGGGCTCCGGTAAATTCATCGGCAATGGCGGTGGCAATCAGTGCATCCTTGAAGTCGCTGTAGTCCGCTTGAGAACAGCGCTCCAGGTAGAGCGCTGCAGCACCGGCCACCACCGGCGAAGCCATGGAAGTACCTCCATTTACATAATGCCAGCCACTGAAGGCAAGATTGGGAGAGCCATTGCTGATCATAAAATTGATATCCGACAACCTGCCGGCACTCAATACCACATCGCCGGTAGAGGCGACATCGGGTTTTTGCCTTTGGTCGCGGGTGGGCCCACTGCTCGAATTTGGCGAAAGCTGCCCCGCCTCTCCATCATAAGTGGTCATCTCACCGCTGTAATTGAGAAATTCGGTTTGATTCATGTAATTGGCCACTGTGATCACCTTCTCTGAGCAAGCCCAGGAGTCGACCATGGTGGATTTTTTGTCGGGCATGCGGTATTTGAGCATTGGCGCATAGCTTCCCGGCCCGGGCAAGTTTTGCGAAAGCATATTGGAAAGCCCAAACTGAGCCCTGGACCACACATCGATGCGCCCCCCACCTGTGGTGGCAAAACGCCAGCGGTACTGCGAACTGAAAGGCTGGGTGAGTACCGCCTGCAGCTGATACTGATCGCCCCTCTGACCTACCCAGGTCTGTACCACACCAAGTTGCATGCCTTGATACCACAAGGTGTCGGTGATGACGATATCGACATTGGCCGCAGGATTGCGCCAAGCAGCGTAGCCGCGAAAGGCCAGATTGGGCACGCTGAGGTCTGCACCGATGGTAAACTGCATGTTTTGCCAATCGGCCACATCGCCCCAAGCCTCCAAAAAGACGGCTCCATTTTCCAAGGCATTGGAATTGAACTCAAACCAGGTAAAGGCTGTATCGTTCTCCGGTATGGTGTAGCCCAGATGATAAGGATCCCAGGCATTACTATTACCTGCTGCACAAACCATTACCCTGCCGGGCATGGCATCGAGCAGGGAGTCGATATAGAGCGCCGGGGCATCGAGGCCGTCATGGCTGCCGAGGTAGGTTCCCAGGCTGGCATTCACCACCGCAGGCTTTCCGATGGCGGCGGCGCGCTCGAATATGTACTCAGCAGCCTCGGCTACTGTGCTTTTCCAATTGGCCTTGGTAAAGTCGGAGGAGACCACGATGATATCGGCTTTGGGGGCCACCCCCAAAAAATCGCCCGAGGCATTGGCATTGCCCACCGCCACACCGGTCACAGTGCTCCCATGACCAAAAAACTGCGGCTGATCCCCGTGGTTGGATATGCCCGCGTCGATGTCTTCGGCCGTGTATTCCTGTCCGTAGCCATAAGGTTCGGGAATGCGCTGGGGATCGTTCTCGGCCTGAGTTTGATCCCAGAGGGCTATGATGCGGGTGCTGCCATCTTCATGCTGAAAATCGGGATGCTCCAGCTCGATGCCCGAATCGATGAAGCCCATCACCACATCTTGGCCTTGATAGGCCTCGGGCAGGCTGCCTGCACCTTGATGAATGGGCAGTACATTGTTATTGATCAGCACCACATCGCTGAGCATTTCTGGAGGGCTCTCCTCATACTCCACGTGCTGTATGAATGGCTTGGCAGATAAATCCTGAAATGCGGCTGCCGGAATAGCCACGGAGAGGGTCGAGCCTACCTTGCCCTTGAGCTTGGCTCCTATCTCACGCAGGTAGGGCTCAATGCGCTCCACATCGCCGTGTAGGTAAACGGGTATGAGCTCACTGGGCTCCGATTGCGCTATGCGCGCCTTCAGGCTGAAATTGAGGAGTTCACGCTCTTGGGCAAAAAGACCTAAAGGCAAAAACATCAGTAGGAGCAAAATCTTTCTCATCGGGCTTCTATTTGTTGGGCAAGGTACTCAAAGTCGGGCAATTCAGGCAGAAATTTCATTTCCCTTTCTTGGAAGTCTACCCGGATTACATAGTGATCCATGCCATTGGTCAGGGCCAAAAAAGGGGCACCTATGGACTGATTGTATCGCAGCACCTGATCAAAGCTTGCACTGCCTATGGCCACTTCCGGTGCTTTGCATTCCAGCAAAAAAAGAGGGCGCCCATGCCGGTCGAGACAGAGCGCATCATAGCGGCCACTGCGTTGATGGTGCTTCACTTTATGCTCAATGCTGAACAAGCCTCCCGGAAAACCCTTTTCTTTGACCAAAAATTGAATGAAATGCTGGCGCACCCATTCCTCAGGCGTGAGCACGAGATACCTCTTTCGCAAGGGATCGAAGATTTTGAGTTTCCCCTCATTTTCGACGATTTTGAAAGGGTAATTGGGTAAATTTAGCGCCTGCATCAGGCTTGCGAAGATATATGAAAACCAAGAAGGAAATAGTTGAAAATTGGCTCCCCCGCTACACCGGGGTAGAGCTCGATGGCTTCGGTCAGTACATTCTGCTCACCAATTTTGACGATTACGTACATCGCTTCGCTGCATTCCACGATGTGGAGGTGAAGGGAATCGACAAGGCCATGCCCAGTGCCCATGCCGAAGGGGTGAGCATGATCAATTTTGGAATGGGGAGCGCGAATGCCGCTACAATCATGGATTTGCTCAGCGCCATCAAGCCCAAGGCTGTGCTCTTTTTGGGCAAATGCGGTGGACTAAAACGCAAGAACAAGGTCGGAGATTTCATCCTGCCGATTGCAGCCGTGCGCGGTGAGGGTACCAGCATGGACTACTTGCCGGAGGAAGTTCCTGCCCTACCCGCTTTTGCGCTGCAGCGTGCCATATCCTCCACCGTACGCGACTTTGGGCAGGATTACTGGACCGGTACAGTATACACCACCAACCGCAGGGTATGGGAACACGATGAAAAGTTCAAAAAGTATCTGAGAAAAACCCGGTGCATGGCCATCGACATGGAAACAGCGACGATCTTCATAGCCGGATTTGCCAATAAAATACCCTGTGGGGCCCTCCTGCTCGTCACCGATCAGCCCATGGTAGCTGAGGGAATTAAAACAATCGAAAGCGACCTGAAGGTGAGCAAAAACTACGTTGAGAACCACATCAAGATCGGAATTGGAGCCATGGAAGAACTGGCCACTGATGGCCGATCTGTGCGCCACCTGAAATTCTACTGAGCATGGCAAGGACAAAATCATGGCTGCTCATGGAAGAGCAACTAAAGGCTATCGATCAGGAGGTGAGCTCCTCCCAGCCCAAGCCTCTCTACATTTTTCATGGCAATGAGCCCTACTACATCGACTTGCTATGCGATGCCATCGCTGACAAGCTCCTGCCTCCCGAACTGAGGGACTTCAATCAAAGCGTATTCTACGCCGAAGACAGCAAGGCTGAGAGCATTGTCAACCTCTACCGCCAATACCCAGTGATGGCCAGCCATCAGGTGATCGTGCTCAAGGAAATGCAAAGCTGGCGCAGCACTGAGATCAATAAATTGCTGCCATTGGCACAGCATCCGGTAAGCACTACGGTGGTGGTGCTCTGCATGAAGGGCGCCAAGCTCGACAAGCGCAGTGCCTTCTACAAAGCCGCTCAAAAAGTAGCCTGCATTGTGGAAAGCGAGGCTCTCTATGAATCGGAGATCGTGCCGTGGATCAATCATTACGCGGCTCAGCACGGGCTGAGCATCGACGCCAGGGCCTGCGATATGCTGGCCATGCACGTGGGTAGCAGCCTCGAATTTCTTGTGCAAGCCCTGGAGAAGCTCGCCTTTATGGCAAAAGAAGGAGAGCGCATCGGTGCCGAAGCTGTAGGGCGTTACATCGGCGTGAGCAAGGACTTCAATGTATTTGAGCTCACAGGAGCGCTGGCACGCGGACAATTTGCCAAAGCTGTTCGCATCGCACAGCATTTCGCGACCAACCAGAAAAACCACAATATCATCCTCACCGTGACAATGGTGTACCGCTTTTTCCGGCAATTGGCCGTATACCATCAATACCCCGACAAGAGCGACCGCAAGGGGCTGATGCCGGCTGTAGGGGCCTCCTGGTATGGATTGGAAAATGAAGTGATTCCTGCGGCCCGCGTTTTCTCTTTTCCGAAGGTGGCCCAGGCATTGGAAATCCTGCACGATATCGATCTGAAAGCAAAAGGCATCAATAGCCACAACAGCGATGGAGGTGAGCTTACCAAGGAGCTGGTCGGCAGGTTGATTCGACTGAACTAGCGAATGGTGATCGCATTGCACGCTCACTTTTGGGGCTCTCCAGAGGCTGCGCGGGCATTGAGTAGTCTGAGCAAATTGTTTTGGCGAAAGCCGAAATCAGCATCCCAATATTGCCTGCATTCTTAGAATCCCAAATGGTGGGGTTCGCAAATTTTCGTTTGTATTCGTGATTGAATGCGTACTTTAGCGCTCATTTTTTCGGTCGAGACGGCTTATGAGAAAACTTTCCGGAATTTTCACCCTGCTTCTAATGCTTGCATGCCAATGGGATGCACAGGCGCAAGTAGGCAGCATAAGGGGAACCATTTATGAGCGTGCCACCGGAGAGCCCGTAATCTACACCAATGCCATACTAGAGGGTACCACCCGGGGGGCATCCACTGATGTAAACGGCGTTTTCACCATTTCTCAAGTTCCTGCCGGTGAGTATACGCTGATGGTGACCTATTTGGGCTTTGACACCTTAAGGGAAAGAGTGCAGATCGAAGCCAATAAAGTGGAGCAGATACGGCTCTTCCTGGACAAATCTTCCGTGCAGATGCAGGAAGTGGAAATCTCGGCCGAAAGGCAGGAACGCCTCACCAATGTGACCATGGCCGTGAATAAGGCCACCCCAAAAGAGATCAAGCAAATACCTTCCATAGGCGGTGTGGCTGACCTCGCTCAGTACATGCAGGTGCTACCGGGGGTGATTTTTACCGGCGATCAGGGTGGTCAGCTCTTCATTCGCGGGGGAAGTCCCGTGCAAAACCTCATCCTACTGGATGGCATGGTGATCTACAATCCTTTTCACAGCATCGGTCTTTTCTCGGTATTCGATACGGATATTATTCGCAGTGCCGACATATACACCGCTGGTTTTTCCTCCAAGTATGGGGGGCGTGTTTCTTCGGTAATGGACATCACCACCAAAGACGGCAATAAGCGACGCACCTCGGGAAAAATTGGAGCGAGTACCTTTCAGGCCAATGCACTGCTGGAAGGGCCCATCATACCTCAGAGTGAGGACAGCGATTTCTCCATGTCGTACCTGCTCTCGGCCAAGCACTCCTATCTCGATCAGAGCTCTCGCATTTTTTACGATTATCTGGATCAGGATGGGCTGCCCTTCAGCTTCACGGATTTGTATGGTAAGCTTTCGCTAAATGCCGCCAGTGGCAGCCGGGTCAATTTTTTCGGCTTTAATTTTCAGGATGCCGTGCGTTTTCAAGACCTCTCCAGCATGGATTGGAATGCCTACGGCGCAGGCTCCAATTTCCTTCTCTCCATTCCCGGATCGCCCATCCTGATGAGTGGGCACCTCGCTGGTACCAATTATGAGATATCACTGGCAGAGCAAGGAAGTGCTCCTGGAGCAGGTCTCAATGGTGAGGTTGCCCTGCAAGGTCCCCCGCCTCCCCGTACCAGTCAGATCAGCAACTTCAATTTTGGATTGGATTTTAAGGCCTTCAGTGGTGACAATGAGGTTAGTTACGGATTGGAAATCGTGTCATTCAGCACCGATTTCAGGTACACTTCACCCTCGGGTCGTCGCCTCAGCCAGGCACAGAGCAATTCAGAAGTGGCCATCTACGGGGCTTACAAGGTCAAACTGGAAAGGCTCATTCTGGACATTGGCCTTAGGATTCACAATTACAGCAGCATCAAGGTGATTCGCCCTGAACCCAGAGTGGGAGCCAAATACATCCTCACAGAAAAGCTGAGGCTCAAGGCTGCAGCCGGGCGCTACTCCCAAAACCTGATCGCTGCCAATTCAGATCAGGATGTAGTCAATCTCTTTGCGGGCTTCTTGATTGCGCCCTCCGATATTCCCAACAGCATCGAGCTGGAAGATGGCAGCGTAAGGGAACTGCCCAATACCCTACAAACAGCCAATCACTACCTCATAGGTTTTGAGTACGACTTCACCAACAAGCTCTCAGCCAATGTGGAAGGATATATAAAAGATTTCAGGCAGCTGAGCGAGATCAACCGAAACCGCCTCTTCAGCCCTACACGCCCTCCTCAGGGTGCCGATCCTATACTGTGGCGTGAGTTTACTGTAGAGACAGGCCTGGCAAGAGGTATTGACTTTACGCTCAAGTACGAAGATCGCAGATACTATTTCTGGCTGGTGTACTCCCTGGGTAAGGTCGACCGCTGGGATGGAGTGCAGGCCTACAATCCCATCTTCGATCGACGTCATAATCTCAACCTTGTAGGCGCCTACAGCTTTGGCAAAAACAAGGAATGGGAGCTTAATGCGCGCTGGAACTATGGCTCCGGCTTCCCCTTCACACAAAATCAGGGATTCTTCCTTCAAGAAAATTTTGCCGGTGGAGTGAACACCAATATCACCCAGACCAATAGCAACGATGTCACCATTCAGTACGCCGGGCTCAATCAGGGTCGCCTGCCCGACTACCACAGAATGGATTTTACCATCAAGCGGGTATTCGAATTTGGCACCAATTCCAACCTGGAGGTGAGCGCGAGCGTGACCAACCTCTACAACCGCCAGAATATTTTCTACGTCGATCGACTCAGTGGCGACCGCATCGATCAGCTCCCCTTGCTGCCCAGCGCCGGAGTGGTTTTCACCTTTTAGCCTCAGCCCGCTCGCGCATGTATAGGCTGAGCTCGGGAGCCATGCGCCCATCTTTTTTGCAGTGAATGCATACCTTTGTGTCATGCTCACTTTAATGTCCCACTCATACTTGCGCCGCGCTCAGGGCAGGCTATCACTTTGTATCCTGCTCACCTGCGCTCCTGTGCTCCTCTGCGCCCAGGTGCAATGGCAGGAGGGCAGCCTCCAAGAGCTTCTTCAAGAGGCCAAAGAGGAAGAAAAGTTCCTATTCATCGATGCCTATACCGACTGGTGTGGCTGGTGTAAGGTGATGGATGAGAAGAGCTTCTCGGATCCCGATCTGGGCCAGTACATGTCCGAGCATTTTGTGAGCAGCAAGGTGAATATGGAGGAGGGCATCGGTGTGGATCTCGCCATGAAGCACCGCGTGACGAGCTATCCCAGCTACCTCGTATTGCGCAGTGATGGGCAATTGCACTGTCGGCTTTCGGGCTTTCTGGAGGCTGATGCCTTTCGGCAAAAATTGCATGCGGCGGTCTTCGATCAAGATCCGCTCCCTGAGGGAAAAGCGCCATTGGATTTTGTGATGGACTATCCCGATTGGCATCGGCAGTCATTCTTAAAACGCAAGGACAGGGTAAACCCTACTGGTGAGGTGATTCAGGACTGGCTGGCCTCCAGAGAAATGCTCTATGACGAGGTGAGCTGGGGGGTATTGAGCCGCTATGTGGGTGGTGGGCCTTACGGCAAAATAATACTCGAAATGCGCGATAGCCTGATTGAGAGATATGGCAAGGATGAGGTAAACTCCAAAATTTCTTCATTGATTTTCAACGACGTGAAAACGGCAATCAAAGATGATAACCGGGAATTACTGGATGCTGCACTCGCTGCATGCGAAGAGTACCTAGGGGAGGATGGCAAGACCTATCAACTGCGCTACCGTTTGTACTACTACCAAATGCTAAAAAATTGGGAGGCCTTTGCGCAGGTAGTCGAGACGCACAGAGCGGCTAATCAAGTTGAGGATGCGCTTTTGCTGCAAGCTGCAAAAACCCTGGAGCGGGGACAGGCAGAGGCCGAATTGCTGAGCAAAGCAGCGGGCTGGATCAAAGCAATCGTGGAGCAAGCACCTGGCGATTATGGAAATATGGTGCTCTACACCAAACTCCTGTACAAAAGTGGACAAGAGCAAGAAGCCCTTGAGCAAGCCCGGATGGCCCAAAGCATTCGCGGGGAAGATGAGCAGGAGGACGATTTTATCCAAAGCATTCTCAGCAAGCAAAACAAACCATGAGCCAGCATAGCAATTCGGAAGGGGGGCGCTTCAAGAGCTTCAGCAGCTTCTACCCCTACTACAAAAGTGAGCACCAAAAACGCGGCACGCGCATTCTTCACTTCATCGGTACGAGCATCTTCTTTCTCTTTCTGATTTCGGCCTTGTGGAATGCCAATTTGTGGCATGTACTTTACGGCGCCATTTCGGCGTACTTTTTCGCATGGCTGGGGCACTTTTTTGTCGAAAAGAATAAACCCGCCACCTTTCGCTATCCACTCTGGTCGCTTATGGGCGATTTCAAGCTATACTTCCAAATCCTCACAGGCAAGGAAGGCTTCGGAAGATAATCCTATGTAAAGATGCAGCAGAAAACTCCAAGGCTGCACCTCAGCTGATCATAGCCTGAATCCTCTAAACCATTGCTAGTGTTATGATCATATAATTGATTAACTAATATGCGGGTGTCATTTTTTCAGCGGCTTGCCCGTATAGGTCCATGCGAAAGGCTTAGCCCTTGTTTCGTTGTAAGTTTTGATGTACTCGATGAGCTGGTCAGCGAGTTGCTTTTTTGAAGTCC
>SLDS01000031.1 GCA_007125175.1 Flavobacteriales bacterium
GCCATCATGCGCTACGGGCGCACAGAGGCCAAAGTACAGGGCATTGAAAACCCGAGCGATGAAAAGGTTAAGGAACTCGGGAAAAAAGTGGTGAGCTCCAAGTATGGAAACCTCTTTGAGATGTACGAGAAGATTGTGGACAACAATCCCTACGAAACACCGATGATGATCTATCCCGCCGTGCATTACACCATGGGAGGTCTCTGGGTGGATTATAACCTGATGACCACGGTACCCGGCTGCTATGCCTGCGGTGAGGCCAACTTCAGCGATCACGGTGCCAACAGGCTCGGGGCCTCAGCTTTGATGCAAGGTCTGGCAGATGGATACTTCGTGCTGCCATACACCATAGGTGATTACCTGGCAGATGATATCCGTACAGGCCCCATCGCCAACGATTCAGAGGCATTCATGGAGGCCGAAGAAAAGGTGAAGGAAACCTTGAAGAAAATCATCGATGTGAAAGGGAACAAAACCGTCGATTATTTCCACAGAAAGCTTGGCCGCATCATGTGGAATGAATGCGGTATGTCGCGCAATGCGGATGGCTTGAAGAAAGCCATGAAGGAAATTCGCGCCCTGCGCGAGGAATTTTGGAAGGATGTACGCGTACCCGGCGCAACCAATGAGCTGAATACAGAACTGGAGAAAGCGAGCAGGGTATTGGACTTTCTGGAGCTGGGCGAATTGATGTGCCTCGACGCCCTCGATAGAAACGAGAGCTGCGGCGGTCACTTCAGGGAAGAGTACCGCACCGAAGATGGTGAAGCTCTGCGCGATGATGAACAATTCCTCTTCGTGAGCGCTTATGAATACACAGGCGATCCGGGAAAATCCGAGCTTCACAAAGAAAACTTAGAATACGAGGCTATTGAGCTCAAAACAAGGAGCTACAAATAGCCCAAAAGGATCAAATCCATGAGTATGAACTTAACACTCAAAGTGTGGCGCCAAAAGGGGCCCGATGCAGCGGGAAAGCTGGAAACCTATCAGGTCAAAGACATCTCCGGCGACATGTCTTTTCTCGAAATGATGGATGTGCTCAATACCCAGCTCATTGAAGAAGGAAAGGAACCGGTGGTATTCGATCACGATTGCCGAGAGGGGATTTGTGGAATGTGCAGCCTGTACATCAACGGCCGCCCCCACGGCCCCAATCGAGGTACTACGACCTGTCAGCTGCATATGCGAAGCTTTAAGGATGGGGATACCATCTACATCGAGCCTTGGCGCGCCGGAGCTTTTCCGGTGATCAAAGACTTAATGGTGGATCGCTCAGCCTTCGACCGCATCATTCAGGCCGGTGGTTACATTTCTGTAAACACGAGTGGAAACACCCTCGACGCCAACGCGATACCCGTTCCAAAAGAGGATGCCGACCGCGCCTTTGACGCAGCGACCTGCATTGGTTGTGGAGCTTGTGTGGCAGCTTGCAAAAATGCTTCGGCCATGCTCTTTGTTTCGGCCAAGGTGGCGCAACTCTCACTTTTGCCGCAAGGTAAGGTAGAAGCCTCAGAGCGCGTGCAAAACATGGTATCTCAGATGGACAAGGAAGGCTTTGGCAACTGCACCGTAACGGGAGCCTGCGAAGCGGAATGCCCCAAGGGCATTTCCCTCGACAACATTTCCCGAATGAACAGAGAATTCCTCAAATCCAGCATCAACCCGGGCAAGTAAATCGAGTACGCTTGCACACTACAACCTGTGCATCTGCGCAGAAGATGATCTAAGTGCTCAGGATTTCACAATTTCTGCACCGGCGGATGAGGGCCTCATCATAACATTTTGATGTAGCTATGCGTTAAAGGCATTCACGAAAGACCCTTGTCCGGAAACCGCGAAGACATACTCGACCTGCCCAGCAGACAAGCACGCAGCCTGTGGAGGCAGCGATTTTTTTATGCGGGCGTCCTCGGTCTCGCCTATTATTTTTTGGGCGATATCTTCGCTTGGCCTGGCTTCCATCTGTCCCTTGTACTGGGCTTGAGCGCCTTTGCCATGGTGGCCCTGCTGCGTTTTTTCAAGTACCGCAGCGATGGACATTATCAGTTCTTTTACCTGTTGGGTCATCTCAGCGTACTCTCAGGTATTGCGCTCTACCTGCTCGATATCGAGGGTTCAGGTCCGGTATTCTGGTCGGCCTTTGCCTTCTTTGCCTTGGGCTTGGCCCTGCTGTGGCGCAAGAAATAGCATTGATTGGGACGGCCCGCCAGTGAAGGACCTTCCCCCACTACGCGTTCCTGCACACAGTGCGTCCGGGCATGCCCGCCTGCTGCACATTCGGGCCCAGTCCAGTCCAGCCCACGGCTTTAGCCGTGGAAACTGGGTGAAGCAGAAAGAAAGGCCTTGGCGGCATTTTTGCTTTTGCAAAAATGATGACAAGGCCAGCTTTCGAAGGGGAAAAATTGCTAGAAACAAAAACTCCTTTCCAAGTACCAAAGTGGGGATTTTGGAGCATTCATTGTACCTTCGTAAACACCAGCTTTCAACAATTCAATATGTTAACTCTGTAAATATGCAAGTGCATCCTTTGCTACTACTCACTTTTTGCCTGTTAATAACCTTTTTCTCTATAGACAGAGTTAACGCACAGATTACCTTTGTTGAAGATTGCTTTAA
>SLDS01000071.1 GCA_007125175.1 Flavobacteriales bacterium
ATGAGGCGCTGAGCACCGGTGGGCAATGCTCCGGGTCGCTCCTGCCAAAGCAGCTTGCCCTGCATGTCGAAGAGCGAAATGAGCAGATCGGCATCGAATCCATCCAATGTCTCCAGGCTGAAGTCGCCATTGCTGGGATTGGGAAAGACCTTCATCCCATTATTGGCTTGATGCACTGAGGTATTGAGTAGGCTTCCGCAAAAACTGTGCGAAGCTACACTTTCAAACGCACCACCACTGGCCACCACACCGCCCCAAGGATCGAGGAGGGTATATGATCCTTCGCCGTAGCCACAGCAAATGCCATCGCCGAAACTGTCGTATATGAAGAGGGTGTAGCAGGCATTGGCCTCCAGACACATGGGCTGAGAAAGGGTAGCCTGGCCATTGTATGGCCCACCACTGTACAGCACCAATCCATCATCGCTCTGCAGTTCCCAAGTGGTTTCTTCGGGGTAGTCATCGAAAATGATTTCCAAGGTAAAGACTTCTGGATTGGCGCTGGCGAAGAAATTGGTCTGCGAGCTGCTACCGGGCCCGCTTACATCGGTGCTGCCATTTACGCTGAGCAATTGAACGCTGATGTTGTTGCTACCTGCAGCAGGGGTGAAATCCGGTAAATTGATTTGAACGCTCCCGCTTACTGGAATATTTACCGTCTCCTCGAAGCTGCCGAGAGAGCTGCCGTTGAGTAAAAATTCATAGGTGAAGGCCTGAATGCTATTGGTGCCGGTATTGACCACAGAGATGCTGGGCGCCAATGACTGAAGTCCACAATATATGGATTCAATACCCTGAATTGAGCCAAGGCTCAAGGTATTCTCAACTGCCACGGCACCGCAGGAATTGCCCAGGACAAGCACCCCTGAATTGAGGGGATCCAACCAATCTTTGAGGCGATTGGAAAGTGAAGTGCCAAAATCCCATGCCACGCCTATGCGGCCGTAAAAATCGTGCAAACCATTATTGACCGGGCCATTGCAGGCTGCTGCACCACCTGCCAGTACACCGATCATATTGCCATTCTGATCGAAGAGGGGAGAGCCTGAGGAGGTGGGTTCGGTCACCCCGAGTTCCCACTCATCGATGTACCAGGTCTGATTGACGAAAATACCCAGGCTGGCGTGGTAAGGAGCGTCTTCTTCGAAGCAAATCTTTTTGACGTCACCGCGTGGGTGATGGATGCCATAAGCCGATTGCACGCTTGCTTGGTTGTCGGTAGCATCCCAGCCTGAGAAACAGGCATTGAAGGAGGCCGGAACAGAATTATTGAGTTCGAGCAGGGCGAAGTCGCTCTCGGCGCTGTTTGCGAGGAGTGTGGCTCCGGAGATGCTCTGATCAATGGGGCCATCATTGAGCCCACACTCAAAGGACTCGTGGTTGAAGTAGAATACCCAATTGCTTACACCAGAAGTATTGAAAGGCAGGCAGTGATTGGCAGTGATGAAGTAGGGATGAAGGTCCTGGCTGGTGTTGTTAACGAGGGCCCCACTGCATAGCCCATTGTTATTGACCACGATCAGGGCCACAGAGCGCTTCTGATGATCGTACATAGCGTACTCAGGGCAGTTTACATCAATATTGCAAGGTCCGGCATTGCCAAAGGGTCCGGCGGCCGATTTTACTTCCTGTATGATGTGGTCTACACCTCTGTAGCCATAGGTCACCAAATCGATATGAAAATAGCCTTGTCCCCGCTCGGCGGCGGGTTCGCGGTATTCGATGATGAGTTCATCCCCCCGTATCAGGCCCACACCCAAAGACCCGCTTGGGCTTTGATTGCTTCTGTTGAAGTGGCCTTTCACTTGCGTCAAATCCGGACGGTACACATAGAGCTCGCCATTGGCAGAGGGCTCGTACACATCGAAGAGGAAGTTGAGGCTTGAGGCACCTTCCGCACGAATGCCCAGGCGCCAGAGCCCATCTCCATTTTCGAGCTCAATCCATTCGCCATCGGTTAGCGAGCTGATGGAGGTCTCCAGGTTGGCACCAAAGCGGTAGGGTATGGATTTGTCCAGGTCATTGACCCTGTCTTCATCGCGATAGCTTTTCAAGTCGGGGGCTGCGAGCTCAAAAAAGACCGCCTCGGGCAATGATTTGCCGTAAGGCTCACCTCCGTGCTCAATCTGCGAATGGAGTGGGTGCCATGCCGAACCCATGAGGATGAGCAAAGAACCAATCAAGGACTTGTGGAAGAGATGTTTCATAGCTTAGTAAGTGTAGTCAAGAATTTTGTTGGAGCGTGCAAATACAAGGCGAATGCGGTTGGTACCCGGATATTGCAGACCGGTGAGGTCGAAGTAGCGCTTCTCATCGATGATGCCCCTGCAATGATCGCCATTGTCGTGATGCTTTACGTGGAGTACGATCTCGGGAGGATAATGTGAGCTGTACTTTCCCTGTGTAATCACTTCAAAATCGTGATCCTCACACCCTCCTGAATACGACAGATGCAGCACCAAAAAATCATTGATGACATCGGCGAAAGATATATCGAAAGGAGCGGAGCGCGCATTGATCTCGGCTCTACCCACCAGCTTCACCGCCGGGGCATAGCGGGGTATTTCGGCTATGGACTCACGCATGGATCGGCAGGCGGTGAGTGCTAAAAGTGCGA
>SLDS01000245.1 GCA_007125175.1 Flavobacteriales bacterium
CCTTTTGACGGAAGTCAATACGAGAATGGGAGCAATGGACTGCGATTTGGGCCACAGGGAGGCCTGCGCAGCACCCTCAATGGCCTGATTCGTTTTGGCGAAATGCTTGTGAACTATGGAGATGTAAATGGCGAGAGCTTTCTGGACAGCAGCAGCGTTGCGATGATGATGGATGCGCAATGGACTTACAATGGATCGAATGGAGACAATTTTTTTGGTCTCTTCAACAGTTGGGGCCTCGGCATACACCGAAGCTTGGGCCTTAGTGGCAATGGCACAGGTGATGCCATCATTCCCAATACCCTGATGCTCGGGCATGCCGGAGAAGCTTACGGTCTAATAAGCTCCCTTTACGTACACCCGGAGAGCGGATTCGTACAGGTGTTTATGACCAATGGCTATACGAGTGGTGGCAATTATGCCTTCGGTGTGAACAGCACCTGGTACCGTGTAGAGGAAGAAGTATTTGGATCACTCGAGTCGCATGTCTGGGATGAATGCCAATCGCTAATGAGCTACAATTCTGTCACATATGAACGAAACGATTGCAAGGCAAATTACCTGCCGGGAGCGAAGGTCATCAGATTTGAGCATGACGCCCCGGGCACTGCGGAGCTATGGAGTGTAGATGGACGATTGCTTTGGCATGATGGAATTGCACCACAGGAAGTATTGCAATTACCTAATCTTCAGCAGGGTGTTTATATCATGAGACTCCTTCCGGAAAATCGCACCGAAGGGCATTGCAGCTTGAAGTTCTTCGCACCGTGAATCTTTGCTATATAATTGACGGTAATCATTTTACTTCAGTTAAAATGCGAATCTACAGGCATGTGGTTGGTGCTCATTTTTTTTGTTTCTTTACGCAGCCGTTGTTGCCCTCCTCCGGCGCACTGATGCTCCCCAATTGAGCATCGGAATTGAATTGGTTTTATGAAGGAAGAGCATATTAGACTTATGCGCCATGCAATGCCTGCTGGAAAAAAATTCGATCCGCTGGAAGAGTTGGACGCATTTTTTGGCTCTTGTGAAGATATCGTAGCCCGGTACGGCCCGAGATTTGACCTCACCTACGTCACAAAGAATTTTGAGCAACTAACCGGACTGAAGAGAGAGTCCATTCTCGGTATCGAGGTTTGGAAAGCAAATGATCCTCATGGCCTTCTCGAGCATTGGCGTAGGCTCATGGAAAAATGCGTCCAAAACAATCAATCACAGCGATCTACGATCAAAATAGTCCGGGATGAAAAAGGCCCATCCATATTCGAGTCGAGCGTAAATATGGCGCTTGATGCCGAGAATTCCGTAAGGGGTTTCAGCATCGTAATGCGTAAACTTAGTGAGGATACCATTCAACAGATGCACGAAGAACGCTTTCGGCGGCAGTGGGATTTCCTCTTCAAGCGCTGGGGTCGTTATATGGAATATCAAATCGAGGACTTGGGCAGTGCCATAGAAAATTCCTTGGAGGAATTGGGGAAATTTGTGCACGCTGACCGCTGCTATCTTTTGAGCCTCGAGCCCGACGAAGAGAACTTGAAGTTGGAATACGATTGGTGTTTTCAGGGCTTGAAGTCCAAAAAGGAATTCAAGCATTTTCTGAGTTTTCGCCACTGCGGCTCGAGCAAAAGCGAGGACAAGGATGACATCATCCTTGTGCCAAACGTTAAGGATCTGAAGGTCGAAGATCCCAAGTATGCCACCCTAATGCATCAAGGCATTCAAGCCATGATGTCTATACCCCTTTTCATTAAGGGAAATTGCGAGGGCTATGTGGGGGTGGAATTTGTAAGGAGCCGCCCTGAAATCACCAATGATGATCTTGAACTGGTGCGGCTTTACACCGATCTGCTTGGCTTACTCATGGAGAAGGCCGAATACGAAAAGGAGCGCATTATCAGTGAAAAACGCTTTAAGCAAATAGTCGAGCGCGCCTTTGCGGGAATTTATATCCTGAGAAACAAAAGATTTGAGTTTGCCAATGGTCTTTTCTGCAAGCTTACAGGGTATAGTGAAGATGAATTGAAATCCGGTAGTTTCAAGCTGGAAGACCTTGTGATTTACACGGATGAGCATGCATTGAAGTGCATCAAAGAACGCAGAGCTGGTGACCTCTCCCCAAAGTCATATTTCGTAGATGTGAGGTGCAAGGATGGGAGCATTAAGCAGCTTACGGTCAATACCACCGGCATCATAGATAAGCATGGTGTTTACACTTTGGGAATTGCCTTTGATGAATCACACTCCAAAATGCAACAAGAGGAGTTGAGTGAAATCATCCGCTCTCTGGAAAAACGAAATATGGATCTGAGACACTTCGCCCATATGGCCTCTCACAACCTCCGATCCCCTCTCTCCAACATCAAAGGACTCCTGGAACACGTTGATAAGTCAGCTTTGGGGAGTGATTTGAATCAAAAACTCATCGAATCGATAGGCAGCTGTACAGAGAGCATCACGGGTACACTCGAAGACATGCTCGAAATCATTCGCTTGGAGAATACCGAGCATCAGGCCACGCAGGAGATCGAGCTACAGGAAGTACTTGATGAAACATTAAAACAATTGGGGGAAGACGTAGCTGCCGCAGAACTGGAGCTGGAAGTGGGCTTTGAAGTGCCCAAATTCCACTATTATCCTTCCCATGTGGACAGCTTTGTACTCAACATGCTCACGAATGCCATGAAATACCGACATCCGAATCGAAGTTTGCATCTGCGGATTTCGAGCCGGCGGCTCAACGATCAGTACCTGCGACTAAGCTTTGAAGACAATGGTCTGGGCATTGATCTGAATCGACACGGGCATAAGCTTTTTAAGATGTATCAGCGCTTTCACTCACAGAGCGAAGGGCGCGGTATCGGTTTGTACTTGATCAAAACCCAATTGGAGCGTTATGGTGGCCAAATTTCGATAGAGAGCGAACCCAATGTAGGCAGTACTTTCCACATCGATTTGCTCAGTCCCTCCAGTAGTGCACTGTAGGCCTGAACCCCGTAAACATTCCATCCCGAGAAAATAATCTGTCTTTTCTGTTTGAAAAGAAATTATTTTTTGCATATTTCGACCCATTTCGATTACACAACCATTTTCTTCGACATGAAGGTGTTTATCATCGACGACGACGAATTATTGTGCTTCATTTTGCGAAAGCAATTTGAAAGGCATCCTGAAGTGGAGGTCTGGGATACAGCAGCGAATGGTCAAGAGGGCCTGGACAAATTAATCGCAACTATGGAGCATAATGAGACCATGCCCGAAGTGGTGCTACTCGATATCAACCTACCGGTCATGAATGGATGGGAATTTCTCGATGAGCTCGTCCGTCTGAACAATCAATCGCTCTCTGCATTGTGCATCTGTATGCTTTCCAGCTCAATCAATCAGGAAGATCATCAAAAAAGTAAAGAGTACGAAGTTGTAAAGCACTTTTTCACCAAGCCCCTGCTCGACGATGATATCCGCAAAATCCCGGATATCTGCAACTAGACTTTAGGCCGATCATCCTCCGGAGCCAGAGCAATGCCGGGTAGTGATCCGCCCATGGCAAGCAGCGCTCCCCTGTAGATGAAGACCATACTCAAAATGGCAAGATAATGCACCACATCGCTATTGGTGAGCCAATGCGGGTGAGGATGCAGGGGAATGAGGTACAAGAAGCCGGACAGCAGGGCCAGCACAAAAGCAGTGAAAAATGCCGAGTAAGCGGGAACTTGCTTGCGGTGCAGGGCAGTGACAAAAATGACCATGAAATAAGTCAATGCGAGGTGAATCACTGCCGGGGTAAAGCTAAAAGCAAGAGCAAGTGCAAAGGAAAAGAGTACAAGCTTGAGCATTACAAGCTTCTGCACCACAGGATACAAACGGGAAGTATTCGATATTATTGACGGCAGGAAAGCATACCAAAGGGCCGCATTTCCCAAAAGTATAATTGAATTTTTGGCCCACCACAGCCAGTAAAAGGCTTTCGGGCCCAGTAAGTGGGGAAAACCATGGGTGAAGATGCCTGCGGCAGCCGCAAGGGCAAGGCAGAGCAAAAAAAGGATCCAAGCCTTGGGCCTATTTCCGGCTCTGTGATAGAGCCTAATGGCCAAATAAGTGGCCACAATGGCGATGACGACATTGCTCAGCACACCGCCGGGTTCGTGAATATAAATCCCTCCCAACTCAAGCCCATCCAAATGTTCCGGATACATTCCGATAAAATTAGCGGCGCAAGATAATGCATTTTATTCGGCAGATAGACTGCAAATGCTCACATCAAATCCATTAACTTCGGGCTGTGAAAATCCAATTTCAAGAGAGCCTGCGGGAATCCCTTTCAGCTCTTGCAGACATGGCACCCCGACTGCTGGCGGCGCTGCTCGCAGCCGTGGCAATAGCGGGTGTCGCTTATTTGCTGCGCGGCCTCATGCGCAGGTATATCAGGCGCAGTGGAAGGCCCAAGCTGTTCCTCACTTTTGGGAGCGAGCTCCTGTATTGGCTGCTCATCCTGATCGCCCTTTATTCATTCCTCAAAACAATGGGCTTCAGCGGCCTGGCCACTAGCCTCATGGCGGGTGCAGGTTTATCGGCCATCATTTTCGGATTTGCCTTCAAGGATATCCTGGAAAATTTTCTGGCAGGTTTCCTCCTCTTAATTCAAAAACCCTTCAAAGTTGGAGATATCATCCAAGTGGATCAATTCAAGGGGCCCGTCAAAGCGCTTGAGCTCCGAAGCACGCATATACGCCTATCAGATGGACGGGACATCTATATACCCAATGCAAAACTGATCAAGACGGCACTCACCAATTTCACCAAAGATGGCTTGCTGAGGCATGACTTTCGGGTGTCTATAGCGGTGGAGAATTCGCCTGAAAAGGCGCGCAATGCCATCCTCGATTACTTGCAAGCACTCAAGATTATCCTGCAATCGCCTGCACCCAATGTGCTGGTAGAAGAGATTGGCGATAAGAGCATTCACCTGCGGGTATTTTTTTGGATCAATCAGCTCGCAGGTAGCAAGGACACAGATATCATCAGTCGGGGTGAAAGCATTCGCTCGCACGTGATGCGGGGCACGATTAAGGTGCTCAGCAAACAGGGATTTGATAAAGCTTCAGACTTGCTCAGCTTGCAGTGGGTCGGTGAAAGCACAAGCCATCCCAAAGAGCCGGGCTCAGCCGACAAAAAATGAGCCTGGCGCATGCGCCAGGCTCAGTCTTCCATGGCAGCCATGCAGCCCATAGCCTGCAATTCCTTGTTGACAACTTGCTTGAGCTGCCTGCTCTGCTGTCTGTTGAGCTGATCGAGCCTGCGGGCCTTTAGAAAGTCTTGCACAGAATCGGTGATCGCCCTGTTGCGGGCAGTGAGCTCATCCCGTCTTTGCCGAAAGGCCTCCAATTCGTCTTCAATTTGGGTGAGGTCTTCATGCTCAGCTTCAACTTTGGATTGTAGGCTATCCTCGGCATGGCGAATCATTTGGGCCAGAGAGACGGCTTCTTGCTGCACCTCATAAGCATTGCACTTGAGTCTGGCCAATTCTTTGACGGATTGTGGACGCAAGCTTTGTAAGGGCCCCTTTTGCGTTGACTCCCCACCGCATGACAAAAGCGCCAAAAGAAGGGCAAAGCCGGGATAAATGTATGTTTTCAAGGCAGCTGTTGTTTCGGTCAAATCTACTAGTAAGTGGGCATATTTGGCGACTTATCGTCAAAATTATTTTGCGCAAGCTTATACACAAGCCAGAAGCTCCGGGCCATGTAGCACAAACCCAAGAAGACAAAGGATCAAAAGTGGATAAAGAAGATGCGGCTTCTAGCGCTCAATGATCAACTTCAGCGACTCTGTACCATGCTGACCTTCGGCATGTACGAGATACATTCCACTGGCAAAGGATGACATATTGATCTCAAGCCGATCCCGGCCTCTCACCGGGAAGTTCATCAATTGCCTCCCGCTCAGGTCAAATATGCGGATGCGCTCCCATAGGGAGTGCGCGCTCCATTCCACATACACCCGATCGCGGCTCGGATTGGGAAATACCTTCAATTCTCCGGTCTCAGACTGCTCAGTGCTCAGCAGCTCTGATTTGAGGCAGATATCCACTGCCCAAGAATACAGCAGGCCATTTCCACTGCCGGCCAAATGGCTGGCGCTGAGTTTCCATTCTCCTCCTGCATTTTCATCTTCGAGTACACTCAAATCATCTACAGGGATTATTTGCTGTAGCTCGCCATCCACACAGGCTGGCACCCCCTCAACCAGATAGGGGTCAAATACCAACTGAAAGTCTCCATCCTCCTCAATGGCGGCTACGATGCTCTGCCCACTGTTCAGTCCTACCATCACCGATGGAATGTTGATCTGATCGCTTTGGCCACCCATGTTGATGAAGTTATTGCCCTGATCATTGATCACAATCACTCCGATGGCTCCGGCATTCTGCGCGTTGATCACTTTTTGCACGAAAGTGCAATTGCCTCTGAACACAACAGCAATTCGCCCTTCGAGCACAGCCGGGTTGATGGCCGCATCGCAGAGCTCATTGGCCTGAGCAGCAGCATCGTAGGCAAGAACTGCCAGAGCCTCAGTACCACCGGGAGCCACACCGGGCCCAAATCCGGCAGTCGTGCTCGAAGCAAAGCTCAGCTCCTCGCCCGAAGGCAGCTGCAGGCTCAAGCTTCCCGAAGCCCCCATATTCACGTTCACCCCGCAGACAAGTGGCCCGAGATCAAAATTGCTGCCATTGGGCGCTTCCAAAGAGAAGTACAGTTGACTTGGATCGCTCGAAAATCCAGAAACGGGGCCCACACGCAGCTCGGAGATAAGGTCGTCCGTATCGAGGTTCAATGCGGATAATTCCGCATCGGACGGTGTGTTTCCGATCGGCACATCCAGTTCGTCTTCAAAGCTTTGTAAGCAGGTATAGGTCTCAAATGACCAAGCTTCCGCAAAAGGTGAAGCTGCGCAAGGATTGACGGTTCTCACCCGCCAAAAATAAGTTGCATTGCTCTCGAGGCTTTGAGGCAGATAAGTGCTTGAGCTTAGCCCCTGCGCCGACTCCACCAATTCGCTAAAATCAGGATCCAAGGCAATATCGATATCGAAAAGTTCATCGGCCCCACCGGATCCTGTCCATTGCAATGGCTCCAACAGGCTCACATCCATTGCGCCATCCATGGGCAATTCAAGCTGTGGAGCCGCCAAAACAGAGCCGTATACGAATACTTGAAAGTCCAGACTGTTCTGAAAAGACTCGGATGTGCCGCTCAAGGAGATATTGTACAATCCCGGACTCACATTGCTCCCGGGGGTCAGGAGCAATTCTGCCTGCTCATCAGGCATAAGTTGCTCTGCGCTCAAGCCCGCAGTGAAGCCATCAGGCAAATTCTCGATGGACAGGTCAATAGGAGCATCGAGGCTATTGTCGACCTCGATGGCAGAAAAAGAAAAGGCAATTTCCTCATCTTGACAGGCAGTCTCGAAAAAGTTGTCACCGCTAAAGGCGAATCCGGCTTCCAAAGCCGATATGGAGAAGTTGAAGGATGAGAGGTCGAAAAAGACACCCTGATCAGCCGCTTTCACCTTAACTCTCGCGGTTGTGGTGTTGACATTGGGCACTTGGAGGGTATAGCTACCCGTATTGGGCACATTCTCGGCTATGAGCTCCGAAAAATTGGGTGTAGGGCTGGTGGAGAGGTAGATATCGACCGTGGCAGCGCTGATGGGTGCCTGATCGGTACCGGCCACATCCCAGGTCATGGTTTCATAGCTCAAGCCCTCCCAAGTGATGCCGGAAGCATTTGGGTAGAGCAGCTTGAATGGCCCGTCGATATCATGCACTTGCACAGCTACATCGGCATACTGATTGCAACCCGCCTCGGGGTGATTGTCTCTCACGCTCAAGCGAAAATTCATCATGCGCGGCACATCGCTCAGGCGTTCCCATTCTTGGCTCAAGCCAAATGCCAAGGCATCAAGCCGGGGGAAGAAGCGCGCAGAGGAGGAAGCCGGTGTGAATGAACGGAAGTTGGGACCAGCTGTACTGTTGGCTTGGGGGGGCTGAGGGGAGATCTCTACATCCATTTGCTCCCAATTGTATGTGAGCAGATCCATATTCGCATCGCTCACCTCCGCATCGAGCACGAATGGGGTACCAACAGGTATGTGTACCTGACTTAGCACACTTTCAATCTCAGGTGCCGAATTGCTCAAGCTACCCACCACCGGGCATTGATCATTGCTGATGCGGTTACCGATTTCACTCATGCTAATGCCGTGAAAGTGATCGTCACTGTTCACCTGTACATTGGGAGTGCATATGCCCGCATAGGCCATGATGGTGCTGCCGCTGCCAGGCTCTGCTGCTGTAGAATTGTTGCGATTGCCACCACAGGCATTGTTAAAGCAGTGATTGGCACCGAATTGATGACCTATCTCATGGGCCACATAATCCACATCGAAGGGATCACCAATGGGCGCCGCGCTTCCCGTAACTCCCCTGGCCTTGCTGTTGTTATTGCAGGTAACTCCGAGTCCAGCCAAGCCACCGCTATTCGTTCCAAATACGTGGCCGATATCGTAATTTCCCGCACCGATCACACTGTTGATATTGCTTTGGTTCTCGACAATCATGGCGCCTGGACTGCCATTGGTGTAGGGGTCAGTAGCCGGGTCGAGGTATACGATTTCATCATTATTGTCTATCAATATGAGGCTTACGCCAAAATCGCGCTCATAAATCCCGTTCACCCGATTGAGTGTGGTCACAATCGCCGACATGGATGCTTCCATGGTGCCCCCATGAAAAATGCTGTACTCTCCGGTAGCGGCGATGGCAATGCGATACAGGCGCGACTCACAGGAATTATAAGGTGTGCCGCCCTGCCCGGAACTGAGCTCGAAGCCGCCTTCATTGTGCACCTCCACTCTGCAATCCATTTCCTTTTCAGTCACAAACTCATCCCTGCGATAAGCCATGTGCAGCACAGGATTATCGGGATATACAGGATCGATGAAAATGGTAGGCTCACCCGGCTCGAAAATCATGGCGTGAAAGCCCTCCGGGCCAAAGCTCACCTTGCCCCATATCCTGTTGTTTTCTTCAGAAAAGATATTGGCCACCAAAATGTTCGGAAAGCGGTCCTGCAGGTCCGCACTCATGGTATTATTTGCCGCGAGTACATAGCTATCTGAGCCTCCTTCCGGATTGGGCAGAGAGATGCTTTCGCCAAATACGAATTGCACCGTTTTTTGCTCTCGAAAGGAATCACTTAGGTTCCAATAGCTGGCCGTGCGGGCCTTAATTCTTGGCTCTAAGCCATCCAAAATGGGCAATTCATCAGCTACGTAATGAAAAATCTGAGCACTGCCGTCTCGGCCTTGTGCATAAACAGTGAAGTGAAATGAAATAAAAACGCAGATTCCCAGATACCTGAGAAAAGAAGAGATGTGAAGCATCATTGCTGGAGCGGAAAAATAAATTGGTGGGTGCAAGAAAGGACTTTATTGCAGCAAAAACAAGTCGCAATCTCAGTGTAGACGCGCTTTTCGCGAAATCCCATGACTGTAGGTACTGAATCAAACGATGCGCACACATTCAGCATATTTAACTGGATAACAAATCACTAAGCTAGATTTCTTCTATAGGTTCGGTGTACCAAGAAAATGAAGTCAAATGTTCCTACATAGATATTTCATGCTGATTACAAAAATTTTATGACCTTCTTTGACAAGCTCCTCTCGCTTTGTGGAAAGAAGCATATTCTTGGAATCCCAAAATCGACTTGTGGACTCCTATCCGGAATGAAAAGGCATACAATTCGGAAGCTCCTTATGCCCGCCGAATTGATACTTTTGCGGAGATGATTCCTTCAAAATATATCGAGAATGCAGTCAATGAGATGGCTTCTCTACCCGGCGTGGGCAGAAAGACTGCCCTGCGCTACGTCCTGGAGCTTCTCGGCCGAAGCGAAATTGAAGTGGAGCGATTTGCCGAGAGCATCAAGCAAATGCGTGAACGCGTGATGCTTTGCGAACGCTGCAAGAATATATCCGATGAGCGCA
>SLDS01000008.1 GCA_007125175.1 Flavobacteriales bacterium
AGTATTCAATTTCAGTTTCTTCTTCGCTTTGGCTAAATGCGAAATTGGCCCCAAGCAAGACGAGGCTTGTGGCGAAAAGCAGGCGAGGTATGTAAGAATTATACATAGGGGAGTGCTTCTTGGCCCTATGTATACTGTGAATTGTCGCTTTAGGTTCCACTCAGGCTGTGAAAGCCTGCAGCATGGTTTAAGGAACCCATTTTTGGCTGGTAATCATCAAGGCTTCCTGCACGGTGATGCGCTCGCCGTCATTGTAGGCGGTCACAAATGGCCCTTGAAATTTCGAGTATTGGGCGGTAATCCGCTCCCGATCATTGCGGGCGGCCTTGTAGAGCTCGTGGTGACCGGAGGTGTATTTGAACCAGCCTTTGTGATTTTCCAGTTTCAGATTTTCCGGGAAGGAATACATCTTGGCAAAAACTTCCTTGCTCAAATTATTCTTACCGGCGGCTACTTGTACCCTGAAGTGCACCCCTTCTTCGGGCTTGGGCACATCCACGATATTGGCATCGGTGTAAGCCTTTTCGCTCGGATCTTCTTTGGGCGGTGCAGCTTTTTCCTTCTCGGGCTTGCTGTCACTGCTCGGTTTATCCGCAGGAGGATCGGCTTTGGGCTTGCTTTCAGGGGGGCTCGTTTCTTTGGCTTCTTCCTGCATGGCCGTCTCTTCCGCAGGAGTTTCGCTTGGGCTAGCAGGCTGAGTAGCGGGTTCAGGCTTTTGCGTGCTTTCCCCTGTTTTGGCCAAAGCCTCATCTACTCCCAATTCATCTCCATATGAGCTTCCAATGGGAATGCTGCGTTTTTCCTCTTCATCCAGAAAATCAAAGGTGCCGCTTATCACCGGCGTTTTGCCATCCATGGCCAGCACGGGCAGCATCTTGTAAGAAACGGTAACCCGCTCTATTTGTGGAAAATCGTACCAAATGTACTTGATCTGTTCATTGTCCACATTGAATACCGCTCCATTCGATTTGAGATCGATCACCGTAAATCCTTCAGGCACAAATTCCTCAATTTTGGCGAAGCCACTCAAGCCATCGTGGTAGATTTCCAAATCTACACGCCACTGGTTGACACCTGCCGGGCTGATTTTTCTCCATGTATTCACACTAATGCCCGAGCTGTAGGCCCCTTCGGTTTTGGGCTTGCTGTCCTCCTCAAGTGCCATATCAGGCGCATCTTCGCTTACACGAATGCTGTGCACCGGGGCATCGTAATTCTTCCGTTCGTTGTCGTAAATGTAGGAGAAGCGCTGATCGATTTCGTAATTTCCACTGCTGTTTTTGTCGGCGATGATGCGCACTTTCATCACCAGCTTGGAATCACTCGGCAGGGACATCCAGATGAACTTGGCCAGCTGATTGTTGAAGGTGAAGGAAGCACCCGCACCATCGACCAGCTCCACGCTGAGGCCTTGGTCTACATTCATTTGAAATTTGGCAAATCCACTTACATCCGCTTTATCCAAGCTTATTTGTACGAGCGCTTCCTCGCCGGGCTTGAGGTGCCGGGGCATGTTGTGTTCGACTTTGATCTCATTGCTCTGCGCAAACAACAAGAGGATCAAACCCGCGAAATGGATGCCGACTAAAAAACTTTTCATTGGACCTTCGGATATAGCCTTGGAACGTGTCGAAAACAAAGCTATCCAAAAGCCTGCGGAGGGGCTGATCGCGAAGATCATTTTCTACACAAGCAGCTGTGTACAAATCAAGGATGTACCAGAGCCGATGAGCAGTAGGGGCCAATGTGGCTTCTCAGCCCCCTTAGAAGTTGGGCTTGAGCATGTACTTACCGTAAAATCTGTCGATGTGCTCAACGGCTTCTTCGGGTGTATTCACGAGCCTGAAAAGGTCCAAGTCTTCCGGACTGATGGTTTTGTAGCGATCGCGTAAAGTGGATTTGATCCAGTCGAGCAGGCCACCCCAAAAGTCACTGCCGTAAAGAATGATGGGAAAGCGACCAATCTTGCCCGTTTGAATCAGGGTGAGTGCCTCAAAGAGTTCATCCAGGGTGCCAAAGCCTCCAGGCATCACGATAAAGCCCTGTGAATACTTGACAAACATTACTTTGCGAACGAAAAAATAGTCAAACTCAATGAGCTTGTCTTTGTCGATATAGGGATTTCCCGATTGCTCGAAGGGCAGATCAATATTGAGGCCCACGCTGACGCCACCACCTCGGTTGGCGCCCTTATTGCCCGCCTCCATGATGCCGGGTCCACCGCCGGTGATGACTCCATATCCGCTCTGACTGAGCCTGAAGGCAATTTCTTCTGCCACGAGATATGAGGGGTCATCATCGCTGAACCGGGCCGATCCAAAGATGGACACGCAGGGCTTGATTCTCGACATTTTCTCGAAGCCCTCCACAAATTCAGACATGATTTTGAAGATGGCCCAGCTGTCATTGGTTTTGGTTTCGTTCCAGTTTCTGGGTTTGAAGGCGCGCTTGATGCGCTTGTCATCGTGATCGTTCATGGCAGTTCCTTTTTGAGAAATTCGGCGGTATATCCTTGATTAAGTTTTACAATCTGTTCAGGTTTTCCTGAAGCGACCAGACTACCTCCTCCTTCACCCCCTTCGGGCCCCAGGTCAATGATGTGATCTGCTACTTTGATCACATCCATATTGTGCTCGACTACCAGCACTGTATTGCCATTGTCCACAAGCTTTTGCAGTACTTCCATGAGCATCCTCACATCCTCAAAGTGCAAGCCGGTAGTGGGCTCATCGAGAATGTAAAAGGTGCTACCCGTGTCGCGCTTGGAGAGCTCTGAAGCAAGCTTGATGCGCTGGGCTTCTCCACCCGAAAGGGTTGTGGATTGCTGGCCGAGCGTGATATAGCCCAGGCCAACTTCCTTCAGGGTTTCCAGCGTGCGCAATATTTTGTTTTGACCGTGAAAAAACTCCAGGGCTTCGTGGATGTTCATGTTCAGCACATCGCTGATCGATTTGCCCTTGTAGCGCACCTCGAGGGTTTCGCGGTTGTAGCGCTTGCCTCCACAGGTTTCACAACGTACGTATACATCGGGCAAAAAGTTCATTTCGATGGTTTTGAGCCCGGCACCTTTGCAGGTTTCGCAGCGTCCACCCGAGGTGTTGAAGCTGAATCGTCCAATCTTGTATCCTCTGATTTTTGCTTCGGGCAGCTCTGCGTAGAGCTTGCGGATTTCTCCAAATACTCCGGTGTAGGTGGCCGGATTGCTTCTCGGCGTGCGTCCGATGGGCGATTGGTCTATATCCACCACTTTGTCAATCGCTTCCAGGCCCTTCACATCCTTGTAAGGCAAGGGCAGCATCACACCTCCCTTGAAGGCATGGTTGTTCAGGATGGGGTAGAGGGTGTGGTTGATAAGGCTGGACTTGCCGCTGCCTGAAACGCCGGTCACACAGATAAGCTTTCCGAGTGGAAAATCCACTGTGAGCTCTTTCAGGTTGTTGCCGCTCGCCTTTATCAGTCTTATTTTTTTACCATTGCCTTTGCGGCGTTTTTTTGGAATTGGGATGGCTTGACTGCCATTGAGGTAGGCGGCTGTGAGGGTTTCTGCTTTCTGCAAATCTTGCATATCGCCCTGACCTACCACACTTCCTCCCTGGGCGCCGGCTCTCGGCCCGATATCTACAATGTGGTCGGCAGCACAAATCATGTCTTTGTCGTGCTCCACCACAATCACAGAGTTGCCGAGGTCGCGCAAGGCCTTCAGAGAGTTAATCAGTTTGTGGTTGTCGCGCTGATGCAAGCCTATACTGGGCTCATCGAGGATGTAGAGCACGCCTACCAGCTGGGAACCAATCTGGGTGGCGAGGCGAATGCGCTGGGCTTCACCGCCCGAGAGGGTCTTGGCGCTTCGATCCAAACTCAAGTAGTCGAGGCCCACATTTTTGAGAAATCTGCTCCGCCCCTTGATCTCTTTGAGTATTTCTTCGGCGATGCGCATCTTTCTCGGG
This sequence comes from Flavobacteriales bacterium, assembly GCA_007125175.1. Taxonomy (GTDB): domain Bacteria; phylum Bacteroidota; class Bacteroidia; order Flavobacteriales_D; family Cryomorphaceae; genus T3Sed10-241. Next base: position 3,948 of record SLDS01000008.1, read on the forward strand.
CCCAGGCGATCGGGAAGAGCGCACACCCAGTTGTCGAAGGCATTGATGCTCATGCGGCTCACATCGCTTATGGATTTGCCGTCGAGGCGAAAGTGCAGTGCTTCAATTCGCAAGCGCTCACCATTGCACTTGGGGCATTCCACCTGCTGCATGAAGCTCTTGGCCCAGCGCTCCAGGGGGCGGGACTTGCTATGCTTGGCCTGCCGGCTCACGAAATTGACGATGCCCTCATACTCCACGCTGTAAGAGCTCCCGTCGCGCATCCCATCCACCTTGAAAGCCTCATCGGTGCCGTAGAGTATTTTGTCGAGGAGCTCATCATCGATATCCTCAATTTTGGTGCTGAGCTTGAAGCCGTATTTTTTTAGGAGTGCTTCTACCTGGTTGAATATCCAGTTGTTCTTATAGCTTCCCAAAGGTTCAATTCCTCCGCTTCTGATGCTTTTGCTCGCATCGGGTATGATCTTTTCCCGGCTTACTTCGCTCACTTGCCCCAGGCCATTGCAGCGTTTGCATACGCCGTAAGGAGAGTTGAAAGAAAATAGATTGGGCTCCGGCTGCGGATAGGACATGCCCGTGCCGGGGCACATCAGGTCTTTGCTGAAGTGGCGCACCTTTCCGGACTCAGCATCGTGTACCATCATCGCGCCTTCGCCCATGGCAAGTGCGCTGGACACGCTGTTTTTGAGGCGCTGAGCCTGCTTATCATCCACTGCCATCCTATCGACTACCACCTCAATGTCGTGAATGGCGTATCGATCGAGCTTCATGCCGCTTTCAATCTCACGGATTTCTCCGTCCACCCGCACGCGCAGGTAGCCTTGCTTGGCTATTTGCGCAAAGAGCTCGCGGTAATGTCCTTTTCGGCCGCGCACTACGGGAGCCAGCAGGGAAATTTTGCAGCCTTTGTAGCTCTGCCCGATGAGCTCCACTATTTGCTCTTCGGTATAGCTCACCATGAGCTCACCCGTCTTGTAGCTGTAGGCATCGGCCACCCGCGCATAGAGCAGCCGCAGGAAGTCGTATATCTCTGTGATAGTGCCGACTGTCGATCTGGGGCTCTTGCTGATGGTTTTTTGCTCGATGCTGATTACCGGGCTCAAACCTGTGATTTGATCCACGTCGGGCCTCTCCATATTGCCCATGAATTGCCGGGCATAAGCGGAGAAGGTTTCGATATAGCGGCGCTGACCCTCAGCGTATATGGTGTCAAATGCCAGGGAGGACTTTCCGCTGCCGCTCAATCCTGTTATCACTACCAATTGGTTTCGCGGAATGCTCAGATCCACACTCTTGAGGTTGTGCACACGGGCACCCAATACCTCGAGCCGATCTTGATCTACAGCCGCAATGGTAGCTTCTTCTTTCAATGAGCGATTACTTTTATGAGGCTGTCGCCACCAATATCATCCGGTGACTTTTCCATCCATTCGGCATAGCTTTCGCCAAAAGCTGAATCGGCGGGTAGCAGGATTTGGTATTCCTTATGCTGTGGGTTGGTGAGATAATTGTCGCGCAGCCACGGATTGAGTACCTTGAGAATCTTGTAGTTGATCCCTCTTTCTTGAGCAAAAAGGGCAAAATCTTTCACAGATCCATCTACAGTGACTGTCTCGGTGTGGTAGGGGGCATAGAGGTCAGAAGGCCGGAGGTGGAAGCCGTACTTAGCGGGATTACTCAGAATTTCTTTGGCAGCCAAGATGCGAAAGAGGTAGCGCGAGGTTTCTTCTACCAGGAGCAGGTCGTAGTAATCATGGCATTTCTGCCGTTTCACTTGTTTCTCCAAGCCGTACATTCCCAGGTTGTAGGAGGCTGCTGCCATGGTCCATGATCCGAATCGCTCCTTGGCTTGTCGCAGGTACTTGCAGGCTGCCCGGGTTGATTTTTCCACGTGATAGCGCTCGTCCACTTCATTGTTGATCTCCAAGCCCAGTTCCCTTCCGGTCTCTTTTCGGATTTGCCAATAGCCTGTGGCACCTGCCGGCGAAACCACATTGCTCAGTCCGCTTTCGATCAGGGCCAGGTACTTAAAGTCGTCGGGCACGCCTTCCTCGGCCAGGATTTCTTCGATAAGCGGAAACCAACGCGCCGATTTTTTCAGGAAGAGCAGGCCTTGTGATTGCCAGTAGGTATTGATGAGAAGCTCCCTGTCGAAACGTTCCCTCAGGTCTACCTTGTGCAATGGAACCGGCTCACCGCAGAATTCGGTATTTTCCGGAAGGGGAAGGGCGAAGATCTTGTAATGCTGATTGAAATAGCGCAAATAGCTTTCATCCACTGCCTGAGAGCTATCGTTTCTGTTGGAGGTTGCTGAGAACAGTGTCCACAGCCCTAGAAGGGAGAAACAGATGATGAGAGTAACAAAAAAAGTTAGTGGATCAAGAAGTCGCTTATAAGCCATGTAATAGCAGGGGTTGAGAAGTGTCGCACAAAGTTCGTAAAAGTCTAAACGTTGCGGCCGTCTTTTTGGTTCTTTTCAATCAAAAAGTAAAAGTACAGCAAGAGGGCGATAAAGCAGAGTACCATGATGCCGGCCAGAAGGTATTTTCCCGGAAGGGCGAAGGCGATAAGCAGCGTATAGGCCAATGCCCCAAGGAGGGATATGCCCACGAAGATGCTTCCTACCTGTCGATCGGAATAGCCCAGATAAGACAAGTGATGGGTGGTGTGGTCTTTACCTCCCTTCATGGGCGATTGTCCACGTTTGAGTCGGTGCACGGTTACCACGGTGGTGTCGATGATGGGCATGATAAAAACAGTGACGAGAGCCGCAACTCCCGTCAAGAGACCATATGCACCCTCGATGCTTTGGGCGTTCCAGCAATACCGCACCCCCACATAGGCCAATATTACCCCAAGAAATTGACTGCCTGTATCGCCCATGAACATGCTGCTGGGATTCCAATTGAAAAACAGAAAGCCGAGCAGGGCCGCCAGCACTCCGATGAGCAATGTGAAATCAACGCTTTGATGCTTGCCAAACAAGAGGAGATTGATCAGGGCTGCGAGCACTACGATGGAAGCCACAGAGGCCGCAATGCCATCCATATTGTCGAGTAGATTGATGGCATTCATGATCCCTACCACCCATATCACCGTGAGGATTGCATTGATTATGTACGAGTCAAAGAGCTCAATGGAAGAGCCGGTACCGGCGAGAATACATCCGCAGAGAATTTGGGCCAGCAGCTTGAGCACAGGCCTTGTATTGTATGCATCATCGGTGAGACCCATGAGAAAACCGAGGGTGCCGGCAGCCATCAAGCCTACAATTCTCAAGTTTTCAAATACATCACGCGAGTCGAATGCAAGGCTGTAGATGCTAAAGCTGATGAAAAAAACGATGAAGAAGCTAAGCCCACCAATAGCGGGCTTGGTATGGGTGCTCCACCGCACGCTTGCTCCCGGCTGGTTTTTGGTTCCCAGCGTTTTCACAAATCTCAATAGGATGCTGTTGATGAGCAGAGCAAATGCCACCGTGGCAAAAAAGAAGAAAAGAAAGAAAAAAAGCTGTCCAAGTGTGGAGTCCATGGCTCAGGTAAATGGGCTTTCAAAAGAGTTAAAGGGACTAGCGTGCAGACGGTCCTTGTCCGAAATGAGGGGTGACTTTTCCGGCCACTGAATGCCGAGTTCAGGATCATCCCATTTTATGGCGCCTTCGCTTTCGCGATGGTAGAGATCGCTGCACTTGTATGAAAAGATGCTGCTGTCTTCCAATACCAAAAAGCCATGCGCAAAGCCTTCGGGAATGTACAGCTGCCGCTTGTTGTGGGCGCTGAGCTCTGCAGCGCACCACTTGCCGTATGTAGGCGAGCCGATGCGCAAATCTACCGCTACATCATACACGGCACCACGGATTACCCTCACGAGCTTGGCCTGCGCATGTGGGGGGGCTTGGAAGTGAAGCCCGCGCAACACGCCTTTATGCGACATGGATTCATTGTCTTGCACAAATTTGGGCACAAAGCCGCAATGCTCTTTCCATGAGGCCTCGTTAAAACTTTCGAAAAAGTAACCCCGACTGTCTTCAAAAACGCGTGGCTCAATGAGCAAGACATCCGGGATGTCCATCCTGCTTACTTTCATATGCTTCCAAAGATGCGTTTGAGAATTCCCTTTCCCATGCCTCCATCTTCATCGTCGTAATAGCCATAGCCTTCGCCATAGGCGTGACCATAGCCATATCCAAAGCTGCCACCCTGCTTGCTGCGCTCGAGGTCTACTGCGTTGAGCACCACAGAGAGGTTCCGAAGGCCTTTTTCGTTGATCAGGCGATCGGCGGTATTGATGCACTGTTTGTTTGACATGTCGGCACGGAAAACGTAGATGGGGTAGTCGGCCTTTTGAATCACGGGTATGCCATCGGTAACCAAGCCCACAGGAGGGGTGTCGAGCACGATCACATCATACATCTCCTTGAGGCCTTTGAGCACTTCTGTCATCCTTCGGCTTATGACGAGCTCTGAGGGATTGGGAGGTACGGGGCCGGCCGTGATGAAGTCAAGGTTGGGAACTTTGCTGCGCAATATGCTCTCCTCCAGCTCGGACTGCCCGCTCAGCAGGGTGCTCATTCCCCTTTTGTTGTCGGTATCAAAACCGAGGTGTATGCGTGGCCTTCGCATATCGAGATCCAATACAATGACCCGCTGCCCCGAGTATGCAATGATTCCGGCCAGATTGATGGTGACAAAGGTTTTTCCTTCGCCTGAGAGGGTGGAGGTCACCGAAATGACCTTGGCCTCATTGAGTTCGCTACCGTCACTCAGGAATTTCAGGTTGCTGCGCAGGCCCCGGAAGGCTTCTGCGATCATGGACTTGGGGTTCTTGTCGACGAGGAGTTGAGAGATGGGAATATCGCGTTTGTACTTCGGTATCATCCCGAGCACGGTGATGGATGCATTGCTCAGTTTCGTGATTTCCTTTACCGATGTTATCTTATCGTGCAGGAAGTACTTTGCGACCACGATGCCCAAGCCGATGAGCAGGGCGACGAGGAGTGCGCCTGCGGTGATCAAGCCTTTTTGGGGCGATATTGGGGCACTTGAGCTGATCAATCGCTCGAGGATGCGGTTTTCCGTTACGAAGCCGGCTTGAGAAATGCGGTATTGGGTTTTCTTCTCGAGAAGCATGGTATAGTACTTCTCATTGATGGTGAATATCCGCTTGAGCCGGGCAAACTCGAGCTCTTTGTCGGGAAGTGTGCTGAATCCCGCCTCAATTTCGTCCATTTTGGAGCGCAGATTTTTCTGCTTGGATCGAATTTTTTCCCTTGCTGCGAGTACGCTTTCTACGATAAGCCGTTTTTGAATGGCTATGCTATTGTCCATTTTCTGGATGCGGCGGCTGGAGTCTTTGATGTCAAATTGCACTTCCTCCCTGGCTGTAAGCAGGGCTCTCAGCGTCTGCAGCATTTCCGCAAGGGAATTCTGATACGAAGATCCACTGAGCAATGGAATGAGCTGGTATACATCCACTCCCTCACCTTCATTGTCAATGGTCATGAGGATTTGATCCAGGGTGCCCTCCTCTAATTCCAACCTCAGCAGCTCATCTTCGAATTCTCGGAAATACTCAAAGTAGGTATTGGATACATTGTCGAGGTTGGCGATTTTATTTTCCTGCTTGTACTGATTGAGCTTGAGCTCAGAGTCGCGCAGATTCTGGTACACAGTGTCCAGTTGGCTGTCGATAAAGCGCAAGATGTTGGTGGCGCTTTGCTCGCGGTTTTCGAGGTCGTACTTGATGTATTCTTCAGCGTGATTGGTCACAAAATCCCGGGCTATGCCCGCATTGTTGTGGCGCATGCTGATTTCGATGGTTTTGGCCGTGTTGTTGAGTATTTTAATGCTCATCTGACGGCTGAAGATATTGGCCAAACGGGAGGGGCTGTTGATGGTAAAGTAAAAACTTACCTCGCCTTGCGCCACGCGGTTGAAGTGATTGGCATCCACTACGTGAAGTATATAGCTGAAGTATTCGTTTTCTGATACTTCACCGGGCCTTTCCGGCTTTCCGATCTTTTGCTCATTCAGCTCAAGCTGAAATTTTTTGCCATCGATGAAATGCACGAAGATCGGCTTGTCTCTCACCGTTGAGTCCTTGAGGCTCAATAATTCAATGGAAAAGGAAGATCTCGGATACTTCTGATCGGTGAGAAATTCTCCTTTCTCGAAATAGGCGATTTCGAGAGGAAGCCTTTGAACTACCCTCTCTATCAGGAGCTTCGACTTCATCAGCTCTATCTCCTTGAGCAGGCTATTGTCTTCGGCAAATTGGTTGACGTTCAATATCTGCTTTGCCTGGTCGCTGCTCCCCAGTTGGATAATTGTTTTGGCCTCATACACAGGCGACGTATAGCGCAGGTAGAGCGAGGAGGCAATGGTTGCCACCACCACGATGGAGATGATGAGTAGGATATTCTTTTTGAGGATCGAGAGGAAGAGCCCAATATCAAACTCATTGCTGAAGGTGGTTAGCCTTTGCTTATAGCTGTCCATTTCGCCGACAGGCTGTGTATCGTGTTCAGGCACCATTGGGCTAGTCGACGAGGTTAAGTATGGCCAGTAGCAGTATGGATGTGGATATCAATGTAATAACTGGGTTGATTTCCCTCACAATCTCCCTGGCTATGAGGGGTAGGGGCTCCACATAAATGATGTCATTGGGCTGAATAATGATATCGGCGCGGTGCATGCCTTCCACTTTGGATAGATCCAGCTTGTATATCTCCCGCTCTTTGGTTTTTTCATTTTGCCGAATGAGCTTCACCTTGCTGGCATTGCCGCGTTCATCGATACCTCCCACCATGGCGAGGGCCTCCATCAGGGTGGTATTGTTGTTTTGCAAGGTGATCACCTGGGCCCTTCCGCCGGCTCCAGGCGATACGATAGCCCTGTTGTTTTGCACATTGAGTATTACGTAAGGTTCGTTGTAATACTGGGTGTAGAGCTCTTCCACATAGCTTTCGGCTTCCCTAATGGTCATGCCCTCCAGCTTCACCCGGCCTATTACAGGCAGCTTTACCGTACCATCCCGGTCGATGAGATACTGCATGCCTCCTCCACGCATCATCATCATTTGCTGCTGTCCGCCACCTTGCATCATCATGTTTTGCCCACCGAGCATGCCCCCGGCGATACCCATCTCTACGAGCATATAGCCGTTTCCGGTAAAGAAGTTCATGGTAATGAAGTTGTTGGCCGCGAGCTTGGCCGAGGGCCCAAGTGAATCGGGCTCTACAGCATACTCGAAATCCTTGGGGGTTTTGAATAGCAAGTCCTTGTTGATTGTACAGCTCCCAAGGAATAGAGCGGCCGCTACGCAGAGCAGAGTATACCTCATAAATGCAGGGTTCATCCAAACAGATTCGTTGCCGAAAGTATTAAATTCTCATCAAAAGGCGGTCGTACAAGCCTCTGATATCTTCCACCAGGCGTCTATAGTGGAATTTATCTTTCACGTGTAGCCAACCTTTTTCACCCATTTTTGCCCTGAGCTCATCGTCATCAATGAGCTTCAGCAAATTGTGTCCAAAGGCTTCTACATCCCCCACCGGGCTCAGCAGGGCCGTTTCTCCCTTGATCACTACATCGCTGATGCCACCTACCTCTGTGCTCACGATGGGAAGGTTGGCTGCCTGGGCCTCGATCAGGCTTACAGGGGTGCCTTCATTGAGGGAGCTGAGCACCATGATGTCGCAGCCGGCGTTTACCTCATCCACCTCCTTGATCCATGAGGTGAAGTGAATATCGGCAGGGTCTTCTGTTCCACCGCTGTATATCAGGCCGAGGGACTTGCAATAGGCTTCCAATTCTGCGCGCAGCTCTCCATCTCCCACTACAAATACCTTGAATGCCTTCTTGCTCCGGGCTTTTGCCCACTTCACAGCTTCAAAGAAGAGCTTGTGGTTTTTTATCGGGACCAGCCTCCCGACAATGCAAATGGCTACGTCGCCCTCTTTCAAGCCATAGCGCTTCCTGAAGCGCGTCCTCTTTCCCGCGATATCAAGCTGAAATCTTTGCAGATCAAATCCCAATGGAATTACTTCAACCTTTTCGGCGGGGCATATGTGGTGTTGATATACGAGCTCTTCTTTCTGCTTGTCGCTAATGGCTACAATGGCGGTACTGATACGGGCCAGGCTGCGCTCCAGCCTTTTGTAAAAGGCGGTAAGCGCGGGATTGAAGTAGGAGTGAAAGACGTGACCGTGAAAGGTGTGTACAATGACCGGAACTCCGAGCTTATGGGCTGCATAGCGACCGAGGGCACCTGGTTTTGAGGCATGTGTGTGTACCACATCGGGCTTGTAATCGCCTATGAGCTCCTTGAGCTGCCGATAGGCTTCCAAATCCTTATGCGGACGTATGGGGCGTCGCATTTTGTCGATGATTCGGGCTTCCAGGCCCAGCTCCTCCACGATAAATTCCGAGCTGTCCTCACTCTCATCTTTCATCCCGCCTATCAAGAGGCTCTCATAGTCTCCATCCAAGTAGGCACTGAGATAGGCTGCATTGTAAGTGGGGCCTCCCAGATTGAATCGATTGATAATGCGCAATACCCTTGGCATGTTCACTTGCAGATCAGAGCACGGGCGATGTGCTGTTCAACAATCCTTCCTTCACCTGCTTTTCCCACCAATGCTGGAAGATGAAAATGGCCCAAAGGGTATGCGGAGCGTCACCGGGATTGGCCGTTTTCAGCTGCCGTTTGAGCCTGGCTACGGCCTTTTCGGCAAATATGCCTTGCTCGTGCAGCAAATCGGTGGCAGTGAGCCTTTCCAATTCACCGCTCAGCACACCCCTGAGCCAGTGTGCCAGTGGAGCCTCGAAACCTTTCTTGCCGCGCTCGAAAAATCCGGGAGGGAAATCTGCGCTAAAGGCTTCGCGCAGCAGCTTCTTGCCTGTGATGGTGTCCAGCTTTGCACTCGCGGGCAAGCCGGAGATGAATTCCACCAGACGGTGATCCAAAAATGGGGTGCGCACCTCCAAGGCGTGATGCATGCTCATGCTGTCCACCTTGTAGAGCATGTCATTGGGGAGCACAAGGGCTATATCTGTAAGCAGAACCGTATTGAAGTCTTCCGGATTGAGCCCCTCCAGTTTTTCGCGGATGCTGGGTTGCAGGCTCAGGTTGGGATGGGCTTGTAGCAGGGCCCTTACCCGTGTATCGCGGGTGAATGATGCCCAAGCGAGGTAGCGTTCGCCAAATTCGAGGCGCAATCCGCGGCTGTATCGTTTCAGTTTGCGCATTCGGTTGAAGAATCCGTTGCTGCGAGAGCCGGGCAAAAATTCCAATGCCGGAGCTGTACTGCGGAGGGTTCGGTTGATGGGGTCGCGCCTCAGGGAGCGCAGCAGCGCCCGGTGCTTGTTGTAGCCGCCCAGCAGCTCGTCGGCACCATCGCCACTCAGGGCTACTTTCACCTCCTGCCGGGCATGCTTTGACAGCACGTTGACCAGTACGCTTGAGGAATCCGCAAAGGGCTCATCGATGGCTTCGAGTATGTGCTCGAGCTGCTCCTCCATATCGCGCGCCCTCACCTCGATCAAGTGATGCTTGAGCCCTAAGTGTCTGGCTGTTTCTCTCGCGGCTTTACTTTCGTCAAAAAATGACTGCTCCGGAAAGCCGATCGAGAAGGCGGGAATATCCGGCTTACAGCGGGCTGCCAGAAGGCTTATCACCGATGAATCCAAGCCTCCGCTCAGAAAAGTTCCCACGGGCACATCGGCATATATGCGCTTGTGCACGGCATCCTGTAGTAAATCCCGAAACCTTTCAGCCACCGGAAGCTCTGATCGCAATTTGTCAGCATTTGTCTCAAGGCGGTACCATCTTTTGCGTTCTATGCGCTCCCCTTTGCAGTGGATGAGCTCTCCGGGCGCGAGCTTGCTCGTGCCGGATATGATGCTCTCAGGTGCAGGGATATAGCTGAGCTGTAAATAACTGAACAAGCTCTTGCGGTCTATCTGGTTGTTTTGGCTGAAGGCCATGACACAGCCCAGCTTGCTGCCGAAGATCAGTTCTCCCTGCTCGCTCATGCGAAAATAGCAGGGCTTGATGCCGAAGCGATCGCGCGCAAGTATCAGTTCATGAGCCGCGGAATCGTAGAAGGCAAAGGCAAAAAAGCCATTGACCCTGTGCAGGAAATCGGCCCCTTCGTATATCAGACCATGGAGCAAAACTTCGGTATCGCTGCTGCTGCGCGGCTCGAATCCATAGCGATCGCTCAGTTCTTTCGAGAGCTCGCGGTAATTGTACACTTCGCCATTGTAGGCGATGTGATAGCGACCGCCGGGATCGCTCATGGGCTGATTGGCACGGGCATCGGTATCGATGATGGACAGCCTCCTGTGGCCGAGGGCGGCCTTATCCCAGCCCTCTATACCCGACGCATCGGGGCCTCGGTGAGCAATGATCTCAACCGCTTTGCGCAGCGAGTCCATCTGGTTTGGCACCAGATTCGCTTTAGACCATATTCCCGCGATGCCACACACCTTTTGTACGGCTAAAGTATACCAAAGCCGCCTTATTTGCATTAAGATTGTAGGGAATATCTCAAATGAATAATATTCTATCCATACTCCGCCCGGCTTTGACTTGTATAGTCAGCTTTTTAGGGCTTTTTCAAGTCAGCGCCCAGGATCCTATCTCGGGCTCGCTTATTTCTGCTCCGGCTTTAAGAGGGGCCTTGGTATCGGCGGTGCTCATCGACCTGGAGACCGGTGAGGAGCTCTCGAGCCACCGGCCTACAGATCGCCTATGCCCGGCCTCGGTGTGGAAATTGCTCACCTGCACAGCGGCTCTTGAGAGTCTCGGCCCCGATTTCAACTTTCGCACCCTTCTGGCCTATCGCGGCGATATTATCCAAGATACCCTCCATGGCGACCTCATTGTCCTCGGTGGTGGTGACCCCAGCCTGGCTTCGTCCTATTTTCAGCCGGATCTCGATCAACTGCTATCCTCCTGGGCCACTGCTATCAGGGCCAAAGGTATCGCGGTGGTGAGAGGTGACATTCGCGCATACACCGGCCACTTCGAGGGTGATGGCATTCCCGGTACACGGGTATGGGAGGATATGGCCAATTACTACGGAGCTGCTGTGTACGGCCTCAATGTGTACGACAACAGCTATTCCATCCATTTTGACACAGGTACAGAGGCCGGAGTCCTCACCCGTATCACAGCCATTCGTCCGGAAGTACCTGAGCTCAGCTTGAGCAATGAAGTGCTCAGCGCGCGAGGGGGCGGAGATCAGGCCTATATTTTTGGTGCTCCGGGCACCACCCGCAGGAGTATACGCGGCACTCTGCCCATGGGGCACAAGGATTTTGCCATCAGGGGTAGCTTGCCCGATCCACCTCAATTTCTCCTCCACCACTTGCATAGGCACATGGCCGCACAGGGAATCGCCATTGATGGAAAGCCCATCATCGAAAGTAATGAAATACCGGAGCCTGCTACCCTCAGGCTCATTTTAGAGCATCGCTCCCCGCCGCTGAAGGATTTGGTGAGGCACACACTGGTGAAGAGCGACAACCTATTCGCTGAGACCCTGCTCAGGCAGCTGGGGCATCTGCAAGGCAGCAGCAGCCTCAACGGAGCCTTGGAAGCACTGCGCAATCACTTTGCATGGATGGATGCTGAGGGTGGTCGGGCCTTTTTTGCTTACGATGGCAGTGGATTGTCGCGATTTACCAGTATCAGCGCGAGGTCGCTGGCTGCGCTAATGCATCGTGCCTACAGCGATGATGTACTGCGCCCATACATGCTCGAGGCATTGCCAAAGGCAGGGCAAGAGGGTACCATGAAATACTTCGTAAGAGGTACTTCGCTGGAGGGACAAGCCAAGATCAAAAGCGGCTCTATGGATGGGGTGCGGGCCATAGCCGGGCACTTCGAGTCGGCTGGCGGCCGCCAATTGGCTTGTGTGCTTATGGTCAATGCTTATGAAGGCTCATCCACGGAGGTTCGCAAGGCCATGGAGGGCTACTTGCTCGAAGCCTACAGGCATTACTGAGGTCGCGGCATTGGCTTTAGAAGGCCATGCGTATGGTGCGTGTCTGCTCCTGAGCTTCGCGCTCCTCCTTATCGAGACAGTATCGTTTGTAGATTTCTCTTGACTCCTTGTCGCCCAGCTGCATGGCTTCCTGATAGGCTTCGCAAGAGGCTTCTGACTCGCCTACGTAGAATAAGGCTTCTCCCAGGCTGAAATAGTAGTCTGCCGTGTTGGAAAGTGCATCTACATCAATTTTTTGCAATAGGGATACCGCTTTCCCATAATCTTTTTCACGCAGGTGAAGCACGGCGATATTGTACCTGGCTGTTTCCAGTTTTGGGTCCAGGTCGAGGGCGGCTTGATAGTCGCGCAATGCGAGATCGGGCCTGTCGAGCTCAGCATAGCTGGCCGCACGCATGTAGAGGGCATCGCGGTAGGTGGGGCGCAGACGTATGGCTTCATCGTAGCACTGTATAGCGGCACGCACCCTAAAGTCGAAGTACTTCACATTTCCCATGTAGTAGTGGGCTTCCGGAAGTTCATTGTCGGTCTTGAGGGCCTTCTTGAGTCTTTTCTCAGCCTCGCCATACTGCTCGAGATTGATGAATGCTGAGCCCCAATTTGCATAGAGCAAAGCATCGTCGGGCTTTTGCTTGGCCGCCTTTTCATAGGCTTGTATAGCGGCGACGTACTTTTCCTCTTTTTGATAACAATCTCCTTGAAGCCTCAGGGCATCAGTATTGTCAGATTCTCCTTCTATCAGGGTGTTGAGCACGCGGAGCGATTCGGCATAGCGCCCTTCCAAATAGAGGCTTTTGGCATAAGCCATGGGATCCATTTGGGCATTTGCCGCCAGGCTGAATGCCATCACAAAAAGGAAAGACGCAAGTCTCATAGCCCTTTTCATACGTATGAATGCACCAAAAGTTAACCCAGGCCGCCGATGTGCTTTGCGTCAAGTTCTAGAAGCGAGTTGAGTTGGAGATGCGCTGCTGCAAATGGAGCCTTGTCCGCATCCTCAGGTGCCGGGATGACTGCGCAATACATGCGCGCCGCCAAAGCTGCCACCATGCCGTGGATGGAGTCTTCGAGCACCAGGCAATCCCTGACTCCAATATCGAGACCGTGGGCCGCATTGAGAAAAATTTCCGGATGGGGCTTGCCATGGCTCAGGTGCTCAGCGGAGTAGATGCCATCAAATTCGGCCCTGAGCTGGAAGCGATCCACCATGGCATCGATGAGCCGCATGGGCGAAGAGGAGGCGATGGCTGTTTTCAGCCCCAGGCTTTTGCAGAGTTCGAGCGCCTCTGCTACGCCCGGCAATGGCTTGGCCTGATGCCGTATATACCGCTCCACGCGGTTCAGAATTTTGCCTTCCACGCTTTTGAGGTCGGGCTCCGACCAGGGCTGCCGGGAGTGCCAGAGTGCCACTACTTCTGCGAGTCGCCAGCCCATGGTTTCGCGGCAATCATTTTCCGTAAGGGACAAGCCCACCTCGGCAAAGACTTCTATTTCGGCTTTTCGCCAAAAGGGCTCCGTGTCGACGAGCAGGCCATCCATATCGAATATGACAGCCTTCATCAGTTGCTGCGCCAGAAGTAGGGGCTGAAGATGATCAACACGGTGAATATTTCGAGGCGGCCTACGACCATTAGGAAGCCCAGCATCCACTTGCCAAGGGTGGGTATTGCGGCATAGGTTTCAGAGGGGCCAGTGGCACCGAGTCCGGGGCCTACGTTGCCAATAGCTGAGGCCACTGAGCCCATGGCAGTATAGCCATCAGCACCCATGAATGTGAGCAGTACGGAGCATACCCCAAATATGGTGAGGTATATGATCACAAAGGCCAGGATGTTTCGGGTCACATCGTGGGGTACTGCTTTGCCATTCACCCTCACAGGTATAATGGCAGAGAGGTGGAGCTGCCTTCTGAATTCGAGCACGGAATTTTTGGCGATGATCAGGTGCCTCACCACTTTCACACTGCCGGTGGTACTGCCTGCGCAGCCACCTACAAACATGAGGGTGAAAAAGATAATAGATAAGGCCCCGCCCCAATGTGTGAAGTCGGCCGTGGCGTAGCCTGTGCCTGTGCATAAGGCTAACACTTGAAAGAGGGACTTTCTGAAGGCATTCTCAAGGCTGTAGTGGTTTTGGAAGATCAATGCCAGGCTTACTATAGCTGTGCAGGTCGCTATGATACCTGCATAAGCTCTGAATTCTTCGTTTTGGAAAAGCCTGTGGAACTTGCCTTTTGCCAAGAGGTAAAGGAGCACAAAGCTGGTGCCACCAATGAACATGAAAGTACTGATCACGTACTCCATGTAGTGGCTGTCAAAAGCTGCAATACTATCTTGTTTTGTGCTGAATCCTCCCGTACTCAGGGTGGTGAAACTGTGATTGACTGCATCAAACCATCCCATGCCTCCTATCCTGAGCAGCACAGCTTCGGCTAGGGTGAGTGCTATGTATAGCAGCCACAGGCGCTTGGCAGTATCCTGTATGCGTGGCTTGAGCTTATCGGCTGTGATACCGGGTACCTCGGCCAGGAATAGCTGCATCCCCCCTATGCCCAAATAAGGCAGGATGCTGATCACAAGCACGATGAAACCGAGTCCTCCCACCCACTGTGTGAGGCTGCGCCAGAGCAGGATGCTGCGCGGCAGGCTTTCAATATCATCCAGTATGGTTGCCCCGGTGGTGGTAAAGCCCGAGATACTTTCAAAAAAGGCATCGGTGTAATGCGGTATACTGCCGCTCAGCACATAAGGCAGGGTGCCTGAAAAGGCCATGACAAACCAGCTCATGGTCACGATGATGTAGCCATCTCGCTTGCGCACGCTGCGGTGCTGCGGGTGCTTAAAGGTGCTGAAGTAGCAAAGTGCGCCAATGCCAATGCTCAAACCTACAGCGCTGAGCCATGCCTCCAGGGTGCTCTCACCATCGTACCAGGCCATGGGAAGACAACTCAGCATGAGTCCTGCATTGATAAAGAGCAGGATGCCGATGATGTTGATGATGGCTAGGGGGTTGATCTTCATGGCTTAGCGGAAGTAGCTTTCCACCTTATGGATGCATGACATTTTGGAGAGGATCACCACGTGATCTTTTTCTTCAAATACGAAATTGCCATCGGGTATTTGGCCTAAGCCGTGGCGTATGACACCTCCTACCACCGAGCTTTTGGGAAAGTCAAGTGATTTGAGTGCCTTGCTATTGATCTTTGAGCTGCTTGTTACTTCAAATTCCAGCACCTCTACATCGGCTCCGTGCAGGCTGGTGAGCGAGAGCACTTCGCCCCTTCGTATGTAGCGGAATATGAAGTTGGCAGCGATGAGCTTTTTATTGATTAGCGTATCCACACCTATGCTTTGGCTCAGGTGTATGTAGTCTATGTTTTCCACCAGGGCTATGGTTTTCTTCACGCCGTGGTTCTTGGCCACGAGGCTGGTGATGATGTTGGTTTCGCTATTGCTGGTCAGCGCTATGAAGGCATCCATTTCCGAAAGGTTTTCATCTTCGAGGGCATCGAGGTTGCGGCCATCGGCGTTGATGATAAGGGTGTCTTGCAGTTTTTCGGCAAGCTCTATGCAGAGCTCCTTGTCGGGCTCGACCAGCTTCACGCGGTACTTCTTGCTCAATGCCTTGGCGGCGTGGTAGCCTACGGGCGTGCCACCTAGGATCATGAGGTTTTTGATTTCAATACGCTGCTTTTCAAAGGCTTGTAGTACCTGCTCCAGGCCTTCGTTATTGGCCACGAAGTAGGCGTGGTCATTGGCAAAGAAGCGGGTATCCTTGCGGGGAATGATGGTTTCATTGTTGCGCAGTATGGCTACGGGTATGAAGTTGCCATCGGGGTTGAGATGGGCGCAGTCGGCGATGGTTTTTCCAGTTATACGGCTCTCATTTTCCACCTTGATGCCGATGAGGGAGAGCTTGCCCTTGTCGAAGTCAATGAAGTCGGTGAGGGCCGATTCCTTGCAGAGCCGTTTGATTTCGCGCGCGGCGAGCGAGGCAGGTGAGATGAGCTCATCAATGCCCACCTGAGCCAGGTCTAGCTGTTCGCGGTGTTGGAGAAATTCCATATTGTTGATGCGCGCCACCGTTTTCTTGGCGCCCAGGTGCTTGGCGATGATGCAGGTGGTAAGGTTTGCATCCTCGCTGTTGGTGACCCCTATTACGAGGTCGGCTTTTTGGACACTGGCCTGACCCAGCGAGCTGTAAGAGGTGCTGCTGCCGCTGATGGTTTGCACATCGAGGTGTTGAGCGATGTATTGAAGCTTGTCGGCATCGGTGTCGATCACTACGATCTCATGGCCTTCTACTGTGAGCAGTTTGGCGAGGTGAAATCCTACCTCACCAGCCCCTGCAATAATAATCCTCATATGGACGGACGATCTCCTGTTAGCATGCAAATATATGCAGAAGCCTCGGGCTGTGCACGGCTTTTTGGGTAGACCTGTGCAATCACATTGTGCATCTGTATCTATCTTTGAGCCCATGACTGGCGATAAAGCAATTGACCACTGTACTGAACAGCTGCTGAAATCTTTGCGCAGCAAGGCCTCGGTGGAAAATGCTCCTGCCATGAAGGCCTATATGAAGCATCGCTTTGATTTTCTCGGTGTACAGGCCGGGCCGAGGCGGCAGGTATTTCGGGCTTGGGCGCGCGAGGCCGATCAGTTTCCCGCAGCGCAACTCGCCTTGGCCTTATGGTCTTATCCCTTTCGGGAAATGCAGTATTGCGCCATCGACCTTCTGATTCACCGTGACAAAAAACCTGTAGCCCAGCGCATAGAGCTTTATGAGCATCTCATTTGTACCCATTCATGGTGGGATTCTGTAGACCCGATCGCTTCCAAGCTTGTGGGGCGCTTTTTTATGCAGCGTCCTGAATTGCAGCAGCGATTTATCGACAAATGCTTGAAAAGTGACAGCATTTGGCTACAGCGCACCTGCCTTATCTTTCAGCTTCATTACAAGGAGCACACCGATGTGAATGCCCTCGAGCGGTGCATCAGCGCCCTCAGGCAATCGGATGAATTCTTCATACAAAAGGCCATCGGGTGGGCTTTGCGCAACTACGCACGACAAGACCCTCAATGGGTGTGCAATCTGGTCTCGAGGATGCCTTTGGCCCCGCTGAGCCGCCGCGAGGCATTGAAGCATTTGTGAGCTAGCATTCGCTGGAAAGCGGCATGAAAAAACGAAGCACACCTGTCGGCGCACTTCGTTTCGTGTTCATCTTGTAATTTGACGATTGCCTGCTGATCAGGATGCAAGCATCAGGACGGGATTCTCCATGTACTGCTTGAAAGTTTGCAGGAATGCGGATCCCACAGCTCCATCTACCACGCGGTGGTCGCAAGAGAGGGTAACTTTCATGGTGTGGCCTATTACGATTTGTCCATTCTTCACCACGGGTTTTTCCACGATGGTTCCCACGGCCATGATGCAGGCGTCGGGTGGATTGATGATGGCTGTAAACTCTTCTATGCCAAACATCCCAAGGTTGGAAATCGTGAAGGTATTGCCCTCCCAATCGCTGGGTTGTAGCTTCTTGCTCCTCGCTTTTTCGGCATAGCTCTTTACCTCTTCATTGATTTCAAGCATGGATTTGGCATCGGCAAAGCGCACCACAGGTACCAATAGACCTTCGTCTACAGCCACTGCCACGCCTATGTGCACGTGGTCATTGTAACGTATTTTGTCGCCATGCCAGGCGGAGTTTACCTTTGGATGCTTGCGCAGCGCGGCGGCTGCGGCCTTGATCACCATGTCATTAAAGCTAATTTTTGAAGGATCTAGCGCGGCATTGATCGACTTGCGTTGCTTCATGGCGTGATCCATGTCGATCTCCATGGTGAGGTAGAAGTGGGGCGCTGTAAACTTGCTTTCGGCCAGCCTTTTGGCAATGGTTTTGCGCATTTGTGATACCGACTCCTCGCTGTAGCTCTCTTCGCCAGCAGCTACCGACCTCGTGGCACCGCTCTGCTTGGATGGGGTGTAGTTCTCGATATCCCGCATTATGATGCGTCCACCGTCGCCGGTTCCCTTCACGGTTTTGAGGTCTATGCCTTTGTCCTCTGCCATTTTGCGGGCCAGTGGCGAAGCTTTGAGTCGGCCGTCTGTGGATGTGCTCTCCTCTTTTGATTCGCGCTTTTCAGATCCTGAGTCAGCTTTTTTCTCCTTCTTATCTTCCTTCTGCTCAGCGGTCTTCTCCTTTTTCTTTTCGTCAGATTCGGATTTGTCCTCCTCCTTATCCTTGCTGTCCTGAGCCTCTGTTTTGGCTGCGCCGTTCTTGCCTTCTTTGAGCAATTCCTCTATGTCTTCCCCTTTTTCACCGAGTATGGCGAGGATGCTGTCTACAGGGGCAGAATCTCCTTTTTCCACACCGATGTGCAGGAGCACACCATCCTGGAATGATTCAAATTCCATGGTGGCCTTGTCTGTTTCTATCTCAGCCAGCACTTCTCCGGCGCTCACTTCATCACCCACTTTCTTATGCCATTCAGCGACCACCCCTTCTTCCATGGTGTCGCTGAGTTTGGGCATTCTTACTATTTCAGCCATATTGCAATCAGTGTTTTATGTAAGGATAATCAGACTGTAGGTACACGTCCTCATAGAGTTCATGTGCTTCGGGATCCGGTGATTCTTCGGCAAATTTCACACATTCTTCTACCTGTGCTTTGATTTTCTTGTCCATCTCTTTGAAGTCATCTTCACTCATCCACTTCTTTTCTTCGATGGTTTTTCGGGTCACCTGAATGGGATCCTGCTGTTTGTATTCTTCAACTTCTTCTTTGGTGCGGTACTTTTGCGGGTCGCTCATGGAGTGCCCTTTGTAGCGGTAGGTGCGCATTTCGAGCAGGAAGGGCCCCTCGCCACTGCGGGCATGGGCTGCCGCTTTTTCAAAGCCATCGTGCACATCCTCACAGTTCATCCCGTTTACTCCGAGCGCTGGCATATCGTAGCTTTCGCCTATTCGGCTCAGGTCGTGCACATTGCTGGTTCTTTTTACGGAAGTACCCATGGCGTAATTGTTGTTTTCAATAACGAACACTACCGGAAGCTTCCATACCATGGCCATGTTAAAGGTCTCATGGAGAGAGCCCTGACGCACGGCTCCATCACCCATGAAGCAATAGGTCACGTGTTTTTCATCTCTGTACTTGTCAGCAAAAGCGATGCCCGCGCCGAGCGGAATCTGTCCGCCTACAATGCCGTGACCGCCAAATAAATGTCGCTCTTTGTCAAACATGTGCATTGATCCTCCCTTGCCTTTTGAAGTGCCGGTGCGCTTGCCATAGAGTTCGGCCATCACATACTTGGGGTCGGTGCCTAAAGCAAGGGGATGGCAGTGGTCTCTGTAGGCGGTGATTACCCTGTCTTCCTTGTCCATGGCCGATACCATACCCGCAAGTACGGCTTCCTGACCGATGTAGAGATGGCAGAATCCGCCAAATTTTTGTTGAATGTAAAGCTGCCCGCACTTTTCCTCAAAGCGGCGCATCAAAAGCATGCTTTCATACCAATGCAAATACGTTTCCTTTGAGAACTTCTCCTTTTTCTTGGAAGAATTTGATTTTGTGCTCTTTGCTGTCTTTGTTGCCATGTCACCAATCTAAATGAGCGACAAATATACGGAGCATATGTTAATCGCACACTTAGTTTGGCAAAAGCCTCAGCGGCCTTTGATCAGGCTTTCGCTGTAGAAGACAAGCGGTAAAAGGCTCTCGGCATTTTCTATGATGTAGATTCGGCCTGCCGTGGCCCCTGTAAGGATGCGAATGGGGTGCTCGAGAAGTCTCTCGTATTCCATGATGACTTGCCGACAGGCTCCGCAGGGCGTCACATGGCCGCTGAGGGCATTGTTTTCGAGCTCCAGGTCTTTTCGGTGGCGCGCAGCAATGGCCAATGTGTGTATGGGCACTCCCGGATATTGTGATGCTGCCGCAAAGATGGCAACACGCTCGGCGCATAGTCCACTCGGATAGGCAATGTTTTCTTGATTGCTTCCGCGAACGATTTCGCCATTTTCCAGGGCCACTGCCGCTCCCACGTTGAATTCGCTATAAGGAGCATAGGCAGTTTCAAGGGCCTTCACGGCTTCCTCAAAAAGCTGACGATCTGCATCCTCCAATTCATTGATGGAGTCGGCGATGAGGTAGTCGATTTCGATCCGCTCTTTTTTCATGATCGCTGCAAAGTACGCAATCTCGTGTTTATTTGCCGATAAGGCAGACACAGTAAGCGCTCACGCCTTCCTCACGGCCCACGAATCCCAGTTTTTCAGTGGTGGTTGCCTTAATGGATATGATCCCCTCGGGGCAGTCGAGCAATTCGGCGATGCAGCGCTTCATCGCCGGTATATTTGGCTTGAGCTTTGGCCTTTGCAGGCAAATGGTACTGTCCAGATTTACTAGGCTATATCCCTGTTCTTTGATGAGGGCATAGGTTTTTTTCAGGAGAATCTTGCTGTCGATGCCTTTGTAGGCTGCGTCGGTATCAGGGAAGTGTGTGCCGATATCGCCCAGATCAGCTGCGCCCAGCAAGGCATCGCAAATCACGTGGAGGAGCACATCGGCATCGGAGTGCCCATAGGCTCCGCTGTGGTGGTCGATCTGTATGCCACCCAGCATGAAGGGGTGGCCTTCCTTGAGTTGGTGCACATCATAGCCGAATCCCACGCGCATGGAAGGCTGCATAGGCTAAGGGGCTTAATTGCTATCGAGAATGGTTGGTCCTGGCTGACCCTGCTCGGCAAAGTTTATGCTGAGGGTGAAGCGCAGGGTGTTTGCCAGTGGATTTCGCTGCTCGGTCGGGATGAGGTAGGACATGTCAAGCCCAAAAATATTGTAGCGGAAGCCGAAACCGGCGGTGAAGAACTGCCTGTTGCCCTTGGTGGGATGCTCGTAGAAGTAGCCAAAACGCACAGCAAATTGCTTGGCGTACCAGTACTCCACTCCGAAGCTGTGGTTGATCTCCCTAAGCTCTTCCTGAAGTACGCTTCCGGGCTCGATCTCAAGCCGTCCATCAGCATTGATGATTGGATCTCCGTTTTCATCGCGCATCGGGCGGCCCGCAGCATCTGTGAAAGATCCAAAGAGACCGGCGGCTACACCCACATTGGGATCGCGGCCGGCGAGGATAATGTCACGACGGTTTTGATCGTAAATCGGGGGAGAGGGCACCAGAAGTTTGTTGGCGTCGTAGATGAAGGTAAAAGAGTTGTACCTGTCCAGGTGCAAGGTGAGTGCCAGACCTGTGCGCAGGTTCATCGGCAGGAAGTCCCGCTGGGCGGTATTGGTGTAAGAAACCTTGTTACCAATATTGGAGATGACCGCTCCAAAGGCAAAGTCGGCATCCATATCGCCGATGGTAACATCGTTATTGTGGTAAAAGGTAGAAAGATCGACTGCAAAAGCATTGGCTGCCCTGGAGTCGGCACCGCTCACATTCACACCGCCAGTGAGGTTGGAGTTGATCCATCGTGCTGTGAGACCTCCCGACCATCTAGAAGAAAGTTGGAGGGAATAGCTCACATCCACGGCAAACTCAGCCGGGCGGAATGGACGTATCACCTGCCCGGTTTCGTCGGTGAAAATAATGTCGCCCAGGGTAAAATATCTGAGAGACCCACCCACCGCAGAGGTTTTGTTGAGTTTCTTGTATCCCGTGAGGTAGGCGAGGTTCATATCGTCTACCAGCTGACGCAACCAAGGGCTGTAAGAGAAGGCAAAGGCCATTTCTTCCTCGGCAAAAGCGAGCTTGGAGGCGTTCCAGTGCTGGGCATTGGCGTCTGGAGAGAGCGCCACCCCGGCATCACCCATCGCTCCTGAGCGGGAGTCGGGCCCAATCATCAAAAAGGGTACAGCTGTCGTGATGGCCCTCAATTGGTCACAGTCACCGCCCGCTACTGCATTGGCGCAGTCGATCTGATTTTGTGCTAAAAGCACCATGGGTACTGAGAGTACCAGGCACAAAAGCACGATCAAATTTTTCATTCTCTATCGATTAAGGGATTGCAAATATACACTTTATTTCGGGCCTAAGCTCAATTCAAAATTACGAGTTTTTCGTACTCTTCTACTTGATCTCCAGCAGGGTTGCGTACGGAAACCTTGTAAACATACACTCCTGTAGCAAGCCGGTCTCCAAAATCGTCCCGGCCATCCCAAGGGATAGGTTCATTACGAAAGCCATCTGTATTGGATACAGTCACGATGCTTTTTACCAATTTCCCGCTCACGGTGAAGATCTGAATCATCACATTGAGAAAGGCACAACTCTGATTGTGCTCGAAGTAAAACTCTGTACGCGTGGTGAAAGGGTTTGGGTAGTTGAGCACCCTTTCGATCGCAAATTCTTCACTATCGGCGACGATAAATGCTGTTTTGGCCTCACTGGAGCGGTTGTGGACATTCCACACTTTCAGGCTGAGTTCGTGTTCACCCCTTTCAATTTCATCGAAGGGATACACGATGCGTCCACTCCGAAAAGTATTCAGGTCGGATTCGTAAAAATCATTGAGGATAAAAGTTTTGTTGGGGTCATTGTCCAGCACCGCAGTAATGTCGTGTCCTACACCTGTACCTACGGTGTTGATTCCACTTTTGTCAAAAACGCGGGATATCAGGGTAGGGGTACTGTTGGTAAAGCCGCCAAAAACAAAGTTTTCGTCATTGAGAAAGAGCTCAATATCAGGTCCGGTACCATCATCCACTGCACTGGTATCGCGGTCACCGATTAGCAGGTCATTTTGGAAGCCCCTACCGTCTTCAGTTTCGCTGAAAGCGTATAGACTGATGCGGGCCGTGCTGTCCACAGAAAAGGATATGTCCTTGGGAATCACAAAATCGAAGGTGAAGCGGCCATTGATGACTTCGGCATTGCCCCGGTGTACTACATCTTCTTGCTGGCGGAATTCAAATGGATTGCCTCCATCATTGGCCAGGGTTACCACGTCTTTTTCGCGATCGAAGACTGTGGCATTGAGCAGGCCCTGAAAATCGCCGAGCAAGTTGCCAGCGGCATTGGTCACCTCGCCGCTTACCCTCACCACTGCCAGTGCCTTGAGGGTGTCAACCTCATTGCCGAGGGTGTCGGTAATGGCGGTGATATTCACGCGCTGACGAGGGATCGCCATGGGCAGTGCCGGATCGCCTATAAGGGAGAAGTTCCGGTGATTGGCAGAGGTGGCCGATAGGCTGGCATTTTTGGTATCCCTGCTCACATCGCCCAGCCGGGTCACAATTTCATTTTCAGGCCTTAGGAAGAGGGCGTCGTAAAAATTCTCGTTCAGGGCAAAATTGGGGGCGGAGTAAACCAATCTCGTAGTGGTGAGCAGGGCAATACCTCCTCCATTGCCGTTGAGGAGTACGTATTCACCGGCCGATGTGCGCAGGGGGTCATCAAATCGGGTAAATTCGCAGGTGGCCGTCATGAAGATGGGTAGGGCGTATTGATTGTCCCAGGCGAGTATGGTGGGCACATCGAGGATGCGCTCCTGGGCCCAGCCCACCACTCCTCCGTGACCGATGTAGTTGATGATGAAGCATCCATTGCGCACCCTGCGGTCGATGATGCGGTTCACATCGGGATATCGCGAGCCGCCGGGAGTGGCTATTTGCTGAAAAGCGTCTATAAAAATGCGCTCGAGGTTGAAGTCTTGCGTGTAACTATTGATTTGCGATGCAATGGTGTTGGAATTTCGCATGTGCGAGTTGCCATCCTCATCATCAGCTACCAATGATATGATATTGCGCCAGGGGCCGAAGCCTCCGCCCTGATCATCGCATATGCTGCAGCTTTGGCCTATGTTTCCTTCCACCTCCACATAGCGCCTTATCTTATTGACCACCGAGGTGGCCTCCTGAAGGCTCTTGACCGTGAGCCTCCCTATGCCAATATCCATTACGTCGAGCTGGCTCTCGCCTTCATTATCACCCAAGAAGCCAAAGTAGTCATCACTTACATATGAGTTTACCGGGCTCAAAGAGTTGAGTGATTGGTAGGTTGGCACCAAATTGGTGTTGCCCGGGGTGGTGTTCCTATTGTCGAAAGAGCCATCACCAAAGAGCAATAAATAGCGCGGCATGGCTGCCTCATTGCCGCCTGCGCGATCGTATAGCATTTTCATCAGCCACTTGATGGCGGTAATATCGCGCATTCCCGACGAGAATTCATTGTATACCGCTTGCAGTCCCACCACTTCCACCCTTAAGGGATCTGCTTCGTAATTGCGGTGAATATTGGCCAGATCTTCGGCCCTTGAAGCCAGCTGCGAGGGGCTCACGATGATCATGTCAATCGGCTCCTCGGTGCCGAGGGCGTGGAGGTTTTGATTGCTCACACTTCCGTGAAAAACGGGGGTGAAAAATTGATTGCCTGTAAAAGCTATGAACTCCCGCAAGCCCTCGGTGGCCAAAGTAAAATGTGCCAAAGCGCCCTCGCGATTCAGGCTCACCCGCCTGGCCTGTGTAGGATCACTCACTTCCCATATCTCCTGCACAGAGGCGGCATTGTCGAGTTCGAAGCGCGACACCCTGCCGGGTCCAATGGAGCGGCTGTCGCGAAAGTGCATTTGATTGCCCGACATGCGCATCAGGCGGCGGGTATTCACACTTATCCAGTCCAGCCATCCCGAGGCAGAGGGAGAGCCATTTTTATCGTATTGAATATTGATGTTGAGCGGCGGGGCATTGCCAATGGGAGCCTCTCCCGGAGATTCGCTTCCGAGGGTCACTTCCAGGCTGCGAATGTTCGCAAAGTTAGAAGCCACACCTGTGCCAACGTTGGGGATAGTTACCGCCGTACTTTGACCATTTACAGAGAGTGTGAATACAGCACCGCTTCCACTGGCCGTGCGCCTGGATACCACCCTGCATCTCACATTCGTTTCCGCATTTGAGAGGCGGTTGGGAAAATTGAATTGTGAGCCGCTGAAATTGTAAGTTGTTTGCACATCAAACTTTTCTCCAAACCATTGCCTTCCGCTCTTCAGCAAGTTTTCTCGGTCTACTTCATGAAAGGTATAGTCGTCAAAGGCCTCAACCAGATAATTGGAGCCGGCACTGCTTCCCTGCAAATTGCTCACCCGCGCAGGGGGTAGGCCCGTATTGATACCTATAAAGTAATAGGAGGTGTCGCTGTAATCGTGCTTATTGTGCTCGAAGCGCCCATTGCTCTCATCGTAGGCCCAGGTATGCGGGCCTTTGGCATAAAAGAGTATGAAATCGCCCTCATCAAAGGAAGCATCCTGCTCCCCATTGATAAAGATATTGTTTATCAGCAAATCATCAGGGCGCTCAATAAAATTGAAAAACGGCAATTGACCGTAGCCATTGCCAAAGATGTTGATCTCTTGAGGGTTTAGATTGCTCACATTGATACCCATGCTCTGCAATAAGCTGCGATCTATTCGGTGAATGCCATCCTGCGTAACACCTATTTTATACCACTCACCATTGCTGAGCACGCTCTCACTGGCAAAGGAGCTTTTTGCGGCACCCGCTACCGCACGTTCAGTACGTATCACGATTCTTGCTTTATGCACGGCTTCGTAGCCCCTTCCACTCTCGATGATTGGGAAGTAGTGCACCAGAAGCACCGTCTTGCCGCGATCTTCCCCCTCCGCCCACTGGAAACTTTGTGCCGGCAGGCTGTCCAGATTTTGGATATACTGCCTGCCCTCCCGGCTCAGCGCGACGCTCTCATCGACAATAAGCTCAGCACTTCGAATCCGTTTGGCTTTTCCCACTTCGAATTTTCCAATGAACTGTGGTGCAAATTTGTACCCGAATTCGTGAACGGCACCCTGGAAAGTGGGTATTTGAAGGGCTTCTTCCTCGTATTGGTAGCTCATAGCAGTGTCGCTCCACTGAAGTAGGATTTCAATCTCCAACTCCTCTTGGGCAAATAGCATGCTTGCTGAAAAAGAGATAAATAGGGCGATAAAACGCTTCATCAAGGGCCTTCCTGAAAGTCCAAACAATCCAATTCCGTACGGTTTATTTATCAGAAAACGAGGCTCCCAATCAAATAAAGCTGTACTTTTAACCGTAAACATTGGCTAAACGACCACGCGAATTTAATATTGTGCCCAAAATTTAAGCGAAGAACCTTGTTTAAAAAAATTCGTATCATTGGGGTTTTAAAAAAAACAGCTTTTACCCCGGCGTATATGTTGAAGAAGCCTTACCGATTGGCGGCAGTCCTGTGCATGTTCTGCTTTTCTTTACTCATTGAAAGTGCTCAGGCTCAGGATCCTATCTTCAGTCAGTTCTATGCCAATCCCCTCTACCTTAACCCGGCTTTGGCAGGAACACAGAAGTGCCCCCGAGTGCACCTTAATTACCGAAATCAGTGGCCGGCCCTCGCCGGAAACTTCGTGACCACCAGTGCCTCCTACGATCAATACGTGGAGGCGGTGAATGGCGGTTTGGGCTTTTATGTGCTCAATGACAATGCCGGTCGTGGACTTCTAAATTCATTCAGCGTGAATGCTATCTACTCTTATCAGCTTACGCTGAGTGATAATGTGTCGATGGTAGCCGGTTTTCAAGCGAGTTATTTTCAGCGCTCCCTGGATTGGAGCCGCTTGAGCTTCGGTGATCAGATCGATCCCCGAAGAGGATTCATCTACACCAGCCAGGAGAGCCAAAGAGGAGGTTCAGTCGATAATGTAGACTTCTCAACCGGTGCCATGATCTTCAGTGAGAACTTTTATGGAGGCTTTGCCGTACACCACCTGTTTGAACCCAACGAATCACTCATTGTGGACGAAGCACCATTGGAAAGAAAGTATACGGTACACGCCGGAGCCAACATCCCCATCAATAAAGATGTGAGGGGAGAAACGGATGCATCCATTTCGCCCAATGTGTTGTACCAAAGGCATTTTGACTTTGAGCAGGTCAATGTCGGTCTCTACGCTCAAAAGGGCCCGCTTATATTAGGTACATGGTACCGCTTTGGTGACTCCTTCATTATCCTGCTTGGGGTAGATACAGAGAGATTCAAAGTGGGCTATAGCTATGACTTGACCACGAGCCAGTTGACTACACAGACAGCCGGCTCGCATGAAATATCTTTTGCCATGAATTTCAACTGTAAACCCACAAAGAAGAAATTCAGAGCAATAAACTGCCCTGCCTTTTAGTTATTCGGAAACCCTGCATCGAAAAAAGGAAACCCAATGAATCAAATAGCATCATTCAAGGCAAGTGCTTTTTTGCTGGTAACAGCCATGATTGCACTCAGCTCATGCCGCTTTGAAACGTCCAATTCCACCGGTTGGAATTACAATGACGCGCGAAATGGCGGCTTCGAGAAAATACCTTATTATGAGCAAGAGACCGGACCCGGGCTCGTGCTTATCGAAGGAGGTACCTTTACCATGGGAGCCACCGAGGAGATGGTCATGGAAGAGTGGAACAACATCCCGCGAAGGGTGACTGTATCTTCATTCTACATGGACGAGACTGAGGTGAGCAATATTTACTG
Organism: Flavobacteriales bacterium; assembly: GCA_007125175.1. Classification (GTDB taxonomy): domain Bacteria; phylum Bacteroidota; class Bacteroidia; order Flavobacteriales_D; family Cryomorphaceae; genus T3Sed10-241. The sequence continues at coordinate 31,450 of SLDS01000008.1, forward strand.
GTTGGAATACCTCTACTGGCTCAAGCGTGTATACGGGGAAGACTATCCCGAAATATACCGCAAGGCACTTCCCGATACGCTCGTATGGCGTTCAAAATTGGCTTACAATGAGCCCTATGTAGAGTACTACCTGCGCCACCCGGCATATAGTGATTATCCCGTTGTGGGAGTAAATTGGCTCCAAGCCAATGACTTCTGTGCTTGGCGTTCAGACAGGGTGAATGAGGCCATTCTGATTCGAGAAGGTCTGTTTGAGCACTTTCCCCAGCAGTACAATGAAGATCACTTCAGCACCGATGCCTATTTGGCCGGTCAATACGAGAGCGGAAAAAGAGTAGACGGTCTGCCGGATCTCGATCCCGATAAGGAATTCCGCAATGTGCGCATGGAGGATGGTATGCTCCTGCCGCGCTACCGCCTCCCAACCGAAGCTGAATGGGAATTTGCTGCTTATGGCCTGGTGGGAAATACTTTTCAAGAACTTGTAACGCAAAGACGGGTTTATCCATGGAATGGACATTTCGTGCGCGATGGTGATAACAACAGCCGCTACTACGGAGAGTTCGTCGCCAACTTCGTGCGCGGACGCGGTGACTACATGGGTGTGGCCGGAAGCCTCAATGACAATGCCGATGTAACAGCGCCAGTATTTGCCTACCAACCCAATGACTATGGCCTCTACAATATGGCCGGAAATGTGAGCGAGTGGGTGATGGACGTATATCGTCCATTGAGCCTTGAGGATGTTGATGAGTTCCGCCCTTTCCGCGGGAATGTCTTCAAAACCAAAGTGCTCGACAGTCAAGGTAACATCGATGAGAAACTCAATATTGTTACTTACGATATCGAAGGATTGTTGGACTACCTCAGGGACTTCAATAAAATCACTGAAAACAAGCTCAATGCAGAGGAAACCCAGCTGCTGGAGGCAATGATCGGATTTGCCGAGCAGGCTGACGAACGTTACAATGATGGTAAAGCCGATGAGGCTTATACCTTGGTACGTGATGGCCTGCAGCAAATCCGAAGCAGTAACCTCCGCATAGCTCCTAAACTCCTCGCCGGCCTTGGCAATTTTGTGGAAGACACCCCCGGTGGACTCCGCATGCGCAAGGTGCGCCCCGAAGAGAACATTGACCGCGACAATTACCGCATCGCCGACAATATCAATTACCGCGATGGTGATGACCTCTCCAGCATCAATTATCTGAGCCCTGGCGACAATGAGAACTCCATGTACGATTACGGAAGCAGTACCCTCATCAGCAACCGCTCCAGGGTATACAAAGGCGCTTCATGGAGAGACCGCGCTTACTACCTGAGCCCGGGTACCCGCCGCTTTATGGATGAGCGCAAGGCCACCGCAACGATCGGCTTTCGCTGTGCCATGGACCGCGTTGGAAGCCCTGTGGGTCTCAATCAGCGATAAAATCTTTTTTTAGCTCAGAAAGCCCGGCCTTTGTGCCGGGTTTTTAATTTTACCCCATGGACATAGCCTCACTGTACCAGGTGTACACGACATGTAGCAGTGTGAGTACCGATACGCGACAAGATCCCTCCGGTAGCCTCTTCTTTTGCCTCAAAGGACCCAATTTTGATGCGAATACTTTTGCCCTTAAGGCACTGGAAATGGGGGCTACACATGTCGTTGCCGACGATCCGCAGCTCGTCGGCCTCGATGGAATCACTGTGGTGGATGACAGCCTGACTTGCCTGCAGGACTTGGCCCGCCACCACCGCCGCCAACTAAGCTGCCCGCTCATAGGCCTCACGGGTAGCAATGGCAAGACCACCCACAAGGAATTGATTGCCGCCGTATTGTCGCAGCGCTACAGAACATTTTACACCAAAGGCAATCTCAATAACCACATCGGGGTGCCACTGAGCCTCCTGGCCATACCGCTCGATGCCGAAATGGCTGTGATCGAGATGGGGGCCAATCATCAGGGCGAAATACGCGATCTGAGCGCCATCTGTGAGCCCGATGTAGGCTTGATCACCAATATTGGCAAGGCACACCTCGAGGGCTTTGGTGGACTGGAAGGAGTGCGCAAGGGCAAAGGTGAGCTTTTTGATTTTTTGCGGAAGCGGGATAAACACCTCGTATTCCTCAATGGAGATGATGAGCAGCTCTGCGATATGGCGAGAGGAATGAGCGCCGTGCTTTATGGAACACAGCCGGGCTTCTACATCACGGGGATGATTTCGAAATCACCAGAAGATGGCCTGGCGGTGACCTACAGGCAAGGCGATTTCATAAGCCCCCTCATCCAAACCCAACTCATCGGTGATTATAACCTCTACAATGTACTGGCTGCCGTGTGTATTGGTCGTTATTACGATGTGCCTCATGAGGATATCCGCAGTGGCCTGCAAAATTATCGACCTAGCCTCAACCGCTCGCAACTGCACAAAAGCGATCGCAATACCCTCATACTCGATGCATACAATGCCAATCCCAGCAGCATGCAGCTCGCGATAGAAGATTTCGCGAAAGCCGAAGCGAGCAATAAGCTTCTCATATTGGGAGAAATGCTGGAGTTGGGTACAGAGAGCAAGGAGGAGCATCGAAAAGTGGTGGAGCTCATTCTCGATAAGGGATTACAGGCTTTGCTCGTGGGTGAGGCCTTTGAAGTGCTCTCGCCATTGCCATTTCCGTGCTTCAGCGACTCAGAAGCCCTGAAGGAATACCTGGAAAAGGAGCCTGTGGAAGGTGCCACCATCCTGCTCAAAGGCAGCCGGCGCGTAGCCCTCGAAAAGGTCGTTCCCGTTTTGTGAGATATCTTTCTGAGTCTCGTAGATACCGCTCAGCCCTTTGCAGCCACAACTCAGTCTTTAAGCAGCTCCCGGCTGATTACGATTTTTTGTACCTCGCTGGTACCTTCGTATATCTGGGTGATTTTGGCATCGCGCATCAAACGCTCTACGTGGTACTCCTTTACATAGCCGTAGCCGCCATGCACCTGCACGGCCTCTACTGTTACATCCATGGCTACCTTGCTGGCATAGAGCTTGGCCATGGAGGAGGCGTAGTCGTAATTTTCTCCGCGGTCTTTCAGTTGGGCTGCCTTTAAGCAGAGCAGGCGGGCGGCTTCGATTTGGGTGGCCATATCGGCGAGCTTGAAGGATATGGCCTGGTGCTGGTGAATGGGCTTGCCAAAAGCTTTGCGCTCCTTGCTGTAGGCCAGGGCGAGCTCATATGCTCCGCTGGCGATTCCAAGTGCCTGGGCGGCAATTCCAATGCGCCCGCCACTCAAGGTTTTCATTGCAAATTTGAAGCCGAATCCATCCGGCCCCAAGCGGTTGGCCTTCGGTACCTTCACGTCTTGAAACATGAGGGTATGTGTATCGCTTCCGCGAATGCCCAATTTGTCTTCCTTGGCGCCGACAATAAAGCCCTCCATGCCGCGCTCCACGATCAGGCAGTTGATTCCTTTGTGTCCGGCTTCGGCATCGGTTTGAGCCATGACCAAATAGGTGGAAGCGCTGCCGCCATTTGTAATCCAATTTTTCGTGCCATTGAGCAGGTAGTGATCGCCCATATCGATGGCTGAAGTGCGTTGCGATGTGGCATCAGAGCCCGCTTCGGGTTCGCTCAGGCAAAAGGCACCGATCTTTTTGCCCGAAGCCAGCGGCTTCAGGTAGGTATTCTTTTGCACCTCGGTGCCATAGGCCTCAAGGCCCCAGCATACGAGACTATTGTTTACCGACATGCATACAGAGGTGCTCGCATCGATCTTGCTAATCTCCTCCATAGCCAGTACATAGGAAACGGTGTCCATGCCCGAACCTCCATATTCCGGGTCAACCATCATTCCCATGAAGCCGAGTTCGCCGAGTTGCTCCACTTCCTCTTTTGGAAAACGCTGGTGCGTATCCCTCTCGATAACACCGGACTTGAGCACATTATGGGCAAAATCTCTGGCCGCATCCCTCACCGCCTTCTGCTCCTCTGTAAGTTCAAAATTCATTCGTGTGGTTTTAATTTTCAGGTGCGCAAATTTAGTTATTCCTTTGTGATTAGCTCATGGCAAAGGACAAGGCGCAAGGCGCAGCTGAATTTGAATGCGGTATCGGCATCATGTCGGGTACGAGCTGCGATGGATTGGACCTGGCCCTCTGTCGATTTCCGGGAGGGACGGGTACTGCCTATGAGCTGCTCCTGTTTCGAAGCAAGCCCTTTCCGGAAAATCTCCGGCAGCGACTCCTTGCAGCTGTGGATTGCACAGCCATGGGCCTGGCCGAGCTTGAGCGCGACTTTACGGACTACAGCATCGCTGAGGTGAACTCATTTTTAGCGGAAGCGAAAGCACAAGGGCACAAGGCACAGTACATCTCCAATCACGGGCACACCGTTTTTCACCGCGTGGAAGCCTCCATCACCAGGCAGATGCTGGATGGTGGCCGCATGTCGGTAATGTGTGGTCTTCCTGTGGTCTGCGATTTTCGCAGGCAGGATATTGCCCTCGGCGGTCAGGGAGCCCCTTTGGTGCCGATGGGGGATGTGCATCTCTTTTCGGAATATGGAGCCTGCATCAATTTGGGCGGCTTTGCCAATGTGAGCTTCCCCAAGAGCACGCCCCTGCTGGCTTATGATATCTGCCCGGCCAACCTTGTGCTCGACCATGTGGCTGCGGGCCTTGGCCATGCCTTCGATCCCGATGGAAGCCTCGCCCGGAGCGGTCGGCTTCTGGAGGAGCTTCTCGATGCACTCAATGCCTTGCCCTACTACCGCCTCCCGGCCCCCAAATCTCTCGGCCGCGAGTGGCTCAGTGAATTTCTGATGCCCTTGTTGGAGGGCGGTGGCGCTGTAGCTCAGGATGTATTGCACACATTGGTGGAGCACATCGCACAGCAGGTGAGCGCAGCATTAAAGCAAGAGACTTATCAGGGTCGTGTGCTCATCACGGGAGGGGGCGCGCGCAATGGCTATCTCATGGAGCGGATAGCGGCACATTGCCAAAGCGCCATTCACGTGCCCGAGGGCCCACTCTGTGAGGCCAAGGAGGCGCTGATTTTTGCCCTTCTCGGCAAATGGCGTCTGGAAGGCCGTCCAAATGTGAGCGCAGAGGTTACAGGTGCTCAGCGCTTTCAATGTGCTGGAGCTGTGTATTTGCCTTGAGCATATATCCCTTGGCTGTTAAAAAAGTCTATTCCCATCCTTTTCTGGTTTCCGGCATTGAACTTTTCTATCTTTGCGCGCAAAAGCAAGGGCCTTATGAGAGCATTGCTCCGCACATTCGAAGAAAAAAAACCTGAAATTGTATTTGAGTGGAATGATTCGGAGACCGAGGCAGAAGGATGGGTGGTGATCAATTCTCTCAGAGGTGGGGCTGCAGGCGGGGGAACCCGTATGCGAAAAGGCCTGGATAGAAATGAAGTGGAATCGCTTGCCAAAACCATGGAGGTGAAGTTTACCGTATCAGGCCCACCCATAGGCGGAGCCAAAAGCGGAATCAACTTCGACCCTCAGGATCCGCGCAAGCGAGGCGTGCTGGAGCGCTGGTACAAGGCGGTGACACCCTTGCTCAAAACTTATTACGGTACCGGCGGCGATATGAATGTGGATGAAATTCATGAAGTAATCCCCATCACCGAGCAGTACGGCCTTTGGCACCCACAGGAAGGGGTTGTCAACGGACACTTCCAGCCGCGCGACAATGAAAAGATTCAGCAAATCGGCCAATTGCGCTTTGGGGTGTCGAAGTACATCGAGGATCCGAGCTTTTCGCCCGAGCCAAGTAGAAAATATGTGATTGCCGATATGATCACCGGCTACGGTGTGGCCATGAGTATCCTGCACTATTACGCCCAGCGGGGTATAGATCCTGCGGGCAAGCGGGCCATCGTACAGGGCTGGGGCAATGTGGGCTCAGCCGCTGCATACTACCTTGCCGAAGCCGGCCTTGTGGTAGTGGGTATCATCGATAGGGCCGGAGGGCTCATCCGCAAGGAGGGCTACAGCTTTGAAGAAGTCAGGGAGCTCTTTTTGCAAAAGCAGGGCAACAAGCTGCATGCAGATGATATGCTGAGCTTCGAAGAGGTAAACCAGCGCATCTGGCAGCTCGAGGCTGAGGTGTTTTTGCCCTGTGCTGCATCCCGCCTCGTAGAGCGCGGACAAATCGACATGCTGATCAATGGCGGCCTGGAGGTGGTAAGTTGCGGCGCCAACGTTCCCTTTGCCGATTCTGAGATATTTTTTGGGCCTACCATGGCTTATGTGGATGAACGCGTAGCAGTGATCCCCGACTTTATAGCCAATTGCGGTATGGCGCGCGTTTTTGCCTACTGCATGGAAAAGGGCGTGGAGCTCAGTGACCAAGCCATCTTTGCCGATACTTCTACCGTGATAGAAGAGGCACTTATCGATGTTTTTCGAAAAAATGGGAGTGGAGTGAATATGGCCTCGACGGCTTTTGAAATAGCGCTCTCCCAATTGGTCTGACTGGATGGAGATAGCTATAATCACGGTTTTTGTTTTGGGCTACCTGGCCATCGCCCTGGAGCATCCGCTTCGTGTGGATAAGGCCGCGAGTGCCCTGCTGCTCGGCACCATCTGCTGGGCCATCTTCGTGCTGGGAGTCAGTGATGTCCCTCAGAACTTGATGGAATATTTCCAGGGCTTTGTCAAAGACAATGAGATACTGCAAGAGCATGAATTACTGCCTACCTTCCTGGAAAGTAGGCTCTTGTATCATTTGAGTGAGATAGCGAGTATCCTCTTCTTCCTACTGGGAGCGATGACCATCGTAGAGACAGTGGATGCCCATGAGGGCTTCAGGCTTATCACCGATCGCATCAAAACCGATAATAAGGTGAAGCTCATCTGGATACTCAGTACGCTCACTTTCTTTTTCAGCGCGATACTGGACAATCTCACAGCCACCATCGTGATGATATCCTTGCTGCGAAAGCTGATCCGCGACAGGCCTACGAGGTGGTTTTTTGTGGGCTTCCTGGTCATTGCTGCAAATGCGGGTGGCGCATGGTCGCCTATTGGAGACGTTACCACCACCATGCTCTGGATCAAGAAGCAGCTGCCCGATACCATACAGATCATCACCCACCTCTTCATACCAAGCACTGCGGCTGTGATACTGCCGCTGTTGGTGCTCACCCTCACCATGCGCGGCAAGATATACCGCCCTCGTGTAGTTCCTGAGCAGGACGAGGAGATGAAGATCAGCGACCGGGAGCGCAAGATCGTTTTCACGGTGGGTGTACTTGGATTGATTTTCGTGCCTGTATTCAAGACCGTGACGCATCTGCCACCTTTCATGGGCATGATGCTCAGCTTGGGTGTGATGTGGGCTGTTACTGAAGTGATGCACCGCAACCGCAGCTACAATGCCCGCAAGCGGCTGGCAGTGATAGGAGTGCTCAAGAAGATCGATTCGGCTTCGGTGCTCTTCTTCCTCGGCATACTGCTTGGGGTGGCCGCACTGCAGGAGGTGGGCACCTTGGGCAAGTTGGCCTCCAATCTCGACGAGAGCATCGGAGACATTTACATCATCAACCTCTCAATAGGTTTGCTCTCGGCACTGGTAGACAATGTGCCTCTTGTGGCTGCGGCCCAGGGTATGTACCCCATCGAGACGAGTGGGGTATTTGCAGCCAATGGCACCTTCTGGCTCTTTCTGGCCTATTGTGCAGGTACCGGAGGCAGTGCCCTTATCATCGGTTCGGCAGCCGGAGTGGCTGCGATGGGTATCGAGCGCATCGATTTCATCTGGTACATGAAGCACCTCTCCTGGCTGGCATTGCTGGGCTACGTGGCCGGTGCAGTGGTATTCATACTGCAAGGTTCATAATTTCTAGCCGCTTCGCGCGTTTCTTTCACGTTCATACCTTATCCTTGTCTGCATGAATACACTACCCATCTTGCAAATTAGCACTGCTGCTCAAGACACCCTGGCCGGGGCTACAGAAGCCATCACCGAAGAGACCATCTCCGTATGGGATCTCATAGCAGGTGGAGGTTGGTATATCATGGTTCCTCTGGCCATATTATCCGTTCTCGCAATCTACATATTTGCCGAAAGGTGGATGGCCATCAACAAAGCCTCCAAACAAGATAAAGACTTTATGAACCGCATAAAGGACTATGTAAGCGAGGGAAAGCTCGATGCGGCCCGCAGTCTTTGCCTTTCGGAAAATACGCCCATCGCGCGCATGATCGACAAGGGGGTCGCACGCATCGGGAAGCCCATGGACGATGTGAGTGCCTCGATAGAAAATGTGGGTAAACTGGAAATATACAAGCTTGAAAAAGGCCTGCCTGTGCTGGCCACAGTGGCCGGAGCTGCGCCGATGATAGGATTCTTGGGAACGGTGATCGGTATGATTGTCACCTTTCACGCCATGAAGATTTCGGGCAGCGGTGTGGAAATCGAGAATCTCAGCGGCGGTATCATGCAGGCGATGGTTACCACAGTGGCCGGATTGATCATCGGTATTGTGGCCTACATCTGCTACAATACCCTTGTGGTGAAGGTGGATAAAGTGGTACACGGAATGGAGCGTCAATCCATTGAATTCATCGACCTGCTCGAGCAACCCGGAAAATAAGCTCCCATGAACCTGAGATCACGCAATAAGGTAAATGCCAGCTTCAGCATGTCGTCCATGACGGATTTGGTATTTCTCTTGCTCATATTTTTCATCATCCTCTCCACCCTCGTGACGCCCTACTCACTGCCCGTTGACCTGCCGGTAAGCAAAAACAGGGCCGACAGCAAGCAAAATGTAGCCTTGCGCATCGATGCCGACCTCAACTATTCGGTAAACAATGCGATCGTGAATCCCCTCGATTTGGAGACCGAACTGGCATCAAAATTGCAAAGTGCGGACAGGCCCAGCATCATCATGCACGTAGACCAGCGCGTACCAACGGGCGAAACGGTAAAGGTGCTCGACATGGCCAAGCGCAATGAATGGCGAATCGTATTGGCCACCAAACCCAAGTAAGCAGTGAGTAGCGAAGAGAAAAAGCGCAAGAGAAAGGCATTGATCTATTCGATTGTTTTTCACCTATTGATCACGGTGCTCTTCCTCTTTTTTGGCCTCAAGCAGCCCGTACCCCTGCCGGAGTCTCAGGGCGCTTCGATCGAGTTTGGATGGGACAGTCAGGGCTCTGTGGCCGACTTGCAGCAGCCGGTAAGCCCTCCGCGCCCTCAGAACACCCCTACAGAGCCGCCCCCACCCGTGGAGGAGGTGAAGGAAGAAGTGGCCACCCAAGATGAAGGCGAGATCGCTGTGCCACCCGAGGAGAAGGAGAAGCCGAAACCCAAACCCGACCCCAAACCCAAACCCGATCCCAAGCCAAAGCCCGATCCCAAGCCCAAGCCCGATCCAGAACCCGAGGTGAAGGAGGAAAAGCCCGAGCTGAGCGATGAACTGCGGCAGGCCATGGAAGCTTTTGGAAAACCCGGCTCGGGAAATCAAGGAGAAACGGGAGATCCCGGCACGCAGGGCAGCCAGCAAGGCAGTAGCAGCGGTCAGGGAGCCCTCGGCTCCGGCAGCGGAAGTTGGCAGCTCGATGGCCGCAGTATGATGCCCGGCTATGGCACCAAAATACGCGATACCCGCGAGGAGGGTATCGTGGTGCTCAATATCACCGTAGACCGCAATGGCAGGGTGACCAGTGCCCGGCCCAGCCTGGCCGAGTCCACCACCACATCCAACTATCTGATCAACCTCGCCACCAATGACGTGATCAATAACTTTCGTTTCAATGCCGATCCCAATGCCTCCTTCGAACAGCGGGGTAAGGTGAAGTATGTATTTCGATTGGAATGAAAACCTATTCCGAGGCGCTATCCTATCTCTTCAGCCGCCTGCCCATGTTTCAGCGTATTGGTGCTGCCGCTTACAAAAATGACCTCTCAAAGACCATCGAGCTATGCAGGCGGCTTGGCAATCCGGAAAATACTTTCAAATCCATACATGTCGCCGGTACCAATGGCAAGGGTTCGGTAGCCTCCGCTTTGGCTTCCATTTTTGCGGAAGCGGGATACAAAACAGGGCTATTTACCTCGCCACATCTCAAGGATTTTCGCGAACGCATACGCATCAATGGTGCAATGATTGCCGAGGAAGAAGTCCTGAAATTCCTGAACAAGAACCCCAATTTGATCGAAGAGTTGTCTCCGTCCTTTTTTGAGCTCACTTGTGCGATGGCATTCCAACACTTTTCTCAAAATGAGGTGGATATCGCCGTACTGGAGACGGGTATGGGCGGGCGTCTCGATTCCACCAATGTGGTGATACCGGAGCTGTCGATCATTACTTCCGTGGCCATGGATCACGAAGCTTTTTTGGGCGACAGCCTCGGCAAAATAGCCCTTGAGAAGGGCGGCATCATCAAAAAAGGGGTGCCTGTGGTGGTATCGGAAAACGAGGAGATCGTGGTGAAAGTACTGCAATCGATCGCCGTGGAGCGCCATAGCCCCTTCTACGCACTTAGCCCGGATGAAGCGGACTTGGCAAGCGACTTGAGTGGCGCTTATCAGGCTGAAAATATGCGAAGCGTGCTCAAGGCTGTGCAGGTGCTGCGCGGCCTGGGCTGGGAGCTTCCGCAAAAGGCGGTGGAAGTTGGAGCCTTAAAGATCTCCGTAAATACCGGATTGCGCGGACGCTGGGAGAAGATACATGAGCAGCCATTGGGATTGGTAGACGTAGGGCACAATGTGGAAGGCGTGATGGAAGTGGTCAAAATGCTGAGCAGACTGGACTACCGCGAGCTGCACATGGTATGGGGCATGGTGGCCGATAAGGATGCCCGGGCCATACTGGGCTTGCTGCCCAAAGCGGCCAAATATTACTGGTGCAGGCCGGATGTGCCCCGGGGCAAGGATGCGGCATCACTCGCGGCGGAGGCGGATGCGCAGGGCTTGCAGGGTGAGGTGTACCCCAGTGTACAAACCGCCTGGAAAGCGGCTATGCAGCAGGCCGATGCTGCGGATGTGGTATTCGGTGGAGGCAGTGTCTTTGTCGTAGCCGAGCTGATATGAGTATGCAAAAAAATCCATTCAGCGCATTTCAGGGCTGTGACAGGCCTCTTCGGCTCCCTGCTGATAAGCCGCTACATGCATTGAGCCGACTTGACGGAAGCTCAAAGACGTACGAACTTCTCGGATAAGCTCTGATCGTTTACCATGACTTGGGCCACATAAATTCCCGGTGGCAAGCTGCGGATGTCTAGGCTGCCCGATGAAGGTATCGTTTCGCTCAAGACCAAGCGACCGCTCATATCGTATATGGACAGGAAGACGGGGGAAGTCGCATGGCTTGGAAGCTCAATGAAAATCCGATCGCTGCTCGGATTGGGATAAATATGCAGTGCCGATGGCTCTTCGGTTACTTCCGAAGACAGGCTGATGTCACACTCCATAAGATCAATGCTGACGTTCTCATCGTGGTAGGCGTAGAGCATGCCGCCCTGCACAGAGTGCGAAACACCCCCGATGCAATCCTGAAGCGTTTCACCCTCAGAATCTCCCCACACCGACAAGTGCTCTTCATAAATGTAAGGGAAGAGGTTTTTGACCCCTATACCTTCGATGAAGGTGTATTCACCCATACTTGTACCTTCAAAGTACGGATCCTGATCCTTGAAGCGCACCTCGCGGTATGTGGTGCCGTTGTAATCCGTCTCCGACACAGCCTCGACAGTGAGTTGCATTTGATCGGTACAGGCAAAACTTTGCCATTCGTCGGCTAGTGAGCGGAATGCTATGATTGATTCATCGATATCTATGCCCATGACCATGAAGATATAATCTTGTTCATTGGCGTATCTGTATATGGTATCTCCCGATTGACGGAAATATGTTCGCATATTCTCTTCGGGCACCCACCACGAAGATCCATCGGGAGCAAGGGCTTCATCATTCACTTCAGTAAGTCGGATCATTGCATAGGTCTTGCCGTCGAGCAGTGTGTCGGCGGTATATTCAAAGGTTTGGCTTTGAGTCCAATGAGCGCCGGGATGATTGCTGTATAGGCAGTATTTCCATGTGGCTCCAGCGCGGGGCCATGTGTCATTTTCTTGTGCAAGGAGCGGGATGCTCAATGTAAAAAGGGCAATAAGGGCAGCGGATTTTTTCATGGTTTTGGACGGATTTGATTATGCCTTGCTACTGCAAAACGATTTTAGAAGTAAAAATATGCTGTGGAGTGTGCACCTTGACAAGGTATATTCCCGATGGAATGTGACTCACATTCAGCGACCGGACTGCTTGCTGAAGAGCCCTATCCATCACAAGGCGGCCTGAGGCATCTTGCAATGTGATGCGCGTAACATTTTCAAGGCCTTCGGGCAACTCGATGCGAAAGTGGTTACGCGCCGGGTTGGGGTACACTTTCAGGGCGCCACGGCCCTCCCTGTCATCCGTTCCTACAAAGCCCGCAGGCTGCAACCGCACCAAGCAGCTGTAAGGCTCCCCGCCGAAGGAGGAAAACTGACCGCCGACGAGGAGTTTGCCGTCGGGGAGTTTTTCGATCGACACAATCTTGGCACTCATCACAGAACCAAAAGGCCCCGTCCAATTTCCCCAAACAGATGAATCCGGGCCCAATGATTCGAAAGCCCCTTCGATGACTTCTCCCGAATCGTTGATTTTCGCCAAACGGCGGTGGTGATTGCCGTTGATTTCCGTAAATTGACCGTAAAGAATGAAGGTATCGTCCGCATCCTCAACCACTCCAATTGCTGTAGTCTCGTTGGGAACAGTAGGGTTTTCATAAGTGCCGTTGAGATATCCGGAAAATACAGGGGCATCGAACTCTTCATCCAATGTACCATCGGGCTTCACGCGCACGAGTCTGGAGGGGTAATCGGGTTGATTGAGAATAGTCATATTCTGTGCAAATTTGACCCATATTCTATCCTGACTATCCACAAAAGCAGTTGATACAAGCACGCCGCTTGTGCCGAAGACATGCCCAAATTCTGTATTAACCGAAAAGTCCGGATTAAGCTTCGCCAGTTTGGCGTAAGCGTGGCCATCTACTTCACTGAAGCTGCCGGCTATGATGTACTCCCCGGTACTTAGTTGATGGATGGTCTTGATCTCAGCACTCACCGGCTCGGCGCATCGGATCATGGGAAACTCCGCCACCGGCGCCCCGGTGCAGTCGATCATGCAGAGCTGCCGTAGGCCCAAGTGGCTCTCGGCGGTGCCCATCAGGGTGGAGTCGGTGAAGAAACGGCCGGCCACGAGGATGTGGTCGTCTTCCATGATCAGGGCGTTGTAAGCCACATTGGACAAGGGGCCGGAGTAGGCCTGTTTTTGGAATTCGAAGCGGAAAACCTGATTTGTTCCTCCGGGAATATTAAACCTTCTGATGCCTTGTCCAAATTGCAGATACTCATTTTTATATGCAATTACTTTTAACCCGCCAATGCTCAGAGAATTATATAGACTCCCGGCATTTGAAATCATAGCCCCTGCCGTCAATGGTGATGCCGTATTTGGGAAAAACATTCCCATGATCATATATGTATCAATTTGCGTACTTAAAACATCAGAAACCGCGCCCCTGTTAAACAGCAAGCCGCTGTTAAAAGACTCATCTATTTCGTAATTAATCACCTGCGCACTCCCCGGGAGTGCGCAGGTGATGATTAGAATTATAAGACTGAGCCCTTTCATCAATTAATGCGCTATCACAAACTTCCCCTCGCTTACCTTCTTCCCTTCTTGTACAATTTGGTAGAGATATACCCCCTTGAAATACCGGAATGGAGCTGTCAAAGAAGGCTTGATCTTCAATTACTTCGCCAAGTTAGGTATTTATGTTCAAATTCCTTCCTTGTCGAGCCGCCTTGCTTTAAAAATTCCCCGTCTTCACCCGATTAGATGGGCTTTGGGAAAATGAGGTGGTAGAAAGCTGAATTGGAATATTCCGAAACGGTGCTATGCTCGGGGAACAAGAAATCGCAGCTGGGTTTTGACTTATTCGGAGTAGTCTGCTCTTCGGGCGGGCTGGCTTTTTTTTGCCCATCCAAAAAAGCTCAAGCTGGTGCTTGGCCTTTTTGTCCGGGCAAAAAAAAACGCCTCCTGATGGAGGCGGATTTTCTTTGTGGGCGATGTAGGATTCGAACCTACGACCCCCTGCTTGTAAGGCAGGTGCTCTAAACCAGCTGAGCTAATCGCCCTTTTTGCTAAAAGCGGGTGCAAATATAGACTAAAATTGAAACATGCGATAAGATTCGCAATATTTTTTGTCGGTGGACTGAGAGGGGCCTTTTGCAGCAGCAAATGCCGGCCAAATGGCCTTGCTCCGGCCGCTCTCTGCGGGCAGATTGAAGCGGACTGCACCGCAGAAATCCACAAATTGTGCAGACCTGCACAAGGGCTACTGCATATCCCGGAAACATCATTATCTTTGCAGGCCCGCCGAAGTGGTGAAATTGGTAGACACGCATGTTTCAGGGACATGTGCCCATCGGGCGTGGGGGTTCGAGTCCCTTCTTCGGCACCATTCCAGATCAGAGAGCCCTCGCTTGGTGCTCTCTGATTTTTTTTGTTCGCTCATTGTCCACTCAGCGCACTTGGCTTCCACTCGTACCCGCCATTTGCCGAAAGGCCTATAATGCTCAGCAAAACCTCTCCTCTTGATGTATCTTAGGGCCGTGACAGGAATGATAGGATCCTACCTGAGCTATAGACTCCGCGCCGGAAACAGGCATGGCCTGCATTCCCCATTTGTGTACGGCCTTATGGATAAGGTGATTGGCTCAAGTGGGGCGAGGGCTGAAGAGCCCATAGAGGCACTGAGAACCACGCTCTTGAAGAGCACAAAGCGGCTTCAGATTGACGATTACGGTGCGGGAAGCCGCGTATCTAAGTCGGCGGAGCGCACAGTGGGGGAGATTGCCCGCTCGAGTGCCAGTAGGCCGGCTGATGCCGCCATGCTGCAACGCTTGGTAGACCATCTCGGTTTGCGCAAGCTTATCGAGTTGGGCAGCAATTTGGGGCTTACCACAGCCTACCTCGCTGCGGCAGCCTGCCGTCCGGAGCTGCACAGCATTGAGGGTGATGCTTCACTGGCAGCCATGGCGCGTGAGCACCTCCGCGCCCTCGGGCTCGATGCTACTGTGCATCAGGGTGCCTTCAAGCACATACTGCCGGAGGTACTTGAGCGTTGTGGACAAGTGGATTTGGTATACTTGGACGGTCACCATACACGCGAGGCCACCCTCGGATACTACGCGCAAGTGCTGCCTTATTGCCACGACGATACGGTGCTGGCGGTGGGCGATATACACTGGAGTAAGGATATGGAAATGGCCTGGCAGGAATTGCGTCAAGATGCGCAGGTAAGTTTGAGTATCGATCTCTTTTACATGGGCTTGCTCTTTTTTCGCAAAGGGGTGCCCAAGCAACATTTTATCTTGAAACACCCATGAAAGAAAATGCCCTGATACAGGTGAGGGGGGTAGCCAAAATCTACCAAGTTGGCAATCAGGAAGTGCAAGCACTGCGCCACATCGACCTCGACATCCACAAAAATGAATTTGTAGCACTTATGGGCCCCTCAGGCAGCGGTAAGAGTACCCTGATGAATGTCTTGGGCTGCCTGGATACACCGACCAAGGGCAGCTATACCCTCAATGGGCAAGATGTAGGGAGCATGCCCGACGATGACCTGGCAGAAGTGAGAAACCGCGAGATAGGTTTTATCTTCCAGACCTTCAATTTGCTGCCCCGCTATTCGGCCCTGGAGAATGTCGCCCTTCCGCAAATCTATCAGGGTATAGGCCGCGCCGAGCGCAATGCCCGCGCCACCGAGGTGCTCACTCAGGTAGGCCTCTCCGACCGAATGAGCCACAAGCCCAATGAGCTTTCCGGTGGGCAGAGACAGCGTGTCGCTGTGGCCAGGGCTTTGGTAAACAAGCCTTCCATCATCCTGGCCGATGAGCCTACAGGAAACCTCGATACCAAAACCTCCTATGAAATCATGGCCCTGCTCGATCACATCCATCAGAGCGGCAATACCATCATACTCGTGACCCACGAGGAAGACATTGCCCAGCACGCCCATAGGGTGATTCGCCTCAGAGATGGACTCGTAGAAAGCGACGAGATGAGCAAGCGCGGCCTGGAAAATCCGGTTTGACCCCAAGCAATTTTGCTGCGGCTAAACAAGTGGAGAAAATCTTCGTTAAGCACACAAATGCCAGCCACCCATGAAAATCTACACCAAAACCGGTGATGCCGGAAAAACCTCCTTGCTGGGAGGCAGCCGCGTCGCCAAGTACCACCTGCGCATCGAAGCCTACGGCACCGTCGATGAGCTCAATGCACACATCGGACTGCTGCGTTCCTACAAGGAGTGCCAAGTGCATGAAGAAATCCTGCTGCAGGTGCAGGACAGGCTCTTTACCATTGGCTCAGAGCTCGCTTCGGAGCCTGGAGATCGCAAGTTCAAGATTCCTCAAATTCAGCAGGATGATATCGAAGTGCTCGAGAAGCAAATCGATCAAATGGACGCAGACCTGCCCCCAATGCGCAACTTTGTATTGCCGGGAGGAAGCCTGGCTGTATCGCAAGCCCATGTGGCGCGGTGCGTATGCCGGAGGGCTGAGCGCATCGTCTTGCACCTCAAAGATGAGAGCGATGTGAAAGAGCCCATACCCATTTATTTGAACCGATTGTCAGATTTTTTATTTATACTGAGTAGGAAACTTGCTCATACTACCGGCGTAGTAGAGAGTCCATGGAAGCCAAAAATAGATGAATGATTTGATATTGAATGTATTGCAAATCATAGATTTGACTTGCATGGGAAAACAAAAAAACTACTTTTGCGTAAATTTTTAAGAACCGACCAAAAGAACAATTATGTATTGGACCCTAGAACTCGCATCATATCTGGAAGACGCGCCCTGGCCGGCTACCAAAGATGAGTTGATCGATTTCGCTATTCGCACAGGAGCTCCCCTGGAGGTGGTGGAAAACCTACAGGAAATCGAAGAAGTCGGTGAAGTCTATGAAACGATCGAAGATATTTGGCCCGATTATCCCACCAAAGAAGATTTCTTTTTCAACGAAGACGAATACTGACATTCACCCCACAATTTCCGAAGGATTGAGATGCTCCCTGCCAATGCTGCCCTGGCGCTGAATCCACTGAAAAACATAAAGAGCCCGCGCGGCTCTTTTTTTTGTGGAAACTGACAGAATGGCGGCTTTACGGCTTGGCATCACTTATGTTCATGATATGCCCTTTGATTTAGGGCAGGTCTCCACTTTTCAAAGCGAAATCGATACCTTTGCCCTCCGCTTTCCCTTTGGGAAAAACTTGATTCACGACATGCTAGGATCCATTACCAAGACGCTCAAAAAACTTTTCGGAGATAAATCGGAGCGCGATATAAAAGTCATACAACCCCTCGTGGAGCAGGTGCTCGTGGAGTACGAGTCTCTCAAAAGCCTGAGCCACGAAGAGCTGAGAGCCAAAACGACCCAGCTCAAGGCGCAAATAGCCGAGGCCACCAAGGAAAATGAAGAGCGCATGAATGAGCTCAAAGCCGAGGTGGAGGCCAAGCCCGATATGCCGCTGGCCGAGAAAGAAGCCATCTTCGATCAGGTAGACGCCATCGCGGAGGATACCAATAAGGTCATCGAGAAAGTGCTTCTCGATATTTTGCCCCAGGCCTTTGCCATCGTGCGCGAGACGGCCAGGCGCTTCAAGGAAAACGAACGTATCGAGGTGCAGGCCACCGATTTTGATCGCGAGATTGCGGCCCGCAGGTCGGGTGTGGAAATCGAAGGAGACAAAGCCATTTGGTATCAATCGTGGCTTGCCGCGGGCAGCGAAATCACCTGGCAGATGCTGCATTACGAAGTACAGCTTATCGGTGGTATAGCCCTCCATCAGGGCAAGGTAGCCGAAATGCAAACGGGAGAGGGTAAAACCCTTGTGGCCACGCTACCGGTATACCTCAATGCCCTTGCGGGAAAAGGGGTGCACGTGGTTACCGTCAACGATTACCTCGCCCGCCGGGATGCTGAATGGATGGGCCCCATCTACGAATTTCACGGGCTTTCTGTGGATTGCATCGACAAGCATCAACCCAATAGCGATGAGCGGCGCAAGGCCTATCTCGCCGATATCACTTTCGGTACCAATAATGAATTCGGCTTCGATTACCTGCGCGACAACATGTCCACCACGCCCGAGCGGCTCGTGCAGCGCAAGCATCACTACGCCATTGTCGATGAGGTCGATTCTGTATTGATCGACGATGCGCGAACACCCCTCATCATATCAGGGCCCACTCCCAAGGGCGATCAGCAGCTCTTTGACGAGATGAAGCCCAGGGTAGAAAAACTCTACCAAGCCCAGCGCAGCCTCGTGCTTCAGCTCATCGCCGAGGCCAAGAAAAAGCTCGATGGACTGGAAGAGGGTAAGCCCTCCAAGCAGGATACCACCGAGGGAGGTCTTGCGCTCTTTCGCGCTTACCGCGGTCTCCCCAAGCTCAAGCCGCTTATCAAATTCATGAGTGAGCCCGGCGTAAAGCAGCAATTGCTCAAGACCGAGGCCTACTACCTCCAGGATCAGGAGAAGGAGATGCACAAAGCCGATGAGGTACTCTTCTTCACCATCGAGGAGAAAAACAATGCCGTGGAGCTCACCGAGAAGGGTATTGAGCTGCTTTCGCAAAATGTGGAAGACAATGACTTCTTCATCCTTCCCGATATGGGAACTTCCATAGCCGAGATCGAGAAGAGTGGCAAGGAGCCCGAAGAAATTGTGAAAGAGAAGGATGAGCTGCTGCGAAATTATGGTGTAAAGGCCGAGCGCATACATACCATCAACCAACTGCTCAAGGCCTACGCCCTCTTTGAGAAAGATGTGGACTATGTGGTTATGGACAATAAAGTGAAAATTGTCGATGAGCAGACGGGTCGTATCATGGAGGGCCGACGCTACAGCGATGGGCTGCATCAGGCCATTGAGTCCAAGGAAAAGGTCAAGGTAGAAGCGGCCACACAAACCTATGCCACCATCACCCTGCAGAATTATTTCCGCATGTACCACAAGCTTGCGGGGATGACAGGTACAGCCGAAACCGAAGCAGGAGAGCTTTGGGACATCTACAAGCTGGATGTGATGTTGATTCCCACCAACAAACCTGTGATTCGCGATGACCGCGAGGATAAGGTGTACAAAACCAAACGCGAAAAATTCAATGCGGCCATCGAAGAGATCACAGAGCTCAGCCAACAAGGCCGACCTGTGCTCGTGGGGACCACTTCTGTAGAAGTTTCTGAATTGCTGAGCCGCATGCTCAAGCTGAAAAATATCAAGCACAATGTGCTGAACGCCAAATTGCACGCGAGGGAGGCCGAAGTAGTGGCCGAAGCCGGTCGTCCCGGGGCCGTCACCATTGCTACCAATATGGCCGGTCGTGGTACCGACATCAAGCTCGGTGAGGGTGTGAAAGAAGCCGGTGGTCTCGCCATCGTCGGTACCGAGAAGCACGACTCCCGACGGGTGGATAGGCAGTTGCGCGGTAGGGCAGGTCGACAAGGAGATCCGGGCTCCTCACAGTTTTATATCTCGCTCGAGGACAACTTGATGAGGCTTTTTGGCTCAGACCGCATTGCCAAAATGATGGACCGAATGGGCCTCCAGGAAGGTGAAGTGATTCAGCACAGCATGATCACCAAATCCATCGAGAGGGCTCAGCGCAAGGTGGAAGAAAACAATTTCGGCATACGGAAGCGACTCCTGGAGTACGATGATGTGATGAACTCTCAGCGAGAGGTGATTTACAAGAGGCGGCGCCACGCTTTGCATGGAGACAGATTGGAGCTCGATATAGAAAATATGTTTCAGGATGTAGTCGAGGCCATCGTTGGCAATCATCACGAAGCCAAGGACTACGAGGGCTTTTCCCTCGATCTCATCCAGTTCATGGGTATTGAGCCCCCCTTCACCGCCGATGAATTTGCATCGGGGCGCGCAACCGAAATCAAGCAGGGAGTCTTCAAAGCTGCCCGGGATCACTACCGCCGCCGCATGGAGGACACAGCCAAGACGGCATTGCCCATCATTCGCAATGTACACGAAAACCAATCCCAGTTTCAGAACATCGCTGTGCCATTTACCGATGGCAAGCGCGCACTGCAAGTGGTTGTCAATATCGAGGAAACCCTCGAAAGCGAAGGCCGCAAGCTGATGAGCGGCATAGAGAAGTCTGTGACCCTCGCCATCATCGACAATCAGTGGAAAGACCATCTCAGGGAAATGGACGATCTGCGCCAGTCCGTGCAGAATGCCCGCTTCGAGCAGAAGGATCCCTTGCTCATTTACAAGTTCGAATCATTCGAGCTCTTCAAGAAAATGATCGAGAAGGTGAGCTTTGAGGTGGTATCCTTCCTGAGCAAGGCCTTTTTGCCAGGAAGGGAAGCAGAGCTGCGCACCACCAATGCCACCACCGCAGGTGCTGACGATAGCAGCAAGCTCAAGGCCAGCCGACCCGGTGCCGAAACTTCCGCTCCCCAGCAATTGGGTCGTGGAGGTGGAGCTCCACCCATGCCGAGGCCTAAGCCTCAGCCGGTGCGCACCGAGAAGAAGATAGGTCGCAATGAGCCATGCCCCTGTGGCAGCGGTAAGAAGTACAAAAACTGTCATGGCAAGGCGGTGAGTCAGAGCGTTTGATCAGGATTGCTCGGATAGCAGCCTGCTTGAGCACCACAATTTTGGAATCTCTCTACCGGGCACGGTGCCGAGGCATAGTGGATCATGCGAAGATGTTCTCTTTGGGAGAAGTCTTTGCAGGGGGATAAGAGGGCTTAAAAGCTTATCCGCTTTTTCTCACCATCTCCATCAGTTCCTCGCTCACGCCGGTAAAGCTGTAGCCACCATCGTGAAAAAGATTTTGCATGGTGACCATGCGGGTATAGTCGCTGAACATCATGACGATATACTCTGCGCAAGCTTCGGCACTGGCATTGCCCAGGGGCGACATCAGGTCGGCGATGTCAAAGAATTCATTGAAGCCATCAATTCCTGAACCGGCCGTGGTGCGGGTCGGCGATTGAGAAATGGTATTGACCCTCACTTTTTTCAGCTTTCCGAAGCGGTAGCCATAGCCCCGGGCTATATTTTCCAGCAGGGCCTTGGCCTCGGCCATATCGGTGTAAAAAGGGAATACCCGTTGCGCTGCTATGTAGCTCAAAGCAAGTATGCTGCCCCATTCGTTCATCACGTCCATCTTTTCGGCCACCTGCATCATTTTGTGAAAGCTGAGCCCGGATACATCATAGCTCTTCAGCGCCCATTCGTGGTTGAGGTCGCCGTAGCTCTTCCCCTTGCGAATGTTGGTGCTCATGCCTATGCTGTGCAGGATAAAGTCAAAATTGCCTCCCAGATGCTCCTTGGCTTCTGTGTACAGCTTTTCGATGTCCTCAAGCGAGGTGGCATCAGCAGGGATGACGATGCTATTGGTTTGCTCGGCGAGCTCCTTGATGGCTCCCATGCGCATGGCGAGCGGTGCATTGGTGAGCACAAAGCGTGCGCCCTGTTCATGGGCCTTAAGCGCCGTTTTCCAGGCAATTGAGTTTTCATCAAGGGCACCGGTGATGATGCCTACCTTTCCTTTGAGCAAGTCATTAGCCATATTCAGAATTTTTCAGGTTTCGGGTTTACAGCCTTTCGGCAAAAATTGTTGAGGCGAATATAGCAAGGATTTTGTGCCTGAGGATGCTTCCGCAAAGCCTCTTCACTTGGCGCCCTTATCGCATAATTGGCAAAGATCCGAATCCACCCGTCCATGGACAGAGTATTGTACCTTAGCGGCTGTGATGGCCATTGCCCCTGCGAATGTGAGAATTCTTTGCGCACTTTTCATTTTTCAATTGCTTGGAATCGCGGCCGAGGCGCAGAGGGTTCAGCTTATCGACGCTCTGAGTGGCAAAGCGGTAGAGGGGGTTTACATTTGCAATGCCGAGGGTTCTGCTGCAGTGGTAAGCGATGCCAAGGGGCAATTCGACACGGGCGTTTTTGCGGAAAGCGATACCCTTCAGTTTACCCATGTCAATTACAGCCCCAAGGTCTTGTCTTACGCAGATATTCTCTCTCGGACCAAACCACTGAGGGTAAATATGCTGCCCGCTCAGCAGTCCCTGGAAGCTGTCACCGTTAGCGCCCTGCGCAATCCTGTGCAAAGCAGGGCCAAAGCCATGCGAATCGCCGCCATCAGTCCTGAACTCATCCAAAGAAATGCTCCGTCCACCAGTGCTGATGTCTTGGCGGAGAGTGGTGAGGTTCAGGTGCAAAAAAGCCAGCAAGGGGGTGGCAGTCCCATGATCAGGGGCTTTGCTGCCAACAGGCTCCTCATCGCTGTTGACGGCGTACGGATGAATAATGCCATTTTCAGGGCAGGAAACCTGCAGAATGTCATTAGCATAGATCCTCTGTCTATCCAAAGTGCACAAGTGATATTTGGTCCCGGCAGCGTGGTCTACGGCAGCGATGCCCTAGGCGGTGTAATGGCATTCGAAACCCTCAAGCCGATCTTTTCGGCCGGAGACAGCGTGCACACAGAGGCCATGCTCATGGGCAGGTACAGCACGGCCAATACGGGGCTTATGGGCCATGTACAAGCCAAGGTGGGCACGCAACGTTGGGCTTCTGTGAGCAGTGTGAGCTACAATGATTTTGGTGATCTGCGCATGGGGCGGCATGGGCCTTCTGACTGGCAACGCGGCTTCTATGCAGACCGACGGGATGGCGAGGACATCATCCTGCCCAATGAGAATCCAAACTTGCAGGTGGGTAGCGCATACAGTCAGCTCAACCTGATGCAGAAAGTGGCCTTCAGACCCAATTCGTTTTTGGACTTGCAATACGCTTTTCACTTGAGTACGACCAGCGATATACCGCGCTATGACAGGCTTATCGAGGCGGTAGAGGGGCAGCCCCGCCATGCGGAGTGGGCCTACGGACCACAGGAGTGGATGCTCAATCACTTTACCCTGCATCAGCGCAAGGCGAGCGCCCTCTACGATGAGTTCCAGTTGAGCCTGGCGCATCAGCGTTTTGGCGAAAGCCGCATCAACAGACGCTTTGGGGATGATCTGCGCCGCGAACGCTCAGAACTTGTCAATGCCTACTCGGCCAATCTGGATTTCGTGCGGCAGCTCGGTGCGGGACGCTACCTCGATTATGGCATTGAGGCCGTGTACAATACTGTTGCCACCGATGGCTTTGTAGAGCATATTGATAGCGGAGTGCGGGGGCCTGAATTGCCGCGATTGCCCGAGTCTACATGGGGTTCATACGCCGGGTTTTTAGCCTTTCGGCAAATGTGGAGTGGCGGCCATCAGCTTCAAGCAGGTATCAGGTATAACCTATTTGCCATGCAGAGTAGCTTTGATACCAGCCTCATAGACTTGCCATTTGAGAAGGCGCGCCTCCTGAATGCAGCTCCCGCAGCCAGCCTCGGATACACCTTGAGCAGGGGCAAATGGCGCTATGAAGTGCTCGGCAGTACTGGCTTTCGCGCACCCAATGTGGATGATGTGGGCAAGGTCTTCGATTCCGAGCCGGGAAGGGTGACGGTGCCCAATGCCGACTTGCTTCCTGAGCAAGCATGGAATGCCGAGATAGGTCTGGCCTACCGGCATCCCAATGGCTTTAGCGCACATTTCAGCGCCTACTACACTTACCTTGATGGCGCTATGGTGCGCCGAAACAGCAGCTTGAATGGTCTCGACAGCATTGTGTATGAAGGGGAACGATCTCAAGTCCAGCAATTGCAAAATGCTGCCTACGCTGAAATTTTTGGTGTACAAGCGAGGATGGAATGGGTGCTGCCGGGTGGCTGGCACTTACAGAGCAGCTTCAATTGGCAAGAGGGCAGCGAACTGGACGCTGCCGGGGTGCTCAGTGCAGCGCGGCATGCGGCACCATGGTTTGGTCTGAGCCGCCTGGGCTATACTTTCAGGGGCCTCTATCTTGAGCTCAATGCATTTTACAGCGGCGGCTTTCGCTTCGATCAATTGGCCATCGAGGAGCGCGGCAAAGCGTTCCTCTATGCCCGCGATGCCGAGGGGAGGCCCTTTTCACCGGCCTGGTACACCATCAACTTTCGCAGTACGTATCATCTGGGGCCGCGCTGGCGACTGGACTTTGGCCTGGAAAATATCACCGATCAGCGCTACCGCACCTATTCCTCCGGTATTGCCGGAGCAGGGCGCAACTTTGTACTTGGTTTCTCATGGGCTTTGTAATGGAGCCCCGGTGACCTATCTGGCAGGCTCTTTCATTTTGTTAAGAGCCATACTTGTCCTTGTCCGGCTTCTTATCTTTGGCTGAAAAGACCTCAACATGTTTGACTCCATCAATCCCTACAATTTGCAAGTCATCAAGCGACGCAGCCATTGGCAAGCTCCCCAACTCGGGAGGGCGGTGATGCTTAGCAGCGAGCGCTTTTTGCATTGGCGGCGCTTGGAGCTCTCGGAACGAATCGGGCCCTTGAAGCAATTGAGCAAGCTCTTGCTCGAAAAGAAGGAGGGCTTGGCCCGAATGGCGAGCCTGGAGATGGGTAAGCCCCTCGTGCAGTCCGAAGGGGAGATTGAGAAATGCGCTTGGCTCTGCGATCACTATGCAGAGCATGCGGAAGCCTATCTGGCCAATGAGCCTGTAGAGATCGATGCTGCAAAGGCTTGGGTGGCCTACGAGCCCATGGGGGTGATACTGGGCATCATGCCCTGGAACTTTCCCTACTGGCAGGCACTGCGGTTTGCGCTTCCCACCATACTCGCCGGCAATGTGGTTCTGCTCAAGCATGCCCCCAATGTTCAGGGCTGTGCCGAAGCTTTGGAAGCGCTTATGCTGGAGGCGGGCTTTCCGGAATCGACTTTTACCAACATACCCATCCCTGTGCAGTACGTGAGCGGACTCATCGAGCATCCCGACGTGATGGGGGTGAGCCTCACCGGAAGTGAGCGCGCAGGTAAGGCTGTGGGCCGAGCCGCAGGCGAGGCCCTCAAGCCCTCGCTGCTCGAGCTGGGAGGTAGCAATGCCTTTATCGTGCTGGCCGATGCCGATATCGAGAAAAGTGTAGATCTGGGTATGTCTGCCCGACTGCAGAACAATGGACAGAGCTGCATTGCCGCCAAGCGCTTCATCCTTGAGGCTTCCATAGCCGACGATTTTGTCGATTGCCTTCTGGAGAAGCTCGATGGGATATCCATCGGTGATCCCCTGGATCGCATAACGCAGCTGGGGCCCCTCGCCCGGGTAGACCTTGCGGAAAATCTGCAAAAACAAGTCCTTGCCAGCATCCGCAAAGGGGCTTCCAAGCTCCACGGTGCTGAGGTGGAAGGAGCAATGTATCCAGCTACGGTGCTCGATAAACTGGCTCCGGGCATGCCTGCATTCGATGAAGAAACCTTCGGCCCTGTATTTGGCATCAGCCGCGTATCGGGGGCAGAAGAAGCGGCTTACCTCGCCAATTCCACCCGCTACGGCCTTGGTGTGAGCATTTGCACTGCCGATGTGGAGCGGGCGCTGGGCTTGGGCAAAAAGCTCAAGGATGGCGCACTGTTCATCAATGAGATGGTCAAGAGCCATCCCGCGCTGCCCTTCGGTGGTTCAGGCATTAGTGGCTATGGGCGAGAGTTGGGCTCACAGGGCATACGGGCATTTTGCAATGTGAAAACCTATTATCAGGCCTGATTTTTTGGGCTTTTAAGGCCGGGCCTCATTTGCAAAACTCCCTGGAGCTGCCGTTCTTTGGAAATCCAAACATTTTCCGCTGATGAGATTCTTACAAGCCGGCTCAGTGCTCCTGGCAGCTCTGTGCATTTTCTTTTCCAATCCCTTACATGCCCAGGAATCCCTGCGCTGTGCCACCGTCGAAGCCCATGAGATGCTCAGAGAGCGCCATCCGGAGATAGGCAGCGATGAAGAATTCGAAGAATGGCTACAAAAGTCCATAGAGGCTTTTCAGCAAAAAAGTGGCGATACAGAAGTGGTGAGCCTTCCCGTGGTTTTTCACGTGATCCACACCAACGAAGCGGTGGGCGGCAATGACAACCTCAGCCCGGCCCTCATAAACGCCCAACTCGAGCAGATTAACAATGACTTTCGCCGCATACAAGGGAGCAGTGGCTTCAATACAAACCCCGTGGGAGCCGATACGCGCATCGAGTTTTGCATGGCCATAGTCGACCCGAATGGAGAGCCCATGGCGGAGCCGGGAGTCAACCGGGTCAATACGCAGTCTCTGGGGTTCAACACCCAGCCTTACAGCATTCAATACATGGACAATACCGTGAAGCCAATCACCCAGTGGGATCCCGCTCAGTACATCAATATCTGGGTGGCAAGGATCAATTTCTTCTTTTTCCTGCCCATTGAAGGCTATGCGCAGTTTCCCAGCCAAAGCGGCCTGCCCGGACTCAATCCGGACGAAGGCCCGGCCAA
Source organism: Flavobacteriales bacterium (assembly GCA_007125175.1). GTDB lineage: Bacteria > Bacteroidota > Bacteroidia > Flavobacteriales_D > Cryomorphaceae > T3Sed10-241. Next base: position 57,904 of record SLDS01000008.1, read on the forward strand.
TTCCGATGGGGTGGTGGTAAGGCACCGCACGGTGGGCTCCACAGACCTGCCCAATCCTCAGGGGGGCAATTTCGGGCAGGGACGCACCCTCACCCATGAGTTGGGCCACTTCTTCGGGCTGCGCCACATTTGGGGCGATGGCAACTGCAGTGCAGATGACTTTTGCGATGATACTCCTAACAGTAGTGGTTCCACCTCCGGCTGTCCTTCCAATAAGGTGACCTGCGATACTCCCGACATGATCGAAAACTACATGGACTACACCGATGATGCCTGCATGAACATTTTCACCATGTGTCAAAAAACACGCATGCAGGCAGTGATGGCCAATAGCCCACGTCGTGGCAGTCTGATCAATAGCACGGCTTGCGGCATCGAGCCTGAAGTGCCTCCCTGCGAAAATCCCTACCCACAAGTGGAAAACCTACAGGCCACCGTTGCTGCGGATGGTTCAGTAGAGCTGAGCTGGACACCCATCCCCGGCTCGCTTGGATGCCAGGTGCAAGGAGGGCTCGCCAGCGGCAATGGCCCGGTTCAAAACAATGAAATCCTCGGTGATGCTCCATCTTCCTTTGTGGTTTCGGCCGGGCTTCTCAATCCCAATACGGAATACCGCTGGAGGGTGCGCTGCGGCTGCTCGCGCAATCCTTTGGTGGCTGGCCCGTGGACACCATACAACTTCTTCACCTACAGCATTCCATCGGGCGCAGCTACTGAGCTCTTGGCGATGCGCAAGGCTTCTTCGGATTTTGGGGCCCACATCTATCCCAATCCATCCAAGGGGCTTTTTCAAATGGAAGTGACCGCCGAGGAGGGAGTCTACCAAGTGTCTGTCTACAATGCGCTGGGGCTGCGTCTCAAAGCCGATCGATTGCAGCTGCCATCCGGCACTTCCACCCACGAACTCGACCTGCATGGCTACGCTGCCGGCATCTACTTTGTGAAAATCGAATCGCCGACAGTTTCCGAGACGGTACGCATCGCTGTACAGCAATAAGGGCCTTCGGATTAGGATTGTTCTACAAAATGGTTTACTTTCGAATTTCAATTGATCCAATGAACTGCTGGACGCCCTTCTTCCACACTTTTTACTTTAGCTTCTCATCGGAGTAGGGCCGGGCGTTTTTTTGATCATGCAAATTCAAAAATATCAGAGGCCCTCAGGGGCCTTTTTTTTATGCAGACAGCGCATGCACATTCCGGTAGATGGGCCATTCAGGGTGGGAGGGGCTCCTTCCATCATTTGGCTGCCATGCAGCTTGGTCTGAGAGGTGAGGAAGACCTTATACCTTGCAGCGATTTTTACAGCCTGGCCCATTTGGTCGGTACAGAGGATGAGGTGCAAGGGGTGATGGCCATTGAAAATTCAGTAGCGGGAAGCCTGCTGCGCAATTACGAACTTTTGCGCACCTTTCCACTGCGGATCGCTGCAGAAATCTACCTCCGCATTGAGCAGCATTTATTGGTAAACCCCGGAAGCAGCCTGGAGGCGCTGCGAGAGGTGCACTCCCATCCCATGGCCCTGGCGCAGTGTGGTATTTTTTTGCGTAAGCATAAACACATCAAGCTTGTGGAAACAGAGGATACGGCAATGAGCGCCGAAGCACTGGCCGCCAATCCCAAGCCCGAGCGCGCTGTGATAGCGAGTAAATTGGCTGCGTCGCTCTTTGGTCTCGAGACATGCCGCAGCCATATCGAGGATCATCGCCAAAACTATACGCGATTTTTGCTGCTGCAAAAAGGTGAGATGCACGGTCATGCTGCGAAAGCCTCACTGGCACTGCTCCTTCCCCACCAACCGGGAGCCCTGCAGAGGGTGCTTGAGGCTGCTGCCACAGTCTCCCTCAACCTCACCAAAATTCAGAGTGTGCCACTTGTCGGAAATCCTTGGCATTACCGCTTTTATATCGATGTGGAGCGGGTCGATGGACTGGATGAGCAATGGCTGTTGGCATTGTTTCACGCGCATTGCGAAGAAATTGAAGTGCTCGGGATATACGCTCCCGGCGAAATTTTTGAAGAGAACTGAGCTATGGGGATTAAGCCTTCAAATAGACTTGCTGGCGTCGGCACCTATTATTTTGCTGAAAAGCTGAGGCAAATCGATCGCATGCGGCGGGCTGGTCGCCATATCATCAATCTCGGCATTGGCAGCCCCGATTTGCCTCCCCACCCCGATGTGATTCGCGTATTGAGCGAGGCTGCATCGCGACCCATGAATCACGGTTATCAGAGCTACCGGGGCATCCCGGAGCTCAGGGAGGCCTTTGCCGAATGGTATGCGCGTGAGTACGCTTTTCGCCCTGATCCGGAGAGAGAGCTGCTCCCTCTCATGGGCAGCAAGGAGGGCATCATGCACCTCAGCATGGCCCTCTTGGATCCCGGTGATGTGGTGCTGGTACCCAATCCCGGCTATCCGGGCTATGCGGCTGCCGCCAAATTGGCCGGTGCCGAGGTGCGCCACTATGAACTCTCAGCCGAGCGGGGCTGGCAGCCCGATATTGCTGCAATCGAAGCTCAGGATTTGAGCGGTGTCAAGATGTTGTGGCTCAATTATCCACATATGCCCACCGGTACGCCGGGAAATCCTGATACTTTTGCCGAGCTCATCGCATTTGCCAGAAGGCGCAACATATTGCTTTGTCACGACAATCCCTACAATGGTCTGCTCAACCCGCGTGCGATCAGCCTTATCGCCCAGCCGGGTGCAATGGATGTGGCGGTGGAGCTCAACTCCCTGAGCAAAACATACAATATGGCGGGCTGGAGGCTGGGAGTGATGCTCGGTAATGAGGAGATGGTCAATACGGTACTTCGCTTCAAGAGCAATATGGACAGTGGAATGTTCAAGCCGGTGCAGCTCGCCGGTGCACGCGCCCTCGGCTTGGATGCGGGCTGGATGGAGGAGCTTAACAAGACCTATACAATGCGACAAAAGCTGGCCCTCCAAGTGCTTGAGGCTTTGGATTGCCGGGTCGATGGAGCTCAGGTAGGCCTCTTCCTCTGGGCCGAAGTAGCTCCTGAATGGCCCAATGCAGAAAGTCTTAGCGAGGAGCTGCTCATGCAAGCAGGGCTTTTCATCACCCCGGGCTTTATTTTTGGTTCGGCTGGCGATCGCTACCTGCGCATCTCACTTTGCAGCCCGACGGAAGACCTCGAGCAAGCCCTCGAGCAGTGCAAATCATTCAAACATTTGGGTTCATGAAGGCCACAGTAATCGGTTTGGGATTGATCGGAGGATCTATTGCCTTAGAGCTTAAGGTTCTGGGCTACACGGTGTGTGGCGTGGATGCAAAGGATGCCCATGCCCATATGGCCCTGGATCGCGGTCTCGTCCACAAGCTGGCATCCCTGGAGGCCTCCCTGCAAGATGCCGAGCTTATCGTGCTGGCTACGCCTGTGGATGCCTCGCTAAAACTCTTGCCGCAGCTCTTGGATATGCTCAGTGAAAATCAGGTGCTCATCGATCTATGCTCCACCAAAGGCAGCCTTTGTAGCGCAGTGGAGCGGCATGCGCGAAGGCCTCAGTATGTGGCTTGTCACCCGATGGCGGGTACGGAGCATTCGGGCCCTGCAGCCGCTGTTCAGGGGCTTTTTCGCGATCGCTTCATGGTGATTTGCGAGCGTGAGCGAAGCAGTGGCTTTGCCGTGGCTTATGTGGAGGCGCTTTTCGCAAAAATGGAGATGCGCACCGTGTACTATGAGGCCGATGAGCACGACATGCACGCGGCTTTCGTATCACACATATCACACGTGAGCTCATTCGCATTGGCGCTCACTGTGCTCGACAAGGAGGAGAGTGACAAAGCCATATTTCAGCTTGCAGCGGGTGGCTTCACCTCCACAGTGCGACTCGCCAAAAGCGCTCCGCATACATGGGTACCCATTTTCCGGCAGAACCGGAATCACCTTCTTGAGGTCATGGATGCCCACATGCAAAAGCTCGTGCAATTTCGCGATGCCCTCGAACGCGATGATGCAGAGAGGCTGGAATCGCTGATGCAGAGGGCCAATGAGATCAAACGAATTATTGATGTAGCACTTTAAAGCAAATGGAGATGAATACGAATCGAAGTCCTTTTTTCAAAGGGCAGGGCAGCCGACCCTATTGGATAGCCGGCCCCTGCAGTGCAGAGACAGAGCAGCAAGTGCTCGAAACGGCCCATGGCCTGAAGGATGCGGGGATCGACCTCTTCAGAGCGGGGATATGGAAGCCCAGGACCCGGCCGGGAGATTTCGAAGGCAATGGAAGTCCGGCACTCCCTTGGCTGCAAAGGGTAAAAGAAGAGACGGGCCTCTCCGTGTGTACCGAAGTCGCCAATGCCCAGCACGCCGAGGAGGCGCTCCGTTGCGGGGTGGATGTGCTGTGGATCGGCGCTCGAAGCACCACCAATCCCTTTTCGGTGCAGGAGATCGCGGATGCCCTGCAGGGTGTCGATATTCCTGTAATGGTCAAAAACCCCATCAATCCTGATATCAAGCTTTGGATGGGCGCACTGGAGCGCATCGAGCGCGCTGGAATCAAGAAAGTAGCCGTCATTCACAGGGGTTTCAGTACTTTCGGAAAAGACAAGTACCGTAATCAGCCCAGGTGGCAACTCGCCATAGAGCTCAAGCGTCAATTTCCCGATCTGGCCTTCATTTGCGATAGCAGCCATATTTGCGGAAGCAGGGAGTGGCTATACGATGTATCTCAAAAGGCTCTGGACCTCAACTACGACGGCATCATGCTCGAGGTGCATCCCAGACCCCATGAAGCCTGGAGCGACGCACTGCAGCAGATTACTCCCGATCAGTACAAGGAGGTGAAGTCCAAGCTGAACTTTCGCTACAGCAGCACCGATGATGTTGACTTTCTCGACTCTCTCGAAGCACTTCGCGGGCAAATTGACGAAATAGACGATGAGATACTCGCCCTTCTCGAGGCGAGGATGAAACTGTGCGATGGGATAGGCCGCTTCAAGAAGCGCAACAATATCGCCATACTTCAGACCTCTCGCTGGAGCGAAATACTCGAGAAAAGCATAGCAAAAGGCCAACGCAAAGGATTGAGCAGTGAACTGATAAGCGGAGTGATGAAGGCAGTGCACCAGGAGAGTATCAACCGCCAGCACAAGGTGATGCGGGATGCCTGATGGGTGGCTGAGAAAGTGAGGCCTCACTACATCATTGCTTCATCATTGCCCCAAGTGCTGTTCATCAGGCTGGGCTGTATGCCTGCTTGGGCTATATTTGTGCAGATCTGCCTTATACATCCTATTTCGAAAACAAGCGATGCCGCATCATCACATAGCCGTCCTGGGCCCCATTCCACGCGATCACATTACGACCCATAGAGGTGAAGTCATTGAAAAGTATGGCTGCGCCATGCACACCGCAATCGGGCTCTCGAAGCTATTGCAGGGCAAGGGAGCGGTACACCTCGTATCGCATGTGCGCAAGCGCGATGAAGGCGCCATCCGGGAGATAGTATCCGCCTATCCCAATATTGACAGCAGCCACTTGAGCGCCGATGCCGATCAGGGCGATGTGATCCGGCTGCGCTTCCTGGATCAAAACAAGCGTGTAGAGAAGCAAACTGGCTTTATGAATCCCATCACACCCGAAGATGTGGAGGAATTGCAGCATTGCGAAGCATTCGTCTGTGTGCCCATCAGCGACTATGAGGTGCCCCTCGAAACCTTGCAATACATACGCAGGCACAGCGATGCCCAAATCATCTTCGACGCCCATGGCCCCACTTGCGGGGTTTCGGTGAGTGGAGATCGCTACCTGCAATACTGGATCGATCGGGATCGGTGGCTGCCCTACATCGACGTGCTCAAGATGAATCTGGAAGAATCCAATTGCTCCTGGTTTGACAAGGAGCTCAATCCCGATGAGATGCGCGATTTTGACCAAAAAGACATCAGCCACCTGCCGGCCTTTGCAGCCCATGCGCTCGGCAAAGGTGTGAAGGCCCTCATCGTGACCCTCGATGCGCACGGAAGTGCCGTGTTTTTCAAGCGGGAGGGAAAGATACATCAGGAAATTGTCAAGGCCATTTGGGTGGAGAATGTGGTAGATACCACCGGCTGTGGCGACAGCTTTGCAGGAGGCCTGGGTTATGGGGTGCTCGCGCACCCGGGAGAGATAGTCAAAGCAGTGCATTACGCCAATGCACTTGGTGCGCAACGCACACAGGGCCGCACATTTGAGGTGTTCAAGAGCCTTGCGGAAACCGATGCCATGATCGCAGCCAATTATTCAGAGCCTTGAAAGCCGATACTGCAAGCCGAACTTTTCTGCTCGAAATGCCTGGACGCCTGCGCTGCGTCATCAGCAACTACGGTGCCCGCATACTGGAGCTTCACCTTCCCGACCGAGATGGCAATTTGGCCGATATCGTATTGGGATTCGATCGCTTAGAGGATTACTTGCTGGATAGCAAGAGCTTCTTTGGAGCTTGTGTAGGCCGTGTGGCCAACCGCATATCTCATGCGGCATTTCACATCAATGGCGAGCGCTATGACTTACCGGCCAATGAAGGGCCCCACCATTTGCACGGAGGGCCCGGCGGCTTTCATCAAGCCTTGTGGCAATGCGCAGGCCACAGCCCCCGACAGCTGTCCCTGCGCATGGTATCGCCCGATGGCGATCAGGGATATCCCGGGCGCATGGAGGTGCAGGTGGACTATTCCCTCACGGAAGAGGGCGATTTGCGCATGGACTACGAGGCAAGCTCCGATCGTCCTTGCCCTGTCAATCTCACCAATCACAGCTATTTCAATCTAGATGGGCAAGGCGCTGCTTGCATAGCCGATCATGTACTCGAGATGCAGGCCAGCCACTACTGTCCCATTCAGGCCGACTTTATACCTACCGGCGAGGTGCTCCCCGTGGATGGTGGGCCTTTCGATTTTCGTCTTCCTGCAGTGCTGAAATCGCGGTTGTCGCTCGAGCACCCCCAGCTGGCCCTGGCAAGGGGCTTTGACCACCACTGCATCGTGGCAGGGGAGGGCATGAGGGCTTTCGCCAAAATGTACTCACCACATTCGGGACGCAGTCTCGAAGTATGGAGCGATGCGCACGGCATGCAGTTTTATTCGGGCAATTTTTTGGATGGGACTATCAAGGGCAAAGGAGAAAGCTATTACGGATTTCGTTCGGCTTTTTGTTTTGAAACCCAAGGCTACCCCAACGCGGTGAATACGCCTTCCTTTCCTATGCAGATTGCGGGGCCCGGGCAGCCCTACCGCAGTAGCACAGTATTCAAATTTGCCCATGAGCCCGCCTCCTGAACTGTGCGATAAGTACGCCGCATTTGCGCATCAAAGCATGGCACATTTTTAGCTTCTTTGCAGGCATGAGCATTACTTCTTTCCTCTCAGTCCTCTTTTCTTCCGCGCTTGCCTCGGTACTTTTTATAAGCCCTTCGCTTGCCCAAGAACGCTTTGCAGTCAAAGATGCCGACCTTGTCTTTTCCTACATTTTGCCGGAAGGCTGGGTACAACAGGACGACGATTACTACCACTACATACTCAGTCCCGACAGAAAGGCGCAGATCAGTCTGACCTACTTCGATGGCATGTGTGAGCACCTTGATGAATGCTACATCGGAGAGGTGGAGGGCAGACTGCAATCGGAATATAGCGGCTTTGAGCTGCTCCGCGAAGATAGTCTGAACATCGGTGGTTCCGAAGCACGGCAGGCGGTGATAAGTGGCAGTCGTGATGGCTCCAAATACTTGATTTACGCCTACTTTTTCATTTGGGAAGATCAGTTTTTTAAGATCATAGCCTACCTGCCCCATCAGGCTACTGGGCGCATGCAAACGACTGTTGATGAAACAGTAAAATCTCTTCGATTGCGGCTTCCCTAAGTGCAAGCATCCCGCTTTCTGTCCATTTTGCGCCCTTTAGAACTGCAATTATTGCCAAAATCTTGATTTTGGTAATCCCCATCTTTTTGTACATTGCGAAGTGCTGATTATCAGGCTAACCAGATTGCCATTCTAAACCTGTTTCTCGAGACAAAGCTGCCGGAGGAATGGGTGCCTTCGTGAACTGTTGGTCAGAGAAGATATCATGAATCATCATTGGAGATTTTTGATCCATTCAGGTTTGCATTTTCCACCGCCCGGATTTTGTCTTGGTATCAGATTCTCCTTAATTGAGCCTGCTTCGGGGCTTTCGCCCAGGGCAAACGCATTTAACTTTTTCAACAAGAAAAATTTAATAACTATATGATATTAAGGTTATTAATCCTTGTGAGACAGGGTGCTTCTTAGTATATTTATCTGTAATTCAGATAAATAA